>DAICZW010000027.1:0-3579 GCA_027310965.1 bacterium | reverse complement strand
GAGCGGCGGCTTCGCCTGCTCCATAAGGCGAGAACCCACACTTTAAGAAGTTAAAGAAAAGATTGGAAGCATGGATCCTCCTCTCCGGGAGGACGACAGGGAAAGTAATATAATCCTCTCTTCCTTGTTCCATGTCGCTTGTCGCCTATGCGACCTCTTCTTTTTTTTCTTCAAGCAGCTGTTCGGGGTTCGTGGTGATGATCTGATCCTCGAAATACGACGGCACGATCTGTATCGTCACATGTTTCTTTCCGGCAAAGAAGATGCCCGTGCCGACTTCGGCGCTAAGAAGGAAGTTCCTTTCGGCATTTGTGAGATCGAATGCTTTGACGACGATATCGATGGTCGCCGGCGCCTGTTTCAGAAGAAGCTGGATGGACGAGTTCGTGATAATAGGGCGGCCGTACGGCGAGCGGAGGAAGTCCTCAACGTCCTGCGTGATAGTGGAAACGCCGAGGTAATATTTCCTTGCGCGCTTCACGAGCCCGAAAAGGAACGTCGCACTGTCCTCGTTTTTCATCATAATCCACGCTTCGTCGATGAAAAGAAGCCGCTTGGCGAGTTTTGCGCGGATCAGGCTCCAGATGAAGTTCAAAACGACGAACATGCCGATCGGCCGGAGCTCTTCCTCGAGATCGCGGATGGAAAAAATAATAAGGTGGTTCGAAACGTCGATATTGGTCGGCTGGTTCAGGAATCCGGCAAAACTTCCCTTGGTGTATTTATAAAGTTTTTCCGCCAGACTGCGGCCGCCTTCGAGATTGCGGAGCACGGTTTCAAGATCGCCCAAAAGCGGCGGTTCCTTGCCGGTGAAATCCATGTCGACGACGATTTCGCGCGAAGCGTAGGTTTCCGTGATGGCGCGGTCGAGAATCGCGTCCTCTTCGGGAGACATTTTCCCGAGCATGAGCTTGATCAAGCTGGTGATACTCACGATATGCGACCGGAGGACGTCGGACGGCGATTCGTCTTCTGGAATGAGCGGGAGATCGAAGGGGTTGATGTGCTCATGCGACGAAAGCGAGATATTGAACATACTGCCGCCGAACGTTTCCGCGAGCCGCTGATATTCGTTTTCCGGATCGATGACGATCACCATTTCGATACCCGCCATGAGCGAACGGATGATCTCGAGCTTCGTCGTGTATGATTTTCCGGAGCCGGATTTTGCGAAAACCACCTGGTTCGCGTTTTCGAGCGAGAAGCGGTCGAAGATGACGAGGTTGTTATTATAGAGATTGATGCCGTACATAATCCCCTGGTTCGATGTGAGATCTTCCGAGACGAACGGGAAAAAGGACGAAATAGGACCGGTGTTCATCGGCGTATAGACCTGGATTTTATCCTCGTTGGTCGGCAGGATCGAAAAAAGCCCTTCCAGCTGTTCGAAAAGAGTCGGTTTTATGTAAATAAGTTTCGCCTCCATCATACTTATAAGCTTGTTTTCGAGCCGCGCCAGTTCGTCTTCGGTATCCGCATAGAGCGTGATGTAAACGCCGGTATCGAAAAGTTTCTCTTCGGATTGTTGAAGCGAATCGCGCAGGGTATCGACGTCCTGGATGGCGGTTTCAAGGAGGGGGTCGCGCACCAGGCCTTTGTCCTGGTTGTCGTTTTGCTGCGATTCAAGCTGGCCCGCTTTTTTGCGGAGATTTTTGAGCGCCGTGCCGGTGTCGATGGGGTTCACAAAAATGGAAACATCGAAGAGATTCGGCAGGTTAATGACCTCTTCGAACCATCCCGTCGAAAGGTAGCGCGGATAAGAGAGAATAAAAAAGGTTTTCGCGAATTTATCGCCGATCTTGAGATAGTTCGGGAACACCTGCGCTCCGGCGGGCGCGATGATTTTTTTTATGGCGTCGAAATTTTCTTGCTGTTGCGGCCGATCCATGGTTTTAATAGATAATAATTACTGGCATACGCCCGTATTTGTCGTCCTCGCGGAGGCAAGGATCCATGCTTCCAGTCCTTTTCTTAATTTTTTTTGAATATACATTATGAAATTTCAAAGCGTGGATCCTCGACCAGGTCAAGGACGGCAGAATGCGATACCATTATAATGATAATGCGCCCGGGATCGCCATTTCTTTCCGTTCGATGGTCTGCGGATTATAGAAATTATAAAAAAGTTCTATTAATTGTTCGTTGCCCAGCGTTTCCGCGTCGAGGCCGATAGTGAGAAGCCCGTTGATAACCTGATTGGTCCGCTGCGTAAGCTGGACAAGATTATCCCTGAACGCGCCTTCCTGTTCTTCCTGATTTTTTGCCGTCTCTTTCGCGTTTTTCTTTTTATTGCCGAAGAACGGCAGCATGCCCGAAACGGCACTTTTGTTCGGAAGGGCGTTCAGAGGGTAGAACGGCACCACCACGAGGAAAGTTTTTTCCATGATCGCGTTTTTTTGCACGAAGCCGTCGATAAAATCGATATATTCGTCTATCTGGTTCTGAAGAATGGGCGATTGCTCGGCTTCTTTTCTCGCGCGAAGCGTATCGAGGTATTTCCCGATATTGACTTTGCGCGAATGGACGATGATCTGAAGCGGATATGCAATGCCGTTCAGGAAGTTCTGATACCCCTGCGTGATGATATTTTGTTCATCTTCCGATTTGAGCGCGAAATTGACGCCGCCCACCATGATAATCTGGTGCATGCTTCCGTCCTTCATAATGACGGCGGTTTCTTTTATTTCCTTGATATTGACAAGATCGAGCGAGTTCCCCGAATCCTGTTTTGATGGCATGGGCATGGTCGTTGTCTTTTTATTTTCGCACAGTTTTCATGGAATGTCATCCGTAGTTTTTGCCCGTCCTCTTTCCGTCGTCCTCAACCGTAGGCGGGGACGACGAATACAGACAAAGGGAAAAAGAGGTCGTCAGTTTTTCCATTACCTATAATCCACTCTTTTCGCGGCATGCTGTTCGCCGCTCTGCCGCCGGAACACCTGGTAACGGTCGGTTATTTGCACGTTCGAAATCCTTTCTTTCGTTTGGAGATTCTCCCAGCTTTTATGGAGCGCAAGTCCCGCGGCGATGTCTTCTAGTGCGGCGCCGAGACCGGGATGGTCTTCTTTCTTTGTCCGCTGTTCCGACTGCCAAAGATAGATCTGCGGCTTCCAATAAAATCCGAAGGCCGCGAGGGCGATATTGATGAACGGCCGTCCGTCGATTTTAATGAAGGCGAACGCCACGGACAGCCCCATGATAAAAACGGAAAGAATCGCGAAAAGCCACCCCGTAACCGTAAAAAAAAGGATCGCGCAGAGGGCGGCTCCCGCGCATACGTAAATGAACTGGCGGATGGTCAGCGGCCCCACGACTTTATCTTCCGTCTCGATGAATTGAGGAACTTGAAACTGCATGGGGATATTATAAGCCATTTCCGCTTTCTTCGCATTTTACGATCACCCCTTGCAAATAAATTTGACAAATATATATCCTGTGCTACTATAGAAACAGTTTCTTGAAAACTTAATTGCGTTTGCCGTAACAGAGAGGAACTCTTTATCTGGTAAAGGGTCTTTGTCTGTTATGGCAAACCGGGAATCACCCTGGAGCCCTCTGACGAAAAGGGAGGTTTTATGA
>DAICZW010000026.1:314-10300 GCA_027310965.1 bacterium | reverse complement strand
CAGAAAGACCGCGAAACCAACGGCAATGCCGATCACGATCATCGTCAGGCGGATGGCTTCCTGGCGCGTCGGCCAATTGACGTGCCGAAGCTCCTGCCGCGATTCCGCAAAAAAGTTTTTTATCTTGGCGAACATTGTTCCGGTATTTTGAACGACTCCTGTTTATACCAAAGTTTTCGGCAAAAATCAAGCGTACAAAAACAAAATCCGCTGATTGCGCGGTTCTTCCCGGCTATGAACCGCGATTTCCTCCCTGCACTATGATTATAGCGCTCGTCGGGAGATCGCACTGCTCGTTCGGAAAGTCCTCGCGAGTTCCGCTGACCTACCATTGGTAACGAGGAGAAAATAAACTGTTTTCCGTTTGTTTTCTCCAAGCGAACCAATGAATAAATGATAATTTATTTTTTTGAGATGAGTTCTCTATTTCTTTTTCTTATCGTTTCCGCACGATGCGCCCACGCAACCACCAAATACCGCATAGCGAATCACTGTCATTTGTCGTCGAGCATTTCCGAATAAAAAATCCCGCCAGTTAATCTTTTTCAATAAAAAGAAAACTGGCGGGAACTTATCGACTACATATTATTATCTCGGCAACTGCGGCGATAATCGACACCGACCCCCAGAGAATCATGCCTAAAATATTTCTATCAAAAAACGAGTACATGAACTCTCCGAAACAGAATAACATAACAAGAATCAATATAATCCTGTTTAATAACTTTTCGAATCGATCCATTTCCTCCTCCTTATTTAATTTAATTTTAATATCAAGCCGCCATGGCTTGATTACTGATGAAAGCATAAAATGTCATATTGTAAATGTCAAACATTGTTGGGTGTATTCAATTTTCCATTGCCATCCCTGGAATAATATGAACGTGTTGGTACAACTTCGCTATCATGAGAAGCATGTACCAATTAAACCAAATTCCGGCGTCTTGACGTCATTGTCATACATTGTTATAATGTATCCGTTCTTTGACAACTGAAAAAATGCAGGGTTTTTATCGATGCGAGGAACGTCTCAATCAGAAAACACATCCGATAATTTTAAAAAGGAGAAAAGAAAATGAATGTAACGAACAATCCCGATCTTCCGGCGATGCCATACTTTGACATCGCCGACTGGCAAAAATGCGGAATTTTTACAACGTCAAAACAGGTAAAAACTATCGGCAATTTTTCTTTGCCCGATAAAATCCTTAAATCGCCGTGCCCGTTCTACAAGGGTAAGATTGTCGGTGATACGCATTTCCTGTTCGCGGGCCTGGACACCATCACTATAATGGAACTTCGGAAGTTTAATCCGAAAGAAAAGAAACCCTGTTTCCACTCTTATGTACCACTGACTTGGTTCAAACTCCAGAAGTTTGCCACCAAAACGACGCTCGCATTACGTTGGTATCTTTCCCTTATTGGCGTCATACCAGGCTCGGAGAATAAAACGTTCGCTGAGCAGAAGGCGATGTTGCCGCCAGGGTATAAAGTTCCGACGGCAGTCGAGCAATGCGCGATAGACATCCTGTTGTATAAAAAAATAGGAGTCTATGCGAATCTGAACAGCTATGCCAACACGGCAAGCTTCGACGAGAATAATCGTATTATCCGCGTCGGCTACTGCGTTTCCGGCGGCGTCGTTGTCCGTCCCCAATGGGATAACATCAATGACTACACGGGCGTCGGTGCGATCAGAAAGTTCTGAAAATTGATGGTACCCACCGGATCCCTCTTGAGCCTTTGGCGCGATTTTTTCGCAACGCCGGAGGCTCTTTTTTTATAAAAAACAGAGTAACTGCCGCATAAAAGACGGCGTGCCGTATTACTCCTCGATATATCCCATCATATCATCAGTAATCGTGCAAAAGCATACCGCCGGATGAACCGTGCGCGGGCGTGGACGATTTTCAAACAGGGCCGAGGGAATTAAATAAAACATCTGCTATATGATATAATGAAATGATTCAGCACTCAAAAAGGTCGCCATATAATATAAATTATATCTAAAAATATATCTAAAAATGATTTGTCCAAAATGTAACGTCGAACACGATCACGACCATAATGAATGTACTTGCCACTGCCACAAATGTCATCATGACGCCCACGAAGGCAAGAAATGCGATTCTTGTGAATGTACTTCATAGCTTCTAAAGATGGATAAAAAATCCCCATAGACGGGGATTTTTTATCCATACACGGGAACGGAAAGCTCTTGAATAATGCCAGCGGCTCTGGTATTAAGAAAATCGCCCCGATCGTACCAACGCAAGGTCGTTCGTGGGTAGATTGTAAAGGTAGACCCATGTTGAGATATTTTTACCACTACGAAGACGAACATACTGAATCTCACGAACGTATTCTGTTGGCTCCGAGAACCCCGGTCCGCATTCTTCGTACTGATCCAACCGTGACAGCACAAAATCGGAATCGCATAGGCGATACACTTCGCCCTGCACAACGTCGGATGGGTCCTCCGATGGCACGACGCCAGGATAGTAATCGATTTTATAGAGCTTTCCTTGATACGTTGCATCGCCTATAAAGTCAGCGTGCCGCGCTAACAAGTAATACATATCGCTGCGGCTATCTCGACGCAACGTACCGTATACGAACAGAAATACGTCATTCATTCTATTTCCCTCAGTTTTTTAACTTGGACGACAAGATCAGCGAGTCCCTCAAAACCTTCATCCTCAATTAATTTGAGGCTGATCTGTGAAATGATTTCATCCAGATTATCCATCTAATCATTATGCCCATTCAACGAAGAAAATACGAATCCGTGCACAGAATAGAACGAAATTAGCGCTTATCTTTCCGTAAATAATATCTTTGAACATTAAAAAAGATCGGTCTTCCGATAAATCTTATCTGGCCGGTTGGCGTTCTTGGAGATTTGTTATATGGTCTGCGGCTGAAATATCAACTGTCTGGCACGCATAGGATAATTTCCCTATGGCTAATTGGAGATCGCTATCGCTTATTTTTGCCTCTGTATATTTTTTGATATATCCGATGAGTTGGTTTAAATGTACAACATTTTCTATTGGAATGCTTTTAATTTCGGATTGGTTCCAAACCGGAGTATCAGTGCATCGCAAACATCCCGAAAAACCCTACTTTGAAACAGCGTGCGCAGGAGAGGACGAAGTTCGAATGATGTTGATGGCAACATCAGCAAAATAGCCTTATTTTATAAAAATTTGCATAATATCCTATTTTGGGGTATAATTGCCTTGTTCCATTCCTTTCCGTTCCTTCACAATTTCATTCCATTCCTATGCAAGAAAAAAACTGGGCTATGGGTCTTTGGAAGTTTTCTTCCAAGATTCCCAAAGAGGATCTCGTAAAATTCGCAGAACAGTGGGCGGCTGAAGATCCGAATTATCTTCAGCTCTACGTCAGAAAAGTCTCTAAAGATCAGAACGGCATCGGGTTCACTTACCAGATTCCCGAGGGCATTGATACTCAAAAAGCGCACGATGAATATTTTGATAAGACATCGGATATTCTGAAGCGTAATTTCGGTAACGACCTTGCGGGCTGGGATATCGCCTCGACTGTTATGGTTATCAAATAAACTAATCCGTCGAAAAGCGGAAATATGGAACCGAAAGGCTCTGGCTTACGCCGGAGCCTTTTGTTTTTTGTAGACAAAAGTGCGCAGAGCAGGATTCGAACCTGCGAAGCCCGAAGGCGTCAGATTTACAGTCTGATGCGATTGACCACTCCGCCATCTGCGCTTTAATCCTTATTGAGTTTAATGATTTCCGGGATATTTGCAATATGAACGGATGCAATTATCACGGTGCCGATCCGGCGTCCGCCACGGTTTATTTTTCGGACCGATCGTTTTCTTTGTTCTGTTCCATCATCTCCTTAAAATCGATAGCGGGCTTCGCGGCGTTCTCTTCCGCTTTTATCCTGTGCATCATTTTACTTAACCCGTTATCAACCTTCAGGGTAAGAATTTTCACCCGCCTCAGGAACTTCAATAAAAAATTATTCAGCGCAACATCAACTTTTTCGGGAACGTCGGAATGCGCCAATCGGTCGAAAAAATTTTTCCTTTGCGATGCCGGCTCCTCTTCAATGCGCGGCAAAGCGCGCGCCATAAGATAAAAAACAGCGCCTATGGCAAGCATAAAGATATCGGTAACGATAAACTGGAACATATTCTGATTATACCTCTATCCGGGAAAATTTTCCGATGGAAACATTCTCCCCGACTTTCGCGATGACTTCTCCCACGAGATCTTTTACCGTTTTCGATTCGTCTTTGATGTACGGCTGTTTTAAAAGTTCCTCCGCATCCGCGGGCGCCGCCGCCGCAATCTGCATGGTGAGTTCGCGGGCAAGATTCTGGAACGGTTCGGAGCGGACGACAAAATCCGTTTCCGCGCGAAGCTCGAGCAGGACGCCGATGCGTTCGTTATGCACGTATGTGCGCACAAGACCGGCGCCCGTTTCGCGTCCGGCGCGTTTTTCCATTTTGAGCAATCCTTTCTCGCGGATAAGCGCGGCTGCCGCGTCGAAATCGCCGTTGGCGTCCTTGAGCGCGCGATGACAATCCATCACGCCGGCGCCGGTCGCTTCCCGTAATTTCTGCACCGCTTCGGTTGATGTTTCTTTTTTATTTTGCGTCATAGTTGGATATTCCGATGCGAAAAACCGGATTTAATCCGGATATCCCGAACAGCGGGATATAATTCTTCGCTCTTTGTTTGTCTTAATTTTTATCCGCAGGTTCGGATTGCGTTGCCGCTTTCTCCGCAGCCGGCGCCGCGCGCATGGCGATGCCGTCCTTTATCGCCTTTTCGATATTCTGTAAAAACCACGCGATGCTCGATTTCGCTTTATCGTTTCCGGGTACGAGATAATCGATGATATCCGGATCGGCATCCATGTTCGCAAGCGCGACAATCGGGATATTTTTCCGCTTCGCCTCGCGCACCGCCGCGTTATGGACGACAGGATTGACGACGACAAGGACGTCCGGCTCGCGCTGCATTTCCTCGAGTCCGCCCATAAGTTCTTCCAGCCGCTTCACTTCCTTTTCCATATCAAGCCGTTCTTTTTTGGTGTACTTATCGAGCGCACCCGTCGCAAGGTCAATCCGCGTTTTTTTGAGATGCTCAATGCGTTTTGATATGACTTTGAAATTGGTAATGGCGCCGCCGACCCAGCGCAGGGTTACGTACGGCATCCCGAATTCCTTCGCAATGGCAAGCACGGACGCTTCGGCGGCCGATTCCGTCCCGACAAAAAGGAACGTACCATTGTTCCGCGCTTTTTCTTTTACGAATTTCGACGCCTCATCAAGCAGCTCCGCCGTCTTTTGAAGATTGATGACGTCGATGCCGCCGCGGTTCATGAAAACGAACTGCCGCATCTTGGGATTCGTCTTGCTTTTTTTGCGCCCGTAAAAAACGCCCGCGTCGATCATTGCGCGCGAGGCCTCGCCCGTCGGATATGCAACCGCTTTATTTTCCTCCGTTTCCGTTATTGTTATATCATCTGCCATAATGGATGAAAGTATAGCAAACTCGAACCGCGTTGGTCAAGTCAGCGGAGTCTTTTTATTCCACGCCATGAATGCCGCCGCGCCTTTTTCCCATTCATCCCATATCCATCCGGCGACATCGCGCGGCGCGCCGTGCGCCGGATAATGGTGTATATCGATATAAGGCAGCGAGTTCGCTTCGATGATCGCGCACGTTTGCGATGAAAACGGCTGCGCGATATCGCGGCAGATAACATCGAAACCGACGACGGGGGCTTCGAGTATTTTTGCAAGCCGCAGGAATAACTCACGATTTTCAAGATGCATAGCGTCCGTTGTATCGTACGTGTCGGCGCCGGCCGCGAGGATAAGCTTGTCATGGCAGTACGCTTTTTTGCCCGCAGGTAAAACGCTTATTCGCGACAATCTTTGCGTCGCAAGCATTTCGTCCGCGTGCGCATCAAGATTAATCTCATGCAACGTTGCATTCTTTTTTTTCGCCGGTGCGCGCGACAGTGCAGCATTTTTCTCCCGCACCAATGCCTCAATGGTCCGTATGCCGTCGCCCGTCACATTCGGCCTTTCACGCAGGCAACAGGCGCATCGTCCACCGACCACCGTAACGCGATAGACATCGCCCGGAATATGCCTCTCTACAATAAATTCCGAACTGACCATTTGCACGATGCGGATAGCATGGCGCAGCGCGGCGTCGTCTTTTATATCGCACACGACATGCTGGCTTAATGATCCGCTGTGCGGTTTTACAACAAGCGGATAGCCGCAGCGCGCCGTAAAACGGATCGCGGCGCGTTCGGTATAAAAAAGACCGCCCGGAGCATAAGGAAAACCATGCGCCTTTAAAAACTTTTTGAAAACAGATTTATCGTCGAAATTAATATTCAGGACGGCGCCGATCGGCACCAGCGGCAGTGCTTCAAAAATGAATTTTTTGCCGTTTTTTAATTTCACGGAAAAGAAATTCGTCGGCTTTCCCAGAAAATCAAGTGAAAAAACCGGCCAACCCCGCGTATGTGCCGCGCACACAAGCACCATGGTGCGATTGAAAATATCTTCGCGATCGTCATCAAGGCGATGCTCCCGCAACAACCCCGTGAAAAGCAGCACTGTAAAAAAACCTGATGACAGTTTCGCATTGCTGAAAGCGAAAAATCGTGGAAAATGATTGTTTAAAAAACGGTCGATCCGCGACGCCATGCGGTCCACAGGCGAAAGGATCATGCGCCACCATCGCGGAATATGTCCGCTGGGCAGATAAGGGTCGCACCACGGACAAGAAACTTTTTTCATAACGTAATGGTCGCACAAAAACGCGCTCCTGACAAAGTCGAGAACGCGCAATGAGTTTTAACTCTAAATATATTTTTCTACAGACACCTTACCCGATGATTTTCTTCAATATTGCTTCCATGGTTTCCTTCGGCGGATTATGAACGGCCGACTGCATTGAACCGCCGCCGTCACCGTGCCAGCGCGGCATCAAATGCACATGACAATGACCGACTTCCTGTCCGCTCGCCTTTCCCTGATTGATGCCGATCGTCATGCCGTCAGGATTGAGTTTTTGCGATAACAATCCGTCGACCGCTTTTACGGCTCCGAAAAGCGGCGTCAATTCCCGGTCGGGCAGGTCAAGTAACGTCGGCGCGTGGTATTTCGGGATTATCACCGTATGCCCCGGCGTCCGCGGCATGATATCCAAAAACGCGAGCGCGTGGGCATCCTCGTAAACGACGTATGCGGGAATTTTTTTTGCCGCAATATTGCAAAAAAGGCAATCATGGTTCATCGGCATGGTTCTCATGTTCTCATATGACAGGGTTGTTTATTGAATTTTTCATTACGACATTCGACCATGACAACACGGTAACGCTTGGTATATCGCCTACAGCCGTTTCTTTATCTCTGCCGCTATTTTTTCCAAGGGAACCGTTTCCTGGGCGCCCGCCGCAAGGTCGCGCAGAATCACGCTTTTTTCGAAGATCTCTTTCTGTCCGAGAATAAGCGCGAGGCCGATCTTTTCCTTATTGGCTATCTTCAGCTGCGCCGACAATGATTCCTTGGTGAGCGCTTCCATGACCGTAATGCCCTGCGCGCGGAGATCTTTCAATAATGCAAATGCCTTCTTCTTGGCCGGAGCGCCGGCGTGAGCAAGAAATATTTTTTTGGACGGCTTTCGTGGAATCGCGATCTCTTTCGCTTTCATCACGGCGATCAAGCGCTCTATGCCGGCGGCGGCGCCCACCGCAGGCGTCAGATGCCCGCCGATGGTTTCCATGAGATAGTCGTAACGGCCGCCCGCTACGATCGCTCCGATTTCTTCTTCCTTTCCGTCGGCGAATATCTCAAATACCGTCCGGTTGTAATAATCGAGCCCCCGCACCAGATAATGATCGATGACGTAAGAAATGCCGACTTCGTCCAGATATTCGATGACCGATTTGAAATGCGCGCTGCAGCTCACGCACAGTTTGTTCAGAATATCCGGCGCTTTTCCCTTGAGCTTCTGGCACGACGCATCCTTGCAATCAAGCAGTTTAAGAGGGTTGGTCGCGAGCCGGCGCTTGCAATCTTCGCACAATTCTTTTGCGTGGCTCTTATAATAACTTTGCAGCTGGCGGTTATAAGCGGGACGGCATACGCGGCAGCCGATGGAATTCAGCCTCAGCACGGTATTTTTTATTTTCAAAGCATCCAAAAAATCGGCATAAATGGAAATAATCTCTGCGTCGTAGAGGGGATCGTTCAATCCGCCGATGATATCGAATCCGGTCTGCGTGAATTGCCGGTACCTCCCGAGCTGCGGCCGGTCATGGCGGAACACGGGTCCGAACGAAAATAATTTCTGCGGCTGGCCGTGCCGGCTCAAATTATGCTCGAGATATGCGCGGCACACTCCCGGCGTATATTCCGGACGCAGCGCGAAAACGTCGTCGCCTTTCGTTTTTAAGACATACATCTCCTTCGCAACCACATCGCTTTGTTCTCCCGACGCTTTATGGTAAAGGCTCGCAAATTCAAGCACGGGCGGCTCGATGCGCAAAAAACCGCGCTCGCGGGCGCATCCCCTGATCGTCGTTTCTATTTTTTCCCAGTACGGCGCGTCAACGGGAAGCACATCGTGCATGCCCTTGGGCGCCTGAAACTTCTTCCGCTGCGGCTGCTTGCTTTTTTTATTTTTTAAAGAAGCCATGGTGAGCGGTGAAAAACTTATTCTTCTTTTTTTGTTTCTTTGGCTCTATGAACCCTACAAGCCGGCTATCCTCAACGGTTTCGAGAACGGCAAAATTAGTATTTCGGCGCGGCGAACACCTGAATGGCGTCGAGCGGCCACAACCGCACCCGCACCAGCCCGACGATATTCTTCGCGGGAAGCGCCCCCCAGCTTCTTGAATCAAAACTATCCGGACGGTTATCGCCGAACATAAGATAGGTGCTCGATGAAAGCGTATAGCAATCATTACCCGAATCCGGCGCCGTAACGGTTCCCGCGGGCAGGTACGATTCATCCAATACGAACCCGTTTGAACCGGTACACGATGCACTGTTCTTGAAAATAGTAACCTTATTGTCGTTCACAAGCACCGATTCTCCCGGCAACCCGATGATCCTTTTTATGAAATACGTCCCATAGTCCAGCGGGTCGTGGAAAACGACGACCTCTCCCCGCTCAGGCGGCCGGATGCGGTAGGTAAGCTCGTCCACCAGCACGTAATCCCCGTTCGAAAAATTCGGCGACATGCTCGTGCCGCTCACGAGGAACGGCTGGACGATAAACGTCCGCACGATGAAAACCGCCGCGACCGCAATGACAACGACCTCGGCGACCTCAAGAAAAGAAGCTAAGAATTTTCTCATTATTATTTATTTATATTTTATTGTCCCCTCTTGGCGTTGTCCTGCGCTTCCCATTTTTCCTGTCATCATCCGGCTTGGCCGGATAATCCACGCTTCCGGTTCCCTCCGCTCTTTCGATGGGAGGCAGGATAGGTTTTCATCTTGATTTTTCAAAACGCGATCCCCGCCCGCCAAAATTTTTCTCCGAAAAGTTTTTGGGGGATCGCCTCTGCAGGAACGACATGATAAATACATTTTATCGGCTGGCAAAACCCTGCTGAAAATGCGATAATTATCGTAATTATATGCCTGAAGAAAAAAAAAGCAAACCCTCCAAAACTTTGCCTGACAAAATTTCCGAGGATAAATCCGCCGGAGTTTCGCCGGATAAAATACGGACAGCCACATACAAGCTGATTACGGGACTCGGCAATCCCGGCAAGGAATTCGAAAATACCTACCATAATGCCGGCGCTATGGCGCTTTCGTTCTTCGCAAAAAAACGGAGCGATCAAGAAGCTCCGCCGAAATTCAAACGCAAAAAACTTTTTGAATATGCGGAAGAGAACGGCGTTGTATTGATAAAACCCCTCGTTTTTATGAACGACTCAGGCAGGGC
>DAICZW010000026.1:0-256 GCA_027310965.1 bacterium | reverse complement strand
ATCCATGACGAGAGCGACCTGCCGCTCGGCGATTTCAAAATCTCTTTCGGGAAAAACGCGGGCGGACATCGCGGCGTCCAGTCGATCATCGATGCCCTGCAGACGAAAAATTTTACGCGATTCAGAATCGGCATCCGTCCAAAAATCGAAGCGCAAAGAAAAAAAGCGGGCATGTTCGTGCTGAAAAAAATAACAAAGAAAGATGAAGGGACGCTACGCGATGTTTTTGAAAAAATTAATGCTGAAATAATAAAGG
>DAICZW010000025.1 GCA_027310965.1 bacterium | reverse complement strand
GTAAAAAATATTTTTTTCGATCAAAATAAAACCCCCGCGGTAAAGCGGGGGTTTTATTTTGATAATATAAGCAAACCTATCGCGTCCGTTCCCGTATCTCTCTTTGTATTTTTTCGATGAACCGTTCCGTTTTCATCGCCGTTTCTTCCGCGGATGCCGGCTCCGATGACGATAATGATGCGGATTTCCGGCTTCGCACGTTCACCATTCCTTCATGTTCTTCTTTTTCGCCGACGACAAGGATGTAAGGGATTTTCATCATCTCCGCGGCACGGATGCGTTTGCCCAATGATTCGTCGGGTTCGCTCCATTCGGCGCGGATATTTTTCGCGAGGAGCGTTTCGTATATTTCTTTTCCGTACTTCGCAATTTTTTCGCTGACCGGGATAACGGTGACCTGCGCCGGCGCCAGCCAGACGGGGAACGCTCCGGCGAAGTGCTCGATGAGTATTCCCATAAATCGTTCCAAAGAACCGGAAATCGCCCGATGAATGACAACGGGCCGTTCGCGTTCGCCTTTCTCGTTCACGAACGAAAGATCGAATCGTTCGGGAAGGTTAAAATCGCACTGGATGGTCGCGAGCTGCCACGCGCGGCCGATGGCGTCCTTGAACATAAAATCGAGCTTCGGGCCGTAGAATGCCGCTTCGCCTTCAATGCGCTTATAAGGAAGTCCGTCCGCTTTTGCCGCTTCTTCGAGCGCCGTTTCCGCCGCATTCCAGTTTTCTTCGGTGCCGAGGTACTTTGATTTATCATCGCCGCGCACCGATAAGCTCACCCAGTAATTTTCGAGCATACCCATCGTCGCGTAAAATTCCTTGATGATGCCGGCAATGGTTTTCACTTCGTCCCCGATCTGCGAAACCCTGCAGAAAAGATGGCCGTCATCCTGCGTGATTGCGCGCACGCGCGTGAGGCCGCTCAACTCTCCCGATTTTTCGTCGCGATAGACTGTTGCAGGTTCGAAATAGCGGACGGGCATGTCGCGGTAGCTGAACTGGTTGTCGGCAAAAAGCTGCATATGGTGCGGGCAGTTCATCGGCTTCATGATGAATTTTTCCTCCTTGCCTTGCACGCGGAACAGTTCGTCGCCGAATTTTGCGGCATGCCCCGAAGTTATATACAGTGATTCTTTCGCGATGTGGGGCGTCCCTACGCGGGAATATCCCTTGTACCGATGGAGGTCCCAGAGATAATCCTCGATGGCCCTGCGGATAATCATGCCTTTCGGCTGCATAAGAGGAAGTCCCGCGCCGATAAGATCGGAGATGGTGAAAAGCTTTAATTGTTTTCCGAGGACGCGGTGGTCGCGTTTTTTCGCTTCCTCCATGAGCGCACGGTATTCTTCCAGTTCTTTCTTGCTTGCGAATGCGAGACCGTAGATGCGTTGGAGCATCGGATTTTTTTCGTCGCCGCGCCAGTATGCGCCCGCGATACGATCGAGCATAAAAGCATCAGCCGGAATTTCATTCGTGGTCGCGATATGTCCGCCGCGGCAGAGGTCGGTAAAAATAGCCGCCGATTGCCGATTATCAGCCGCCGACAGAAGTGTTTTATAGATGGAAATTTTCTCTCCTTTTTCCTCAAGTTCTTTTATCAGATCGAGTTTGAACGGCTGATCTTTGAATATTTTTTTTGCTTCGGTCACGCTCACCGTCGTACCCTCGAAAACGAGATTTTTATTCACAAAATTCCGCATCGTTTTTTCGAGCTCTTTAAGGTCGGCCGGAGCGACCGCTTGCGGGAGTTCAAAGTCATAATAAAATCCATGCTCGATAACCGGTCCGATGCCGAGTTTTGCGCCAGGGAATTTTTTAATCACTGCCGCGGCAAGAAGATGCGCCAGCGAATGGCGGATATACTCCAGTTTTTCGGTTTCCTCCGTTTTCGTTTCCGCTTTCATGATATTTTATTCTAAAACAATTCCGCTTTTTTTGAAAGCAGTCCGTTTTCTTTCTTCCGTTCTGTCATCGTCCGGCTTGGCCGGACGATCCACAGTTTGAAAAATCGACATAATTCTTATTATGTCGTCCTCGCGAAGGCTCGCCCTATGGAGTGGCGGTTTCGCCTACTCCATAGGGCGACGATCCATGCTTTGAAAAATTTAAGAATTAAGATTGAAAGCATGGGTCGTCTCTCGGAGTTTACCCTCGGCAACGATCGAGGAGGGATAACGCAGACCGGATTCCATTTTGAATTCGCATCCGTGTTATAATAAAATCATGGAAAAAATTCAAGAAAAGAGTGGCTTGGTTTTTTATGAAAAGGGACCGGCTCTGTCAGAAATGCGATCTTTCTTCGCATTGCGGGAAAACAAAAATCAGAGCATTGATCGTCGCGTAACGTCGCTTCATGGTTTGTCGGTATTTTGTACGGGGCAGGCAATGCTGATCACCGTGCTTTCGCTCGGCGGCGCCATTCTCGGGGCGACGGCGCTCGCGGGGTTTCTGATAGTCTATCAGATCAGAAGCGCGACCGATTTCGCAGATTCGGCGAAAGCGGTGTTTGCTGCTGACGCGGGCACGGAATGGGCGCTTGACAGCTATTTCAATCCCAATGACCCGCCGGCACCGACTTCGTCTTTGCCATTTTCAAATGGGGCGTCAATTGCCGTAGTGGAATGCAACGACGGTTCAGGCGTGCAATACCCGTTCGGACCTTCCCCTGCCGATTGCAATGATTCAAATCCGAAAATATCATTATCATCAGGATACGCGCACGTGGTGGGAGCGGCGGCTGGTACGAGGCGGGCATTTAGGGAAATGTTTAACGCGCCGCAATAAGAATAAGAAGGTGATGGTTATTAAAGCACCGACAGGTATTTTTGTTATTTTCTTATTTTTTGTTTCTGTCATCCTCGACTTGGTCAGGGATCCACGCTTTTGAAAATCAAAGATTAGAAGCATAGATCCTCGTCGCCGTGAGGGCGACAGAAAAAGAACAAGAGAGAATAATAAGGCATATTACTTTATATGAAATCATCTGATATCACTGAACCACGGGCGCGTGAGCGGATCGCGCGGCTCAGGAAGGCCATCGACCATCATCGTTATCTTTATCACGTCCTTGACCGCGAAGAGATTTCCGATGCCGCGCTTGATTCGTTGAAGAACGAACTTTTCGACCTCGAAAACCGGTTTCCGCATTTGATAACGTCCGATTCGCCGACGCAGCGGGTGGGAGGCGCGCCGCTCAAGGAATTCAAAAAAGTGCGCCATGGGACGCGGATGACGTCGTTCAATGACGCTTTTTCCGAAGAGGATATGGCGGCATGGTTCGAGCGGCTGGAGCATTATTTAACGCCGCGGACCAAAACGGAAAGTCGTCCGCGCGGCTTCACCCGATCCGTCGGTTCCGCTGAATCTGCGCCGATGTTCTATTGCGAGCTTAAGATCGACGGCCTTGCCATCGAACTTGAATATGAAAACGGTGTTTTTGTCCGCGGTTCCACGCGTGGCGACGGCATAACGGGGGAAGACGTCACGCAGAATCTTCGTACCGTCGATGCCATTCCGTTGCGGTTTTCGGACGCCGACACTGTTGCGGCGAACATAAAAAAAGCCGGCCTTGATCCGAAATCATACATACTCAATCCCCGCCGTCTTGTCGTTCGCGGCGAAGTTTTTCTCACTAAAAAAGAATTTGCGCGCATCAACGCCGAACAGGGGGAAAAAGGCGCGAAGCCGTATGCGAACCCAAGGAACATCGCCGCCGGTTCGGTGCGCCAGCTCGACCCGAAAGTGACCGCGCGCCGCCGGCTTGATTCTTTTGAATACGACATCGTGACCGATATCGGCCAGACGCGCCATGACGAGGTGCATGCACTTTTGAAGGCATTCGGTTTCAAGACGAATCCGAACAACGGGCTGGCGAAAGATATGAGCGAGATTTTCGCGTTCAGGGATCATTGGGCGAAGCAGCGCGAGCGGCTTGATTACGAGATCGACGGCATTGTGGCAATCGTGAACGACAATACCGTTTTCGCGCGGGCCGGGATTATCGGCAAAGCGCCGCGCGCGGCGATGGCATACAAATTCTCTCCGCGCGAAGCGACGACGATTGTGGAAGACATTAAAATCCAGGTCGGTCGCACCGGCGTTTTGACGCCCGTTGCCGTGATGCGGGGGGTGAACGTCGGCGGCATTACGATCACACACGCGACGCTCCATAATGCCGACGAGATTATGCGGCTCGGCTTGAAGATTGGCGATACGGTGATCGTTTCTCGCGCCGGTGACGTGATCCCGCAGGTGACAAAGGTTCTCGCCGATCTCCGGACGGGACGCGAAAAAATATTCCATATGCCCGACCGGTGTCCCGTGGACGGCGCGAAGGTCGTGCGCGACGGTGTCGCGTATCGCTGTTCGTCGCCCGTCTGCGGCGCGCGGCACCGCGAATCGCTGTATCATTTTGTTTCCCGTCCCGGATTCAACATCGACGGCCTCGGTCCGAAAATAATAGACCGGTTTCTTGATGAAGGGCTGATCTCAGATGCCGCCGATATGTTCACGCTTGAAAAAGGCGATATCGCGGCGCTCGCGCAGTTCGGCGAAAAATCAGCGGAGAATATCGTGAACGAAATCGCGGCGAAAAAGAAATTACCGCTCGCGCGGTTTCTGTATGCGTTGGGCATCCTTCATGTTGGCGAAGAGACGGCGAATGCGCTCGCGGAACATTATGATATTATGAAATCACGGCACGCCGCTATTTCGATAACGGATATTTTGAAGAAGTTCCGCGATGGTTCGCTTGAAGATTTGCAAAAAATTCCGGATATCGGGCCGAAAGTCGCGCAGAGCATTCATGAATGGTTCCGCGAACCGAGGAACGTGAAATCTTTGGAACGGCTGGAGGAAGCCGGCGTCATCGTTACGGTCGCGCCGCGCCGCGCCGCGAACGCGAAGTTTGCCGGAAAAACTTTCGTGTTAACGGGGAGTTTGGCATCGTTGAGCCGCGAAGAAGCGAAGGAAAAGATCCGCGCGCTGGGCGGCGACCCGTCGGGATCCGTAAGCGCAAAAACGGATTACGTCGTCGCGGGTTCCGAACCCGGATCAAAATACGAAAAAGCGAAACGATGGGGCGTGGAAATTTTAAACGAGAAACAATTTTTGGAACTTTTGAAAAATCATTGAAACGGGTTCCTTGCGTTTCATATTTTCTTTGACTTTGCCCGTTTTTCGCGCTTTAATGAGTCTATGTTCCGCAAAAAGATCGGCATTGATTTGGGCACGGCGAATACGGTGGTGTTCGTGCCCGGTAGGGGATTCATCATTAACGAACCGACCATCGTTGCTTTGATGCGCCCCGATAATACCGTGCTGGCAGTCGGAAGCGAGGCGAAAGAAATGATCGGCAGGACGCCCGATGAGATCGTGGCATACCGGCCGCTCAAGGACGGCGTCATCGCTGATTATTACATTACGAAGGCGATGCTTTCGTATTTCATTTCAAAGGCGACGGGCTGGCTGAATATAGTGAAGCCCGATGTCGTTATTTCGGTGCCCGCGGGCATTACGCAGACGGAGCGGCGGGCGGTCATGAACGCGGCGCGCGAAGCGGGCGCGGGGAACGCGTTTATTGTCCGCGAACCGATTCTTGCGGCGCTCGGCGCCGGCATTCCCATCAACGCGCGGTCGGGAAATATGATTTTGAACATCGGCGGCGGCACCGCGGAACAGGCGGTGGTCGCGCTGGGCAATATCGTTTCATGGAATAGTTTGCGCATCGCGGGGAACAAGTTCGACCAGGCGATTATGGATTATATCAAGAAGAAATATGCGCTTGCGATCGGTGAACAGACCGCGGAGAATGTGAAGATCGAAATCGGTTCGGCGATACCGACGAAAGAAAAACTGGAATACCAGGTGCGCGGGCGCGATCTTATCACGGGTCTGCCGAAGGACATCGTTGTCAATTCCAACGAAATGGCGGAGGCGCTGAATCCGCTGCTGCTCGATATCGGCGCGTCCGTCCAGCAGGTATTCAACGAAACGCCGCCGGAGCTTGTTGCGGATATCATGGAAAAAGGAATTATCCTTTCGGGCGGCAGCGTCCAGCTTCACCATCTTCCCGAGTTTATGGAGCGGTATCTCGGCGTGCAGGCATATGTCGCGGAGGATCCGCTTTTCTGCGTCGCAAAAGGCACCGGCCTTATTTTGAACCACTTGGACACGTATAAGCGGACGTTGTTGAACAAGAGATAAACAAGCGGAGTAAAAAGTGGATAACGAAAAGTGAAAAGCGCAGGTATTCGCCTCGCGAATTCATTTATTATTCATTTTTCGCTTTTCGCTTTTTACTTTTTTCCATGCTCATCGGACATAAAAAAATAATCGAAGATCTTGAGGCGCTCGTTAAAAAAGACGCTTTGCCGCACGGGTTTATTTTTACGGGTACGGCAATGGCGGGAAAACGGACGGCGGCGCTCGCGTTCGCGAATTTTTTGGAGTGCGGCGTTTTTGCGCCGCCGGCGGGCGATGCGGTTTTGCGGGATGCGAAAATCATCGACCGTGCGTTTATGAAACTGCTCGATCCCGATGCGTCGGGAAATTCCATCGGCATTGATGCGTCGCGCGAAATAAAAAATTTTCTCTGGCAACGGCCGAACGCAAGCGCGCGCCGGACGCTCATTATCGACGATGCGGCGATGATGACAAACGAGGCGCAGAACGCCCTTTTGAAAGTGACCGAAGAACCGCCGGCGTCGTCGCTCCTTATTCTTATCGCGTCCGATGCGGAGGGATTGCTTCCCACCATTCTTTCGCGGCTCCAGAAAATTTATTTTGGAACGGTTCCGGAATCCGACATCGCGGCATGGCTTTCAAAAGAACATGGCGTTCCCGCGGCAAAAGCCGCAGGAGCCGCGAAACAATCATCCGGGAAGCCGGGTTTCGCATGGCGGCTGATATTCGATAAAACGCTTGCAAAAAATATCGCGTATGCCGAAAAATTCCTGAATTCCACGGAAGCGGCGCGGCGCGATATCGTGAAAAAAATAATCGAGCCGGATGATTTCAATATGCGCGTTTTTCTTGATGCCGTTATATTTGTTCTTGCGCGGGATAATTCATTCTCCAAAACCTTGCCGCAAAGTTCAGCGGGGCAAATGAAACGTAAAATCGTTCTCTGGCATAAAACGCTCGCGCTTTACGGGAAGATCGCCGATTTCAGTTTGAATCCGCGATTACAGCTGGAGAATTTATTGATGGAGTGATGAGATAAGCGACGAGAGGTGAGTGATTAGTAATGCTGTCCGAAAACTGCCCCCTCTCTGTCATCGTCTGGCTTGGTCGGACGAGATCCATGCTTCCCATCCGGCGCAATGCTTATTGCGTCGTCCCCTCGAAGGAGGGGATCCATGCTTTCAATCTTTTTTCTTTATTTTTTTAAAATGCGGGTCGTTCGTCTTCACGGACGATGACAAAAAAATAAAATATCCGGCCAAGCCGGACGACAGAGGGGAAGCGTTCAAACAGCTTTACCCGGATATGACAATTCAAAATAAAACCATTACAATAACATTATGACCTTGTCGGAACAATACATAAAGGATCTCGAAACCGCGCTTACGGCGGCGACGGTGAAACTGAAGCAGGATTTTGCGGAGATACGCGGCAACCGGCCGTCGCCGGATATGGTGCAGAATATTTCGCTTTCGCTTTATGACCAGCGGATCACGATCCGCGAGCTGGGCTCGTTGAGCATCCTTCCGCCGCGGACGATACAGATCGCGGTGTGGGACAAAGATGCCGTTGCGCCGGTCGTGAAGGCGATTGAAGCCGCGCACCTTGGACTTACGGCGACGAATGACGGCAATACTATTCGCGCGACCCTGTCGCCATTGGGGGACGAGCGGCGCGAAGAGATGATGAAGCTTGTAAAAAAAATGGCGGAAGCCGTGCGTATCCAGATCCGCGGCAAACGCGATGATGCGATGAAGCGGATCAGGGACGGCGAGAACAACAAGGAACTGACGAAAGACGACGCATTTCGCGCCAAAGAAAAAATGCAAAAAGCGGTCGAAAAAGCGAATGGCGATATTGAATCGGCGGTGGAAGGGAAGATTGCGGAATTAGGGGAATAGACGTTTCAAATATTTTTTACTCCATAGCATCCAACAGCACGTACAAGCCGTTTACATCCCGCCATATCCGTATGCCATCGGGCTCGGGTTTAATCGCCAATTTAAACATATTTGCGCCACGGGCCATATTTTAAATATAAGTCAAGCCGATGTTTTTCTAAGGGTTCTTTTGCGGTTTTGAGCGGTGTCCCCACCAGGAATCGAACCTACGACCATCTCCTTGTCATCGGCAGGGAGGATAGAATGAATGTGCCCCGTGTAGGAATCGAACCTACGACCATCTCCTTAAAAGGGAGCTGCTCTACCAACTGAGCTAACGGGGCATTAAGGGCGCATTTATTATAGCCGAGCGAACCGATGAGTAAAATTTTTATTTTACTAAAGGGAGCTGCTCTCCCGCCTCGTCGAGCTATACGCACGATGTAAGCAAATAAATAATAGAGGAAAACGCGACGGTTTTCAACCCCGCCGGAATGGTTTATACTTTATCGTAATGAACGAATCTTCCCTTTCGCCCGCCGCGGCCAATAGCGAACCGCCTGCGCCCGCACTGTGTCCCGCGTGTCATCAGCCGGTCAAGCCGGAATTTTATTTCTGTCCGAACTGCGGAAAAAATTTACAGGAACCGCCGCTTTCGGTATCGGTGGGCGCGCAGACGGGACTTTATTTTATGAGCATCATTACGCCGCCGATGTGTTTTTTGACGATCGGCGCGTGGCACGGCATGCAATATCTGAAATCGGCCGATCTGCGCGCGAAGCAGATCGGCATCATCGCCGTCGTCCTGATGGTTGTTTCAACCGTGGTTACGGTCTGGCTCGTTTACGCATTCACGGTCCAACTTATGTCATTGGTATCGTCTTTGAGCGGAGGGCTTTTGGGCGGATCGGGAAGCGGACTTTAATAATTTTAATTCGGATGATTGGCGGACAACCTGTTATTTTTTTTGATTTCCTCGCTTTTTAAAACCTTGAATTTCATTTGTAAATAAGCCATAATGCATCAAGACGTTTTTTTATTGCGGGATCGTCTAATGGTAGGACAGCGCCCTCTGAAGGCGTTTATCTTGGTTCGAATCCAGGTCCCGCAGCAGACCGCAAAACGGTTTAGGATCACTCGTGGTTTTCTGTGGATGACCTCGATCAATGAGGACTTGCTGAACCTTATCCCAAAGACGCTTCTCGATAAGCGGAGTATGGCGACCTTCGTAAGTTTCTCCCTTATATATAAAAACACCGTAATAAAATGGGTTGGCTAGGATGAAGCGAACTCTGTCCTTATGAAGCGGATTGCCATTCGTGCTTTTGACGCCCTGTTCAAAAAGAAAACGAGAAATATCTTCAAGGCGAGATTTACCTAAGACGTACAACTCGAAGGCGGCTCTGATAGCTTTGGATTTTCGACGATCGACGACAATGGTTTTCGCGCGGATATCATTCAGATATCCGACGGGAGCAGTACCAGGAAAATCCCCGTGCCGCGCTTTCTGCCTCAGCCCTCTGCTCGTGTTGGAACTCAGATCGCGGATGAACTGGTTGGCCATGCCGAACTCAACGGACATCATCAAGACATTATCGGTCGGACGATAGCTCTTATCTGGCATGAGGATATGTTCGATCATTCCCTGTTGGAGCATCCAACTGATCTGGCCGCCGTCCACGGGATTGCGGGCTAACCTATCGAGCTTCCAACAGACGATGCCTTTGGCTTCGCCTTTCGCCATACGATGGAGCATCTCATTGAAGACGGGGCGGCCAGGCATCTTAGCAGACTTCTTCTCGACGAGTTCCTCGGCTATCTCAATATGCTCGTCTCTGGCGAGTTCGCGGAGTTCAACGAGTTGGGCTTCGATAGACAAAACCTGCTTGTCTTCGACATCGGTGCTTTTGCGGGCGTAGAGGAAATAGTTAGGCATAAATGGAAGTGTAGACTTATTATTCTCTATACACTTATCTTACGACAGGCGATATGATATTTGCAAGGGCATCAATGAACACATTATCTAAACGGTTTGGCAAGAAAGTCAGAAAAACCCGCCTTGATAAAGGTCTATCCCAGGGCGACATTGCACGGCGGCTGAAATTGCATCGCTCTTACATTAGTGGGATCGAACGAGGAGTCCGCAATCCATCACTAGGCGTAGTTGAAAAGATTGCTAAAGCATTAGGAATTTCCGTTCGTGAATTACTAAAATAATTTTTTATTATGCTAGATAGATCTATAACAAGTTTGGCGATTCTCAAAGTAAATTGGGATGAAAGACATAGCGATCACATAGATAGCTTTCTTCCTCTTTTTTCTAACTTAATTCATATAAAGCATTATGAAAAAATTGAGGTAGATACGGTAAAAGTAGATTTTGAAAGCGAGTACGGATTATCTATTCCCCATCATCCCATAATGGCTATATTGGGTCGTCTCAGGAAGAGAGGCTTCATTACAAAAACCGCTGAAGGATTTTTACCGAACTACACTAAGATTGACGGCGGTAATTTTGAAACAATCAGTGCAGATCAACGACGTAAATTAAATAAACTTATTTTATCGATCATCGACTTCGCAAAAAAATACGATGTTACTCTTGAAGAGAAAGATGCGGAAAAAGCACTATTAGGATTCTTTAGAGAAAATGAACTAAGTATTTTATACGCTACGGACGAAGGAGAGATACTCCCCGATGTAGAAGTTGATAAATCAACTAAGTTTTTAGTTGCAAAATTCATCCATTCGGCGAAAACATCTGAACCAGAACTGTTTGGGTTTATTGTCGATATTGCGATAGGGAGTGCTCTGGCGGCGACCGTAGTATATGGAAAAGATTTAGCAGAGCATTTCGGGGGTAGGATGAAAAACCTAAACCTATACTTAGATGCTGGGTATATATTCTCTCTATTAGGAATGGATGCCAGAGAAAGCAAGCAAGCGTATGAAGAACTTACTCAAAATCTAATTAATGATGGCGCTAAGATAAAGATCTTTGAACATACGTATGACGAGATGATGGCTATCTTCAGTAATGCCCTGCATTGGATGAACCAGAAAGACTACGAGTGGAGTAAGGCGAGTAGAGTTTTAAGATACTTCATCACAAATGATTTTACCGAGACAGATGTCGAGATGTTTATTGCTCACGTGCCACAAATTTTAGAAAAGTTTAAGATTGAAAAAGTTCCCAAGCCTGAATATACCAAAAATATAGAATATCAAATTGATGAGGTTGCGCTTAGAGAAATAATAGTTGCCGCCTATAAAACAGATCCATATTTTGATGAAAATCAAAAAGGAGAAACTATAAATAAAGATATAGAGTCGGTCTATTCAATATGCAAATTAAGGCAGGGCAAGATAGCATTTACGATTCACGACGCTTCCCATATATTCGTAACGACAAATAAGCTCTTAGCCAAGCTCAGTAGTCGAGTTCAAACTAGTGAAAGTAATCCATTTTCTATTCCTCCGTGCGTTACAGACGTATTCATTGGAACGCTTTTATGGCTTCAAAATCCAGATAAAGCAGTGACACTCAATGAAAAGAAAATTATCGCCGATGCCTATGCGGCCATTCAACCAGATCAAAAT
>DAICZW010000024.1 GCA_027310965.1 bacterium | reverse complement strand
AAATGGAAATGCCTCGGATATATTTAACTCAAACGACGGGAAAGCGCATCTTAATCTCATTACATGCGAAGGAACGTGGAATGCGGCTCAAAAAAGTTATTCCAACCGGCTGGTGGTATTCGCCGACAAGGAATAAGGCGCGGAGAATAACGGATCTCTTCAATCTCGCACAGTGCGGTGCCCTCGCGTGAAATCGTTGCCTGAATTTATGATCCTCAAAAAGGTGATGAAGCCGAAGTTTATCTTAATATTTGCGGGCATCGTGGCCGTGGGAATCATTTTAACAGGATATCTTTTTAATGCGATATTATAAAACAAATGAATAACGAACTATTTGTAGATATAAGGACGGACGAGGAACGGGATGACGGCCATCTGGATAGCGCATTACATTTCGAGTTAGTGCGATTGAATCAGGGCGAGTTGCTGACCTCAAAAAAGATACACTCTCTTCTGGATAGGCGTTAAAGTGGGCGAGTTCAGAACCGCTCTCGGCTATTACGGATACGGAATATGGCCTGGTATGATGGGAAGTAGTTACTACGGTGCCAACTTTTATCCTTATGGCTATACGCCGATGATGAGCGGATACTATCAAAGCCAGAATGCGGCTCCGTCCCAAGCAATCGCGACGACTACCCCAAGCTACTACTACGAGCATAGAGGTATGATGCAATGTTATTATCAGAACGTTCCGCAAGCAACCGGCTCAAAGTAATCAACAATAAAATACCCGACAAGCGGGTATTTTATTTTACTTTCACAAAAGGGCTATCTCGCCAAACAGGTTCTGAATCCCTTCATTAAAGTATTCTCGGAGGATACTCTTAGAATATGAAAGATCTCTTTCTTGTTCCGATTCCAATCATGGTACACCTTGATGAAACTCAAAAAAGTCAGCATTTACGCCCTCGGTCGATCTTACTGTCTTGGTGCCCCCGTGAGGAATTGAACCTCAATTTTCTCCTTCGGAGGGAGATATCCTATCCGTTGAACGACGAGGGCGTCGGGTATGCGAAATACCGGATGATAAAAAAGATTTACCGGCGGGCGGCGCAGTATACGGAAATGGAATACGACGTACCGCACAACGTTTTCCGGCGCGTTTCCAACCGTTATCACCTTACTATAATTCACCTCAAAAATCCATAAACTGAGTAAACTGCCGCGAAAATAAAAACCGCCGATGCGATGCCGAAAAATATTTTTTGCGCGGGTGAAAACGCGAGCGAACGCGCGCCGACGGCGATAATAAGAAGATATTGCACGCTCAGAAAAAGCCCTCCGGCAATGCTTACGACTGCCAAAAAATTATTAAATCCCGAAAGAACGGCCGCGAGCGGCGCAAAGACGATTGCGGAACGCGCAAAAACGGGATGCCATCCCATGTCTTTTTCGAACGCATTGCGCAATTCGCGCATGATAGGCATCGCTATCGTTCCAATCGCAAGCAATCCGATAATCGCGATAATATCTTTTTTCCACGCCGGCCAGTTTGTCAATCCCGACACGGTGTCCTGCGTGATCAGCGACGCCGATCCGGCAATCCCCATCGCAAATAAAAAATAAAGCAGCGCCGCAAAAAGGGTTCCGGCGATAAAAGCAATCCATAAAATACTGCGACGGCCGGTTTTTAAAAAAGACCCTGGTTTTTGCATTACGCCATAAACGGATTCAACGCTCGTCCATCCGGCAAGCGAAAAAAGAACGGCGCCGAGCGGAAGGAAAAGATAATGGAGGGCGACTGGCGGAATGACGGATAATGCGTGGACGGGATTTCCCGTCAAAAAAATAAAAAGAACGACCGCGGCAATGCAGAAAATGCCGAATTCTTCAAGATGAACCGTGCGCTCATCGCCAAGAAAAACCGGTATGGCGATGACGAACCAAAATAAAACAAGCGCGGCAGCCGGCGGCACGGCGGGAAAAATAAGTCGTAAAAATTGCGGGCCGATGATGAGAAACGCCACAATGCCCATCAATAAACCGATGACGATGGCGATGAATCCCGTCAAAAATCCTGCCGTTCCGAAATACTTCCGCGCGAGCCCCAGGAGCCGCTCTTTTTCACCGACTGCCGCAAGCGTCTTGAAATAAACGATATGCGCCGCTGAAATAATTGCGGCAAACACGACGAAATAGCAGGCCGCAAGGATCCAGCCCGCGCTTGCGACGATATACGGCAACGCAAACACGCCGGTTCCTATCGTCGCCGCCGCCACGATCGCCGCGATCTTTAAAAATTGACGGAAGGCAGCCATAGAAAATTCTATCCCGCCTTATACACCTCATCCCCTTCGCGGACTTTCTTTTTTACTTTAATGCCGATCTGTTTCCCCTTCGGCGCCGCGGCAATCGAAACATGGTTATATTGCATTGATTTCGCCGTTTCCGTGAAATCGGTCGTTGCGCCCTTGAAATGCAGCGCGGTTCCCGCAGGAACTTTTTGATTGAACTTCACGATCGCGACACGGATATTGCCGAAAAAATGCGTCACCGTTCCGATCGGCTTTGTCTTCACGGATTTCTGAGCGCGAACCGGTTTCGCGGCATTTTTTTTCGCCGGCTTCCGCAAAAACACAGCTTTCGGTTTCGCCTTTTTCGCTTTTATTTTCTTGACCAGCCGTTTCGCTTTCATTATCTTCTTCGCCTTTTTCGCCTTAACGGATTTTTTCCGCGTCTGTGTTTTTATTTTCACCGCTTTTTTTGTTTTCATAATAATTTTAAAAAACGTCCCGATGTTATTTATTGCACTATTTCAATTTCATTGACCGCCGTAATGGAAGTAAAAACTATTCAATGTCGAACTCGCTTTCTTCTTTTTTTAGCAATGCGGCAACCTTTTCAATCAGCGCTTTCGGGTCGGTGTCAAAGACGACTTTTCCCGTACCGCGATGAGCGTTTTTCAGAATATCCTGGATCATATCAGTCGTACCGCCGATGCCGAGCAAGACACCCTGCGGCTTGCCGTCCTCGAATGCATCCGTAAATTCATTCAAAGTGCCAATTCTGCCGCAGACCGTGATAACGGCATCGGCGGAACGGGTGAAAAGAAGATTCCGTCCGGAATAGCCAAAACCGGTATAGACGATGAGATCGTGATAATCGAGCGGAAGCCCCATTTTCACGTGTTCGCGTTTCGTCGCCGCCGGCGAAATGCCGATCACGATACCCCCCGCCAGCTTCGCGCCCTTCGCCGCCCAATACGGCGCGCCGGTCGTCGCTCCCGTCACGGCAACCATGCCGCGTTCCGCGATAAGCCGCCCGACCGTTTCAACTTTTTCCAACGCATCAGGAGCCATGAATTCCGTTTCCGCCGCTCCGGAAACCGCGATCTTATATTTCAGGTGATACGCCCCGACCGTTGTTGCAGCCGTTTCCTCTTTTTTATTGAATGCGTCCATAATAATGAATGGTTAAATTTATTTAAAACGAAACTTTACAACTCAAAGTTCGACTTCTTCCTCAGGTTGCGGCACTTCCGCGGCGACGGCGAATTCGTCGCGGATCTTTCCGGCAAGAACTTCACTCGAAGACGGATCGCCCTGCACCACGAAAACTTTTTTTAATGTGCTCTTCATCGCGCCAACCCATTCCAAAAGCCGCGGCTGGTCGGCGTGGGCGGAATATCCATGGATGGCCGTTTTTTTGCATCGCACGGGAACGGTCTCGCCGAAAATCTTCACCTCGGCCGCGCCGTCCTGAATTTCCCTCCCGAGTGTTCCCGCTGCCTGATAGCCGACAAAAAGAATCGTGCTTTTCGGATCGGGGAAATAACGCAGTTCATGATGGAGGATCCTTCCGCCGTTCGACATGCCGCTGCCCGCGATGATGATCTTCGGCGCCGGCACGTTATTGATCGCCTTCGACTGGTCGGTGGTCAAAGTAAAATGCATGCCCGGAAAACTCAAAATATCGTCGCCCTTTTTTATGATGTTCTCGGTTTCCGTATTGAAATAATTTTCATGTTTTTTATAGACCTCGGTGAGCTTGATCGCAAGCGGACTGTCGATGAAAACCGGCACGCGCGGAATGCGGCCTTCCTCGAAAAGCTGATGAAGATGGTAAAGCAGTTCCTGCGTGCGTTCCATCGCAAACGCGGGAATCAGGAGCGTGCCGCCGGCTTTCACGGTATCCTCGACGACATCCTCCAAAAGATCCTTGCGCCGGTCCATATCCTCGTGCACACGGTCGCCGTACGCCGATTCGACGAGGCAATAATCCGCGCCGCTCATCATTTCGGTCGGACGGATGATGGGCGCGGGGAAATTGCCGAGGTCTCCCGAAAAAACAACGGTTTTCCCCTCCGCCTCGACGTTTATGATTGCGGATCCTAAAATATGCCCCGCATCGAAAAACGTAACTTTATAACCGCCTATCGCCACCGTCTCATGGTAATCGATTCCCCGCCAGAAGGTCATAAGCAAATCGATATCTTCGCCGGTATAAAGCGGCGGCTTCCCCTCCCGCGCCGCCTCGTTGCCGAGAATATGTTCGGAGTCCGTAAGCATCAGCCGCGCGAAGTCCTTCGTCGCCGCCGTGGAATAAATCACGCCCTTGAAACCGTTCTTGACGAGCTTCGGCAGAAGCCCGATATGGTCGAGATGCGAATGCGTTATGAAAACCGCCGCGATCTCCTCGGGACGGAACGGAAACGGCTCGAAATTTTTCTTCTCGGCGTAATGCCCTCCCTGATGAAGCCCGCAATCGATCATAATCTTCATCCCGTCCGACTCAAGACAATAGTTCGCGCCCGTCACTTCGCCCATCCCGCCGTAAAAAGTAAGTTTCATGGATATATTATACGGTGGATTGATTTTGAAAACAATCTATGATACTCTTTAACGAGTACTTTTTTTATTTTAATATTGCGTGTATTACCCTGCGCATGAGCGCGGGAAATTTAATTTAATGTGAAAACGGAGGTTTTATGGTTCCGAAAACAGCAGAAGAATTAAAATTGGAGAAGAAAGAAAATCGGAGAAAAAGAAACAAAGAAAGGAAGAGGAAACAGTCAAAACCGAACGGATATTCCGGTCGTCATTGATTGGATCGTCTGATCGGATCGCATTTTTTTCAAAAGCCTTGCTCGTTAATTTATCGAGCAAGGCTTATTTTTTTATCAGTTTTCATCAAAAAATCGGCGTTTATCTATAAAAGAAAGATTGCAATTGTCTGTTTTTTCTTTCTCTTCTCCGTCATCGTCCGGTTTGGCCGGACAACCCACACTTTAAAAATAAAAAAGAGAAGATGGGAAGCGTGGGTCGTCCCTCTTCAGGGACGATGACAAAAGGAGCCGGATGATGACAGAGAAATTCAGACGATAACAGAAGGAAAGTTTTCGAATAGTCCTTCTATCTTTCCCTTCTTTTTTCAGCGAGTGCTTCTTCAAATTCCTTTTTTTCGTTCCACGGTATTTTTTTCCCGTCCGCAAGACGGATCCATCCCTCGCTTCCTTTGCCGGTACCGATCGCTACGTCGCCTTCGCGCAACAGTCCGACGGCGCGCCGGATCGCCTCCTTGCGGTCCGCTATTTCATAAACGCGATCCGCGGGAAAACCCGCTTCATCAATCCCCTTTTTTATTTCCGCCAAAATTTCTTTTTGGTCCTCGTCGTACGGATCCTCGTCGGTCAGGACAATTTCGTCGCAATGGCGCGCCGCGATCGTTCCCATTGCGGGACGTTTCCATTTGTCGCGACCACCGCCTGCGGCACCCAGAACACAGATCAGCTTCGGTTCCGGAAAGTGCGCGTTCGGCGCCGGTCTCGCCGCCGCATAAGCCGCTTCAAGCGAATCCGGCGTATGCGCATAATCCACCACCGCGGTATAATGCCCCGACGCCACGAACTCCATCCTTCCCTCGACACCCGCAAAATGAGCGAGCGCCTGCTCTATAATAGAGTCGCCCATGCCAAGCTCTTTCGCGACCGCAACCGCCGCCGCGATGTTCTCTTTATTGAATCCGCTCAAAATAAACTTCGGCGGCGCGGTGTCCTGCGCCGCGCGCATCGGGTACGCTTTCAGGAGATAGCGCATCGCCGATTCATCCGCCTTCGCATATTCGACGGTCTTCATGCCCGCAAGCGCTGCGGCGAAAAAATCGAACTGCTGGTCGTCACGATTCAAAAAAACCTTGCCGCCTTTTTTGAGGACGTATTTCAAAAAATCCAGCTTCGCTTCGCGATAATTTTCGAACGATCCGTGCGATTCGATATGTTCCGGCGCAAGATTGGTGATTACGCCCATATTCCAGTCAATGAAACGGTGCCGGTGCGCGACGACGCCCTGCGAGGTCACTTCGACGATCGCGTAGCCGCACTGCGCGCGCACGGCATCATGCAGAAATCTCTGGAGATAACCGCGGCCCGGCATCGAATTGCCGGACATATTTTTTTCACTTGCGTCGCCGATCTTCACGCGCAAAGAAGAAAGCAGCGCCGTGCGTTTTCCGGCGGCCTCAAGGATTGCGTTCAGGAGCTCGATGGTGGTCGTTTTTCCCTTGGTCCCCGTAATCCCGATGACGAATATTTTCCTGCTCGGATGCCGGTGGATTTTTGCGCCCATCCACGCCCACAGAAAATGATATGCCCCGAAAACAGCGGGATGCGCGATGATTTTTTTTACGATGCGGGATTGTTTAAGCGATGGCATGGTTTTACTATATCACAAACCTGCTCTTTTGTCATTTCATTCCGTCATCCTCGCTTTCCCTTTTTCTGCCGTCCCCTCGAAGGAGGGAATCCATGCTTCCCGTCTTAAATTCAGAAAGCGTGGATCCTCGCCTCCGCGAGGACGACGGAAAAGATACTACGAAAAAACCAATGCGGTTATTTCTTTTCTTTGAATACGAAAAATTTATAGCCGACGAAATCCCAAAGGAACGCCGCGGCGACGCCCGCGAGCGGCGCGACGACATTCACCCATAAATTAACGGCGACGCCGGACGGCTCGACGGATTTCACGAACGTCGCACAGCCGACATTCAACGTCCAGCCGACACCGGCAATAATATAGAACGATACCGCCTCTTTCGTTTCCTTGATGGCGCCTTCGGGATGCGTCGCACGCGCCGAGGAGAACGTCCAATATTTATTCCAGAAAAAACTGTTGGTCGTCCCGCAGAGAAACGACAGCGCCTTGAATACCGCGAAGAGCGTAATGCCGATCGCGGATGTCCCATAAAGGAATGTTTCGAGATTGAATACGCCGATATCGACGAATGTATTCAACGTGCCGACCGCCGCGAATTTGCCGAACTGGTATACTACCGGCACCAGCTTGCCGAAAAGAAAAAGAATCCATAGCGCAAGCGGCGCGAACAGCGTGAAGAAAACGAATATCCCCAACCGGAGCGCGGCCGTCGGGTGCGCCAAAATCGCGAAACTGGAAAGGTTCGTAAGGATCGGCTGGATCAAAAGCCCCACCGCCGCGCCGATCGCGGTTGCCGCATAAACATCGTTTCGTTTCATGGATTTGATGATATTCATCCGCCGTAATCCCTTCTCTCTGTCATCATCCGCCCTCTTTCTGTCATCGTCCGGCTTGGCCGTGGACGACCCGCGCTTTGAAAATAAAAAGAGGAAATGGGAAGCGTATGCCCCCGCCCGCTCAAGTTTTTTTCCGAAAAATTTTGGCGGGCGGGCCGGATCCTGATCTCGACTACGATCAACGGCGGGGATTATCAATGAAAATTTCTAATTTATTTCAACGCGTACGTTATTGTCACGGTATCCGTTATGTCTTGCGTGCCCGGTTCGATCGTCGGCACCGCGGCGGACGATACCGCCATCATGGTATTCGCCGCTTCCATGCGGGGCTGGTATATCGGCACTATTCCGTTCTCCCCGACATTCACGACTGCGCCAAGCGAAACGCCGACATCGGCCGCCATTGAGACGGCTTTCGCTTCCGCCTTCGCTATCGCGTCCGCACGCGCCACCGCAAGGAATTTTTCCTGATCGGCGAACGTGAAATTAACGCCGCCGATCTGGTTTACGCCGAGCGGCGTCAACCCGCCGATGATGCTTGCAACCTTCGTCAAGTCGCGGACTTTCACCGAAACCGTCTGCGTGAACGTATAGCCCGTCACATAATTCCTGTTTGCGTTTGCATCGTACTGGTAATTCGGCGACAAGTCGTATGCCGTCGTCGCGATATCGCTGCTCGCAATCCCCTGCCCTTTCACGAACGCGATGACCGCATCCATTTTGTCGTTATTACTCACGTCCAAATCCGCCGGATTCTTCCCCTGCGAAACGACCGAGAACGAAAGCTCGGCGAGATCGGGCGTTGCCGTTGTTTTGCCTTCCGCCGTAACCGTGATGGTGCGCGCCGGCGTGAACGAATCCTTCCATTGCGCGAGCGCAGGCATCACGAAGAAAACCACATTCACGATCGCGACGGAGATGAAAACATCGAATAAAACCCAGAACCATATTTTTACGCTGTCTTTGTTCATTATAATTATTAATTTGTTTTTATTCCCGCCGTTCTACAAAAGAACATCAGCGCATTCAGCGCAAGGTTTTAATCGCTTCAACCATTTTTTTCCATTCATCCGCTTTCAAGCTCGCGCCACCGACCAAGGCGCCGTCCACTGCTTCGTATTGTAAATAATCGGCGATATTTTTTCCATTTACGGAACCGCCGTAAAGAACGAACGACCGGCGGCTGGCGGCCGGCGATTTAAAAAGGAAGGACAGTTGTTTTTTAATAAATACCGCCATCGCGCGGACATCGGCGGGATCGGCACTGTCGCCGGTGCCGATCGCCCAGATGGGTTCATAAGCAACGACAACGCGACGCGCTATTTTTTTATCGGACGAAATGCCCCTTAAATCTTTCGCGAGCTGGTCTTTCACGAATTTTTGCGCCGCGGCAATTCCTTTTTTTCTTACGCCCGCCGGTTCGCCGACGCACAGCACCACGCGCAATCCGGCGCCCAACGCGGCTCCGATTTTTTTATTGACCATCGCATCGGTCTCGCCGAGCCATCGCCGCCGTTCCGAATGGCCGATAATGACGTACGCAACGCCCAGCGCCCGGAGCATCGCCGGCCCCACTTCGCCCGTGTACGGCCCTTCGTCTTTCCAGAAAACATCCTGCGCGCCGAGCGCCGCGCGGCCTTTCGCATTCGGGCGGCGTACCGCCGTACTCGCGCACTTTTCCAGATAAACGAACGGCGGACAAACAACAGTTTTTATATTCTTTGGCGTCTTCGCCCTCATCGCCGCGCCGAAAATTTTCACCGCTTCTCGTCCGCTCTTGGGATGCTCCTTCCAGTTGGCAATAAGAATTTTTTTGAACATGCCGTTATTCTACCATAATAGCAGTATGAACGGTAAAAAAAATTGAACCGCGAAATGAACGCGCGCTTGCGACGCTTACCCGGAAATATGACGGTACGAAATCCGATTTGGTAGCGCCAACCGGATTCGAACCGGTGTTACATGGATGAGAACCATGCGTCCTGACCAGGCTAGACGATGGCGCCGCGTAAAAAGATTATAGAGAGAAATTAATCCCGAGGCAAATCCTCCGGGTTTTTCTGAAAAAAATTTAAAAAATAAACAGAAATAATAACGGAAACCATTTTTGAGGCGGGTTCTCAATTCTATTCCTCCGTTCCCAGCCGTCGCAAAATATTATCCAATTCTTCTTCCGAATAAAATGTGATCATGATTTTTCCGTTCGCGGCGCCCTGATGGATCTCGACCGGCGCGCCAAGCGCCGCGCTCAGGTGATCCTGCATCGCTTTGAGCTCCGGCGTAAGATCGCCTCCGGTTATATCGTGGACGCCGCCCGCGCGCGGACGCTTCGTGATGATCCGCACCCGTTCCTTCACGTCCCGCGTCGTAAGTCCGCGCAATGCGATGTCATCGAAAAGTTTTTTCTGCGCCGCAGGGTCGTCGATTGCCAGTAACAGCCGCCCGTGACTTTCCGAAAGCGCGCCTTTCTGAAGCGCCTCCTGGATATACGCCGGCAGATCGAGTAAGCGCACGCTGTTCGCCACCGTTTCCCTGCTTTTGCCGAGTTTCGCAGCAATCTCGCGCTGGGTCATCCGGAATTCCTCCTGTAAACGCTGGAACGCGCGCGCGGTCTCGATCGGATTCAATGCCTCGCGCTGAATATTCTCGATAATGGCAAGCTCGATCTTTTCACGTTCGAGATTCACTTTTCGCACGATCGCGGGCACGAGCGGGAGGCCAAGCAGCTTCGCCGCATTCAAACGCCGCTCGCCGGCAATGAGCTCGTAGGAAACATCGATGCCCGCCGGCGTTTCGATCTCTTTTTTCGTCACGACGAGCGGCTGGATGAATCCGAACTCGCGGATCGAATTGGCAAGCTCGCGGAGCGCGGCCTCGTCGAAATGCCGCCGCGGCTGGCCGGGGTTCGGCGCAATCCGATCGACCTCGATATGAAAAATCGATTCCTGCACTTGATCGTCTTTTTTCTTCGATGATCGTGAAGCGCCTGCTGCTGCCGCTACCGTCGCCGCCGAAAAAACCGAAGCGATGGCTGAATCGGCGCCATGCGCGAAAACCGCCGGCGTGCCGGAAACCGGATTGCGTAGCGCGGATGCCGCAGGCAACGGAACCGCCGGCGAATCCGAAGCGGGAAGCGTATCCGGCTCAAGAAGCTCATAGTCTTCTTCTGCGGAAGAAAGTTCGTTTTGCGCCGCCGGTCGTGTTATTTCTTTTTCTTCGGGCGGCGCGGGAAGTTCGAGTTCTTCGGAAACGACCGGAAGCGACCGCGCGGGATCATCCATACTGTCCCCGACCGGCAAAAAAACCGGCGGTATCCCGTAATCGTCCGTTCCGGAGCCCTGCCCGCCCGGATTCTGGTTTCCCTTCCGCGGTATTAATGATTCAAGTCCTTTGCCAAGCATGATGACGTTTTAATGTTTTAATGTCGAAGTGCTGTAATATTTTTTTTGAATTGTTTGCATTATGACATCCATAACACCGCGCCATTAAAACTTTTCAGTTTATTACGTTTAAATTTCCGAAATCCTTGCTCGCGAATACTCCCTCCTGTATCGCAAAACCCCGCTCCTGCGCGATGACCTCGTCGGCTAATCTCCGATAAGCATCGGCGCCTTTCGTGTCGGGACGATACAATAAAATCGGCTTCGCAAAACTCGGCGCTTCCGCCAGCGCGACGCTCCGCGGGATCTCAATTTCAAAAACGTGATGCGGAAAATGATCGCGCAGGCTTTTTACCGTATCGCGGCTCAGGCGTTCGCGCCGGTCATACATCGTAACCAGCGCTCCCGCAACGCAGATGGGGTGGTCGAGATTGTTTTTGATGAGCTCGACAGTTTCCAAAAGCTGGCCGAGCCCTTCCAGGCTATAATATTCCGTCTGCACGGGAATGATAACCTCGTCCGCCGCGACCAGGCCGTTCACGGTGAGCAGGCTCAAGCTCGGCGGAAGATCGATAAGGATATAATCGTACTCGTGCCGCAGGCGGTTGATGAATTTGCGCAAAAAATATTCCCGTTCCGGTTCGTCCACCAGCTCGATCAAAGCGCCCGCGAGATGCGACGCGCCCGGAATGAAATGATAATTCGCGATGACCGTCGCGCGCCGAAGTTCCTCGTAGCTTTTTTCTCCGGTGATGCCGTGGTAAATACTCCCGTTGTCCGCCGCGCGGTCATGCCCAAGCGCCGAACTCGCGTTCGCCTGCGGATCGAAATCGATAAGCAAGACCCGCCGCCCCGCGACGGCGAGATACGCGCCAAGATTGACGGACGTGGTGGTTTTCCCGACGCCCCCTTTTTGATTGCAGATTGCGATAACCCGTGCCATTAAAAAAGTATTAAAAATCCTGAACTATTTGTGACTATTTGCCGTCCGGCGCCGCTCATTATAAATCGAAGCGATGCCTTGATTTTACCGCGATAAATAATTATTATCAATGTACGGGACGGGTTCAAAACGCCGGGGTGGCGGAATGGCAGACGCAATGGACTCAAAATCCATCGATCGCAAGGTCATGAGGGTTCGACTCCCTCCTCCGGCACGCTTGACAATAATGCGAAAGTGTACTATACTTGCTTTTGTTCTTTTAAAATTTAATATTAAAAAGGGAGGAGCGATGAAAGGATTGGTGCAAAGATTCGAAAAAGAATTGGGAATTTCGAAGGGAGAGGCGATTTTGAGATCCATACTACATCTCTTGATAATGGTTTTTTTGATAGGCACGTTGACGGCTATAGTTGCTTTTTTACCCTATGCCGACAATAGCATCAAAA
>DAICZW010000023.1 GCA_027310965.1 bacterium | reverse complement strand
CCTTGAAATATCCTGATCCCGATATTCTTTCGTTGCAATGCGCGCTTTCCGCTCCGAAAATTCCTCGCAATCCCCGCCGGTCTATTTTTGAGACGGGTTCTAGATTACCCCGACGCATATCGTTGACGATAAGTTTGAAGATGAGATATTCCATAGTCATAAATTCATGTCCCGCTGATGACGGGACATCTAACTCGCTTCGCTCACTACGGAAAACTTTCCGGTTTCCCGACCCCCTCCCACGTTCAAGCTCGGTCGGGGCAAAATTCACGAGCCGATGGCCGGATTTGAACCGGCGACCTACTCCTTACCATGGAGTTGCTCTACCAGCTGAGCTACATCGGCAACATACTATTAATGAAGCTCCCCGCGGCAAAGCCGACAGGGTGTCCGGGTATCCGGAATTTCCGGATACCCCGTCGGTCTTGCCGCGGGGAGATTCATTTTACTCCACTACTTACTCTTGCTCGCTTGTTATTTTTGAAAACAAAACTTTAAAACAGAAGCCGGTAGATAACCACAATAAGAATAACCACGAGTAATATATGGATCAATCCTCCTCCAATTTTAAAAGCAAAACCCAACAACCAAAGAAGGAATAAAACTATAATGATTGTCCAAAGCATTGTATTTTAGTTAATTATGTTTTTCTTCTTTATCAAGCTTTTCCGCCGCTTCCGGAGTCGATACGGTTTTGCTTATAACAAGAAGCCGGACGATGCCTGTCGCGGCGAGCCAATAGATAAGCATTGCCAAGAGCGTCGTCCACTCAAAGATACTGCCTTGCACAGTAGTCCTTGAAAATACCGCAAAAAAAGGAGCGGTGAATGGCCACGTAGCAACATAGATGAAGTTCGAAAATACCGCATCGGGATTTGCCCCCATTAGTTTAAGTATAAAACGTAATGCAAGCAGCACCTCAAGAATCCAAAGAAGATACCATACAACTTGAGTGCCTTTAAACAACGACTTTGTAGTCGGGGAATTATATGAATTCATAGTTGTAAATGTTAATTAAAATATTGATTAATTATGGATCTCTATATGGTCGACCTGCTCATATTTTTTATTATATCAAAAAAATCTCCTTGATGGCAAACATCAGCTTTTGTCTCATACAACTTGATACATTGGGCATCCTTCACTTTTTTATCGGGTTTCTATACTATGAGAGAAATGCATCGCCACCTTAGCTCAGCTGGCAGAGCAGCGCTTTTGTAAAGCGAAGGTCCCCGGTTCGAATCCGGGAGGTGGCTCGGAATTCGCCCCGATCGAATTCGAACAAATGGCGGCGGTCAGCAATAATAAAATAAGACTTACGCATTTGAAGAAAAATCATAAAAAAATTTCTCCTCTGTCATCGTCCGTGAAGACGGACGATGACAGAGAGAGGACGATAACAGAATAGAGGGAGCCGGACGATGACAAAGAAAAAATATTTCGTACTCGGCGCACGTGCGTAAATCCTATATAAATTCAAAAATATTCTTTATGCCGAAATTCACCCATCTTCACGTCCATTCCCATTATTCCCTGCTCGACGGGCTTGCAAAAGTGCCCGAGCTCGTCGCGCGGACAAAAGAACTCGGGATGGACTCGATTGCTTTGACCGATCACGGCGTGCTCTACGGCGCGATTGAATTTTATAAAGCGGCAAAAAAGGCGGGTATCAAACCGATCCTCGGCATGGAAGCGTACGTTGCGCCACGTGACCGTTTTTCAAAAGAACAGAGCGAGCGCTATTACCACCTCATCCTCCTCTGCGAGAACGAAATGGGCTGGAAAAATCTCGTGAAACTTTCGTCGAAGGCGCATCTCGAAGGATTTTATTACCGTCCGCGCGTGGATAAGGACCTTCTCCGCGAACACCACGAGGGACTGATCGCGCTTTCGGCGTGTCTCGGCGGCGAGATCGGACAGGCGCTGCTTGCGGAACGGTTCGAGGAAGCGAAGCGCATTACCGAAGAATACCAGTCCATATTCGGCAAAGATAATTATTTTCTCGAAATCCAGAAACACGTGCACGTTCCCGCTTCCGAAAAAATAGAATCATCGCTCATAAAACTTTCGGAAGAGACCGGCATTCCGCTTGTCGCGACGCAGGATCTCCACTATTTAAAGAAGGAAGACGCGGCATACCACGATGTCCTTCTTGCGATTCAGACCGGCAACCAGCTTTCGGACGATGACCGGCTCTCGATGAAAGAAGACGATTTTTCACTGGACACTCCCGAGGAAATGACGGAAAAGTTCGCGCATATCCCGGGCGCCGTCGAAAACACGTCGAAGATCGCGGCGCGCTGCAATGTCGAACTCGAGCTCGACAAAGTACTGCTTCCCGAATTCCCGAAGCCGGACGGAAAAACGGCGAACGATTATCTCAGAGAACTTGTCGTAGAACGGCTGCCGAAAAAAATCCCGCCCGAAGCGCAGACGCAGGAAATGAAAGACCGGCTGGAATACGAGATCGGTGTTATAGAAAAAACCGGCTTCGCCGATTATTTTCTCATCGTCCAGGATCTCATCCATTGGGCGAAGATCCACGGCATCGCCGTAGGCCCCGGCCGCGGTTCGGCGGCGGGAAGCCTGGTATCGTACATTCTCGACATCACCGACATCAACCCCCTCACCTATAACCTGCTTTTCGAACGTTTTCTCAATCCCGAGCGTATCCAGATGCCCGACATCGATATCGATTTTGCCGATACCCGCCGCGACGAAGTACTGGCGTACGCGCGCGAAAAATACGGCGAAGACCATGTGGCGCGCATCATCACCTTCGGAACCATGGCGGCGCGCGCGGCAATCCGCGACGCCGGCCGCGCGATGGGCTATGCCTACGGCTTCTGCGACCAGGTCGCAAAACTCATCCCCGTGAACCCGACACAGGGCATGAAAGAGGGCTGGCTCGACGAATGCCTCGAAAAGGTCGTCGAACTCAAGGCGCTCTACGATACGAACGCCGAAGCGAAAAAATTGATAGACACCGCGCGGCATCTTGAAGGCGTCGCGCGCCATGCGTCCGTGCACGCGTGCGGCACCGTGATCGCGAAAGAACCGCTCATGGAACGCGTCCCTTTGCAATACGCCCCGCAGGACAAAGAAATCATCATCACGCAATTCGAAATGCACGCCGTCGAAGATCTCGGGCTTCTGAAAATCGATTTTCTCGGCCTCAAAAATCTCACCATCATCGAAAACACGCTCCGCCTCATAAAAGAACTGCACGACGTCACGATCGACATCTCGAAAATCCCGCTTGACGATAAAAAAACGTTCGCGCTGCTCCGCGAAGGCGACACCACCGGCGTGTTCCAGTTCGAATCGAGCGGCATGCGGCGCTATATGAAAGACATCAAGCCGACCGAACTTGAAGATCTTATCGCGCTCGTCGCATTGTTCCGCCCGGGACCGATGGAACTTATCCCGTCGTTCATCAAGCGCAAACATGGCCAGGAAAAAATAACTTATCTGCATCCGAAACTCGAACCGATTTTGAAAAATACGTACGGCATCGGCGTCTATCAGGAACAGATGATGCAGATCGCCCGCGACCTTGCGGGCTACACGCTCCCCGAAGCGGACACCTTGCGCAAAGCGATCGGGAAAAAAATAAAATCACTGCTCGATGAACAGAAAGAAAAACTCACGAGCGGCATGATCAAAAACGGCATCCCGCCGAAAACCGCGGCGGCGATCTGGGAACTTTTCCCGCCGTTCGCGCGCTACGGTTTCAATAAGAGCCACGCGGCGTGCTATGCCATGATCGGCTATGAAACCGCCTACCTCAAAGCGAACTATCCCGAAGAATTCATGGCGGGACTTTTAAACGCGGAAATGGACGATATTGAACGCATCGCACTCCTCGTGCAGGAAGCGCGGCAGGCGAAGATCAGCATCCTGGGACCCGACGTGAACCACAGCTTCGTGAATTTCACGCCGGAAGGCGCGCATATCCGCTTCGGGCTTTTGGCGATAAAGAATGTCGGTTCCGAAATCACGAAAGCCGTGATCGAAGAACGCTCGCGCAACGGCGCGTTCAAAAATTTCGAGGACTTCATCATGCGGATCAAGCATAAGGACCTCAATAAAAAATCCATCGAAAGCCTGGTGAAAAGCGGCGCGTTCGACGCGCTCGGCATCGAACGCAAGCAGGCGCTCGAAAACATCGACGACATCCTGAAGTTCGTGAACGCCGCGAAACGGAACACCGAGAACGCGGCGAATTCCCTTTTCGGCGCCGCCGGCATCCCGCAGGCGGCGCTCAAGCTCAAGCCGGCGGCTCCCGCGACGAACGAAGAAAGGCTCGCATGGGAAAAAGAGCTCATCGGTTTTTATCTCTCGGAACACCCGCTGACCGGCTACGCGGAAAAAATAAAAAAATATAACGCGAAACCGCTTGCGGAACTTGCGGCCGTCACCAACGAAAACCTCGTCGTACGCGCGGCGGGACTCGTTTCAAAAGTGCGGAAAATTTTCACGAAAAGCGGACAACCTATGCTTTTCGCGACCATCGAAGACGCCGCCCAGAAATCGCTTGAGATCGTCGTCTTCACGAGCGTCCTCGAAAAGACCGTTCCCGTGTGGATTGAAAACAATATCGTCATCATCCAGGGCAGGATATCCGTCCGCGACGGCCAGGCAAAAATGATCTGCGATAACGCAAAAAAATTGGAGCTTGACAAAATATAATTTAAAGAGTACTTTGTATAGAGTACTTAACAATTTAAAAAGGGTTGATATATGATGCCTCAATCTGGAAAATAACTTTAAAAGGGAGGGAGAATGGTGAAAAAGTTAGCTTCAGTTATAGTTGTTATCTTGATTTCTGCTGTGTGCACTTCGTCCACACATGCCGCGGGCGTAAAAGTTTATGCAAAAGATGGATGGATGTTTTGGAATGAAACACTGAATGGGAATTCTTATGACCAGGAAAGCGGGCAAATCTATACCCTGGGCGCGAAGTTTTCGTTTCATCCCAAAAAGAATTTTTTCGGCGAGATCAAAGCGGAGGGTTTTGGCGGATTGCTCCGTTATAAAGGGGTATACATATCAAATGACGCTCCTTGTGATATGGATACCCTAAGGATAGGGACAACACTGGAAGGAACGGCGGGGTATAAGATAAAAATTCCCAATAAGTTTTATGTTTCGCCGTTTGTTTCCGCTGGAGTTTCCGCGTGGAAACGGTCAATCTCTGGCGAAATCTGGCTTACCGGCTATGGAAAAGTCGGGTTTAAAGCAGGGAAAGGTCCGTTTTTCATAAAGACCGGATTGTTTTTCCCGGTCTACGCAGAAAACTGGATTATCTTGATGCAAAACGATGGCCAGTTGACAAAATTTTCGACAAGGCCAAATGGTGTGATTACGCCCTTTGCGGAAATCGGCTTTCATTCGGGAAAAATAAAATTCAGTCTTTCCTATGAATTGAAAAAATGGAAGAAATCTAACGACATCGGCCTCGGCAACGGACTATTTGGTTACCAGCCAGATACATCCGATCAAGAGATTTACTTGCAATTCGAGTATTCTTTTTAATTTAATTAATCTTTATTTTGTTTTACGGCTGGAAGCATTGTCGCTTCCGGCCGTTTTTATTGTGGTGGGACGCCTGAATGTTTTAAATACACACCTATAGCGGATAAGTTTTTAAATTCGGCGACTGCTTCATTTGGAGTCTTGCCATTCAACCCGCAACACTCGATAGGGAAACACCTCATTGAGGCTCCCATTTTTATTTTCGGCGCGTGAAAATAGACCAGCGTCGTATTATTATTTCCATTGTGCCCTCTGTAGGAATCGAACCTACATCTTCTGGTTCGAAGCCAGATATTTTATCCATTGAACTAAGAGGGCGTTTCCCTATCAGATTAAAGCCCATCGCAAAAATAGTCCATCCTGATAGGAAAGACGGAGGGAATTATAGAGAACTTTGCTTTTGAGACGGGTTCCATGAATTTAAACCGCGCTGTTTTTAGCTCTCTGAAAATGCTATACTATGCGCACTTATGGCTCGCATCGCGCTCGACGCGCCGCTCTCCGAAGCGCTGGGATCGAAGTCCGCTTTTTTGGGTCGGCTCGAAAAACTCGGCATCACGACCGTCCGCGATCTCCTCTGGCACTTTCCTGTCCGTTATGAAGATTTTTCGAAGATCTATAAAATAAACGACCTCGAACCGGGACAGGAAGCGACCATCTGCGGCGTCGTGGACGATATAAACACAAAACGGGCGTGGCGCCGCGGCATGGCCATCACGGAGGCGCTGATCACGGATGACACCGGCTCCATCCGCGCCGTCTGGTTCAATCAGCCGTACATCGCGAATGCCATGGGCGTCGGAAAAACAGCGAACCTTTCCGGAAAAATATCGCGTTCGCGCGAAGGCGAACCGTATTTCAGCAATCCGGCGTACGAGATCGCGCATGACGGCGCGGAACCGAAGCATACCGCGCGGCTTGTCCCCGTCTATCCCGAAACAAAAGGCCTCACGTCGCGCGGCCTGCGGTTCATTATCCAAAAAATATTCGAAGCCAGTCCCCCGCTTGTCGAATGGATCCCGAAAGACATTCTTGCGCGCGAACGGCTTCCGGAATTGTCCCGCGCAATCCGCGCTATTCATTTTCCCGATACGATCGACCGGGCGCTCGCCGCAAAAAAAAGGTTCGCGTTCGAAGAACTTTTTCTCCTGCAGTTGCATAATGTCAATCAAAAACTGAAACGCGCCGAGCGCACGGCGCCGCGCGTTGCGGCCGACATCGAAAAAATAAAAGCAATGCTTGCCGCGCTTCCTTTCGCGCTCACGCAATCGCAAAAACGGTCGCTCTGGGAGATTATGCAGGATATGGAAAAAACACGTCCCATGAACCGGCTGCTGCAGGGCGACGTCGGTTCGGGAAAGACCGTCGTTGCGGCGCTCGCGGCCGTGATCGCCGCCGAAAACGGGATCCAAACGGCGTTCATGGCGCCGACGGAGATCCTCGCGCGGCAGCATTTCGAAACGATGAAGAAAATATGCGCAACCATTGCCGCGCGCACACAGCCCGTGATCGGGCTCATGACCGGAAGCGGCGCGGTAATATTTTACGAAAACGACGTCGAGGCGAAAATATCGAAAAAAGATCTCGGCAAAAAAATAGCGGACGGCGGCGTCGCGATCGTTTTCGGGACGCACGCGCTCATCGAAAAATCGGTTTCTTTCAAAAAGCTCGGCCTTGCCGTCGTCGACGAACAGCACCGCTTCGGCGTGCGCCAGCGCGCCGCGCTCCAGGCGGCGTCAAAAACAAAAAACGGCATCGTGCCGCATCTTCTTTCGATGTCCGCGACGCCCATCCCGCGAACGCTCATGCTCACGGTCTTCGGTGATCTTGATTGCTCGCTCATCACCGAGCTTCCTGCCGGACGGCATCCGATCGAAACGAAAATCGTCGGCCTCCGTGAGCGCGCAGGCGCGTATGATTTCATCCGGCGGCAGATAAAAGAAGGCCGCCAGGCGTTCGTGATCTGCCCGCGCGTCGAACCGACCGATGCGGAGAACGCGGCGGCGGCGGCTTCGCGGCGAATGCGGATATCTGTCCATTCCAAAACCGCTGGCGGTTTTGGAATGTTCGAAGCGGCGGACAGGCGGGCGCTTCAAGACGTGAAATCCGTGAAAGAAGAATATGAAAAACTTTCGAAAAAAATATTTCCCGGCCTGCGCGTGGCGTTCCTGCACGGCCGGATGAAACCGAAAGAGAAAGAAGCGGCCATGCAAAATTTCAAGGACGGGAAAACGGACATTCTTGTCGCGACCTCCGTCGTCGAGGTCGGCGTGGACATCCCGAACGCCTCAATCATGATGATCGAAGGCGCCAACCGCTTCGGCCTCGCCCAACTCTATCAGTTCCGCGGGCGCGTCGGACGCGGCGCGCACCGGTCATATTGTTTTCTGATGGCCGACGCCGGAAGCGCGGCGGCGGGCGCGCGGGCAAAAGCGATCGTAAGCGCGAAAAACGGATTCGAGCTCGCGGAAGCCGACTTGCGGCTGCGCGGACCGGGAGAATTTTTCGGCGTCGCGCAATCTGGATTTTCCGATGCCGCGATGGAAGCCGTCCGCAACCCGCTGCTCGTGAAACAATCCCGCGAAGCGGCAGCGGACATCCTCAAAAAAGACCCGTATCTCCTGCGCGCGCCGCTCCTCAAAGAAAAGTTCGCCGCATTCGAAGCATCCATCCATTGGGAATAATAACGTCGAAGCCGACGCTATTGTCCTGCCTCCCGAAAGAGTTTTTTATTTTCTTGATTTTTCCAAAGCCATTGTCCGCTTTTCTAAAAGAGTAAATTCATCACGGCCGGGTTTTTCCTTGAGTTCGTCGTGAATAACACGTAATTCATCTTTTACGTTTTTAAACTCAGCTTCCACGTTATCGAACCGTGCGTCCACATCTTTAAACCGTATATCAATGGCGTCGAACCGTATATCAATGTTTTTAAAACGTATATCAATTTCATCGAATTTTTCAAAAACAACGTCAAACTTATAGTTCACCTCTTCGCGGAATTCCTGAAACTCCTGATGGTTTTTATCTATTTTTATATCCAGAGATTGATGCCCCTCTAACACCAAATAGAGCTTGGCATCGATATCTTCCAAAATTACACCGAAATGGCGCTCTGAAACAGACAACCCTTTTTTATCGTTTTTCATTTTCTTGGTCATGTCTTTATGATAACAGCGTCAGACATCATTTCTTGGACGCCGAGAATCTCGCCGTCCTCATAGAACACAGCATACCACATAAAGATTAAAAGAATTTAAAAAAACAGGACACGAAACAGCGTCAGATACCCTTTTATTGTAAAGGGATATCTGACGCTGTCATTCCTTTTTTAATTAATTTACCGTGCTGGAGTTTGGGTAGCAGCGGGAACGGAAGAAGAAGGAAAAGGAACGTTAGCGGAGTTTTCTGGCAACAACTGGATCTTGGTCGCCGAAAAACTCGCGGCGTTTGCTATATCACTTGCCGCGGTTACCATTATCATATCGCCTACTTTTATGTCGGATAATACTATGTCCGTTTCGGTGAACAGCGAAGGCGGAGTGATCGGCGCGCCGACGGTTCCCGTTGATGCGGACAATCTCTGCGCCGCCATCTCTTTTTGAAGCGTCGCAAAATCAGTTTGTTCCATCCGAGTTATTACCGTCGCTCCGGTAACCGCCACCGTGCGGACTGCGGGAAAATTCCCTTCGGCGAACGGATTCTGCGTTATGGAGTTCGCATCAATCGTAATGGTGTCACCGCTTATATTTTCAACGCGCCCGCTCAAAGAAAATACTTGCGAAGGCATCGGAAAAAATCTGCCGACCGCGGCAATCTTCGAAGCATACAATGCCGTAACTGCCGCGCCGCCTTCGGCATATCCCCCAAAATATCCGCCAACTAAACCTGCGACAAACGCAATAATAATACCAACGATAATTGTTGTTTTTTTCATTTTGTTGTCTTTATTTGTTTAACAGTTGTTGCACCTCGTTTACAAGCGTAGCATTCTGCGTTTTGAGCGTATCAATCTCCTGTTGTTGCGTATTGATCTTTTCATCCAATGCCTTGACGCCGACAAGGGCTATGCTGGCAGGATCGATGGTTGAAATGCTCTTATTGTTATCGCCCAATCCGAAAATGGCGTAAAAATCTTCCGCCATGGGACCGATATGTAGCGCCTTCGTGTCCGATTTATAGTTCCATTGCGTGATCGGCAAGGCGACGATCTTACTGAGGATCGACTGATCATTGACGGGCGTGAAATTTTCTTTGAGCGCGCGACTGGAAGCATTCACCCATGTGCCACCGGAAGTATACTCGCCGTTCCCGCCTATGAAATCTATCCCCACGTTGCCGTTGGTCATGCCATATACGCCGAAGGAATTGGCACCGATGCCTATACCATACACACCGGTTTTACCTTCGCCTTGTACGCCTTCCCAGCCACCTACGGCGGATATGCCATAACCGCCGGCAACGGTACTGTAAGCGACCAGACCTGTGCCGCCATCGGTATTTATAAAATATCCGCCAACGCCGACCGAAGAAGCTGATCCATAGACGCCAATGCCGTTACCCGCACTCGATTCTCCTGCAACGCCTGTCCAATAAGTATTATTGACCTGTCCACCAAGGATTCCATTTGTTCCACCATTGTTTCCTGTAACCGATCCAACCCATGACGAATCGACGGAACTCGTAAAACGACCTACACCAGAAACATCCAATGGATAGGCGGGTGCCGTCGTGCCGATGCCGACTTCGCCATTAGAGGTAATAGTTAAGGCATTTATTGGCGACCCACTATTATACATATCGATATTAAAATTATTTGAAGTACCTTGCCGTATTCCCCAATACCCACCTGTTCCTATTAACTGATAGGTATCGTTGGCCGCCGCGGACGTACCTATATCCACAGAATTGCTTGGTGGAGAGTTTGCGTCAATTGAGCCATTTACTTGCAATGGATATCCCGGACTCGTCGTCCCGATGCCAACATCGCCGGAACCATTATCTAAAGTATTGTGAAGAGTGGGCGCAACGGTTATGCCAGAAGAAATTCCTGTATATATTGCCGATCCTTGAATTTGAAGGATCATTCCCCCATTCGTCCCATTTGGTTCGCCAAGCGTCAACCATTGATCCCAATCGCCAATTCGAGGACGACCATAGAAAGATATACCGCCGGGGCCGTTCCCGTTTACCGGAGTCTGCCCGCTGAACATAACAGCTCCGCCGTTTGTTCCACCCGCCATAAGATATCCAGAAGCATCTATGTTGCCCCCTTGCACATCTAACACGTTACCAGGTGCCGTCGTGCCGATGCCAACGTTGCCGCCGGCAAAATCAATGGCACTAGGAAAGTAAATGATTGGCTCTCCACCAAAATCATGGTTGAGAAAAATATTGCCACTAACAGCATTTAATACTAGATTACCCGAGGAATCAGCACGAATCGATGCCTTCTGGGCGCCTGCCATGCTGAAATAAAGCATCGACTGCGATCCTGAAGGATTTTCTATACGCAGAGCGGCACTGCCCAAGGCGACGGACGAGTTAGTTTGATTAATTTGCAGTGGAGCCCCCGGGCTCGTCGTCCCGATGCCAACGTTGCCGGCTTGCGTCACAGTAATATTCGGCGCTATCCCTTGATTTGGTCCATAACCTCTTCCAATATATAGACTGTTGCTGTCGGCATCATTATTTGCAAAATACCAATTAGCAGTTCCGGCTGCGTTGTAAACCTCGAAACCCGCTTGATAGCCGTACACCCTCACCGAGCCATTTCCTGCGCTAGTCAACCCGTTGTTAATATCTAATATTCTGGCTGGTGCCGTCGTCCCAATCCCAACGTCCGCGGGAAAAGAATAATTGCCTCCGCCGGTGTTGGAACCGAACTGACCGGAAGAGACGTTGCCAGCGGTGATGGTCCCAGTAAAGACGCCGCTGAAAGTTCCCGACGATACATTAAGATTTGGGATAGAGACCTGTCCGTCGTCGCGGACGGTGAAAAGAGGTGTCTGGGCACTGTTCAATACCTGGAAACCGTAGGTAGTGTTGTCTGAGGTCGCCCCGACAACGAGGAGCTTGGTACCGGCTTGCGTGGTCGAAGTGCCGATCGCGATATTATAAGAGGCGTCCGTGGCAATCGCGCCGGAACCGACACCGGCCGGCGACGTGGGACCCGTGAAAGCGAGCGACCGGAAAATGCCCAATGACACGCCGAATGCTACGGCAAAAAACGCCGCGATAAAAATCAATGTCCGATAACGGAGGTTGCGCTCTCGCGAGCGGTTTTTATAATTTTCGGGTTGAGGCTGTCGGGTAAACTGCTTCATTGTTTTTTATTATAGCATATTCAATAAAGCAAGTGCCATGAAAACTGTGGATAAGCCAAACCATCGCCTTCCCCTCTGTCGCCCTCCCGAAAAGAATTTCTGTCGTCCTCGCGAAAGCGAGGACGACAGAAATAAAGAGTAAGCGCGTCGATAGACGGCGGAAAGTGAGTCAATCTCAAAATTTCCCGTTTTTGATCTTTTCCCTTATTTTTTCGACGTACGCGTTGAAGAAATAAAGATTGTGGAACGTGAGCAATGCGCCGCCCGTGATCTCGTTCGCGCGGATGAGATGCGCGATGTAATGCCTGCGGTAATTTTTGCATACCATGCAGCCGCATTTCGGGTCGAGCGGTTTTTTGTCGTCGAGCAGCGCCGCGCGGTGCATCGCAAGACGGCCTTGACTCGTGAACGCGACGCCGCGGCGCGCGTAATGCGTCGGCGCCGTGCAATCGAACGTGTCGACGCCGGCGCGGATGATAGTTTCGATATCTTCGATATGCCCGATACCCAAAAGATGCCGCGGTTTTTTCGCGTCAAGCAGCGGCAACGTCCATGCAAGGATGGTCCGGGTTCCCGTCTTTGCCGCCGAAGGATGCTGCACGGCATCGCCGAGGTCGCCGCCGATGCCGAAGCCATCGAAACCGTCCATGGCGTTTATGGCGCGGGCGCTTTCCTTCCGCAAATCCTCATATGCCGATCCCTGCACGATGCCGTAAAGCGCCTGCTCCGTTTTTTTCGCGGCGAGGCATTGCTTCGCCCATACGTTCGTGCGCGCGAGCGACACTTTCATATATTCACGCGTTACTTTCGGCGGCGTGCATTCGTCGAACGCAAACATAATGTCGGCGCCAAGCTTTTCCTGAATGGCGATTGATTCGCGGGGACCGAGAAAAATTTCTTTGCCGTCGAGCGGCGACCGGAAATGCACGCCGTCGTCCGTTATTTTCAATGATTTCGGCTGGTGTCCAATCTCCACGGCGCGCTCGAGCTTCGCCGGATACAATTTATGTTTCGTGACTTTGCCGACGCCGAGATCCCTGCCGAATCCCAGACTGAAAACCTGAAACCCGCCGGAATCGGTCATGAGCGGCTTTTGCCAGTTCATGAACGAGTGGATGCCGCCGGCTTTTTTTACAATTTTCTCGCCGGGCATGAGATGGAGATGGTAGGTGTTTGAAATAAGAATTTGCGTTCCGGTCGCCGCAATCTCGTCGCTGCGTAACGCCTTCACGGCGGCGTTCGTCGCGACCGGCACGAAGGCAGGCGTCATGATTTCACCGTGCGGCGTCTTCAAAACGCCGAGCCGCGCCTTACTGCGCTTTGAATTTTTAAGAACGGAGAATGAGATCATGGATATGGATAGAATGAAAATTGTTTTAAATGAAACTCCCGCTCCGTCGTCCTCGCGACCCGCCCTGATCCCGTCGACCGAAATCAAGAACAGCAAAATCCTCGTCCGAACCCATTCTATGCCATAATACCGGACGATGACAATAGAAAGAACAAAAATGGTAAAAATTATGAAAGATAACCTCTTGTTGCTTATAATCAAGTATCGATTCTCTTGAGGCATTTCCCCCTCCGTCGTCCCCTCTGTCGTCCCACTAAAGAATGGGATCCATACTTCCCGTTTTAAAT
>DAICZW010000022.1 GCA_027310965.1 bacterium | reverse complement strand
AAAAAATAATTTTAAGAGATTATAATTCTAACGTCTCTAGTTTCTTTAGATCTTATTTTAAGATTAAAAAAATTAAAGTAGTAAAAGTAGTTAAAGAAGGGAAAAACGAATGGAACAACAACCGGAAAGTGTTTTATCGCTGTACAATAGAAATGACTCTTCTTTATAAGAAGAGTTACAGTTTGGAGGTATGGAACCTTTTCGGCGGGGTCGTCCATTCATTCTTCGGTCCTGCTGGTACTGTTAAAACAACTAGGTTCAAGGTGAACCTAATAAAAATAAACGGCCATTGGCGGGAAGTGTAAAACATAATGGGCTATTCGCAATTACGATTGCGAATAGCCCATTTTTTTTATGCCGCTTCCCGCTCGGAAAGCCCTCGCGAGTTCCGCCGGTCTCTTTTTGGGACGGGTTCTAATTCTTTTTTGGCGGGACGGGAATATCGGGAAGCGATGCAGGCGAAGGAGTTTTTTGGGGATTTGTCGGACTTGTCGAAACGGCCTGCGGTCCCGTATTTTTCGGATCAGCTTGGGACGGCGAAGAAATTTTTGGAACGGTATCGGCTTCGGAATAATTTTTTTGAATAACGACGGCCGGCTTTGCCAGTTCTTTTTTAAAAATTTTAGAGAAAAATGACGGTCGGGGAGCGGGTGCCGGCATTGCGAATGACGGCGGCGGCACAATTCCGCGAGCGGGCTTTTCCGCAGTGAATTTCGTCACGTCGGATACGGACTTTCCTGCTTGCCCGCCGCCCTGTGCTACGCCAGGGGCTTCCGCGAAGCGGGAATTTTGTGAAGGCAGGATATTTTTCCCAAAAACCGGCAAAGGCGGCGGCGGAATAGGCGAAGAAGATTGCGGAGCGGGAGCCGGTATCGCGTTTATCATAAACGGCGCCGGCGCGGGCACGGTCTTATCCGCTGGTTTTTCCGTTGGAATCTGCGCCGGCGCGGCGAATTCTCCCATAAGATCCTTTTCCTGGATTCGCGGATGCTGCGGCATGGGCGGAATGCCGCCGAAATTTTTTATCTCCGCGCTTCCTGTGGATATTTTAGATGGCGTGGAAATTTCTGACGCGGGCGGCATGGGCGCGGCGGGCGTTACTGAATTTCCTCCGGAAGATTGGTTTTTATTTTTTTCTGCCTGCCCGCCGAAATCTTGCGAAGGCCGGGGATTTTTTGAAGAGGCCTGAAAAGACGAAGTAATTTCCGTAATCGTTCTGCCTTTTTCCGTGACGGGCGCCGGTCCTGAAGGAAATTCGTTGAACTCGCCTTCGTATTTTCCGGTTACCGGTTTTGGAGGCATACCTGCCCGCGCTTCTGCCTGCCCGCCGAAATCTTGCGAAGGCCGGGAATTCTTTGAAGGAACCGAGCCCGACACCGGCGTTTTTGAGGATGAGCCAAATTCAAGTACGGCGGCTTTCTGCGGCATCGGGCGCGGAATATTCGATAATCCTTGGAATTTGTCTTCGGATGTTTCGATATGGAATTCCGCCGATTTTTTGTTTGTTTCGAACGCCGCCGCTTCCTGAAGGATGACCGGTTTCGGCGTCGGAGTTTCCGGTTTTTTCTCAGGGGTTTTCGAGAGCGGCAACGATGCCTGAATTTGCGGGTTTCCGGCGAAGATTTGCGGAGCGATTTTCGGCATCGTGGGAATAGGGGCAGGCGCGGGAACAGCAGAAGGAGTCGCTCCCGGCATTTCCACAGTTAAATTTTTTATGGGAAACTTCGGCGCCGGTGCGGGTTTTTGAGACGCCGCCGTTGCCGCTCCCGGCATCGCGGTCATTGGAATTTCTTCGATCATCATCGGCCCGCCGCTATTCGCTGTTTTCAACGGTTTTTCCGCCGTTGCTCCCATTTCTTCTTCCGTAGCCGGAGCGTAAGCCTCTTTGATGACGTCCTTTATGGCATTGAATATTTTTTCATCTGCTTCACCCGCCACAGCAAGAGCCGCCTCTTTCGGAATACCGGCTTGTTCCTGTATTTCCGCCGCAAGATCTTCCTGATGGATAAATCCAAAAAGGACGAGCGATACGGCGTTTGCCACCACCTCCGTTTTTTCTTCGGAAAGATGATTATCGATTCCGATTTTATCTATAATTTCGGCATTCCCGAAAGAAAAAATAGAATTCTGCAGTTCCTGAGGAAGGAGCGTAAATCTTTTTCTCGCTTGAGCCGTGGTAATGGTAGTCATAAGGAATCCTTGGTTAAATATTTATTACGATAACGGCCTTCCAAATTGATCCACGAGCCCTGCCGACTTTCCTTCTTTTTCGTCGTCCTCGGTTTTAACGCCAAGACCATATGCTTTATTGAGGTCAACCATCGTCCGGTAAGAACCCTTTTTAACCCATTTCATAAGCGTTGTGTTTTCTTCAAATGCTTTTTTAGCCGCTTCTTTTTCCTCGGCAGTAAGACTGGCCGCCGCTTTTTCAAATTGAGGCAAATTATTCTTTTTGGAGATTTCGGTAAGAAGCGACGATGCATTGAACTGGGAGAAGGTCGGCAGTGTTTTCACGATTTCTTTTTGCGCGCCCTGGATGGATTCCGGCTGTAATGTTACCGGTACGGCAATTCCTTTTTTGCCGAGTTCGTCGGCTATTTTTTCGCGGGCGTTATCGCTTACAAAGAACGAAGCGAGCGCGTCGGGGTTTTTTGTGCCGAGCTTTTTCACTTCGCCGGAAATTTTTTCGTCAGCTTCTTTTATTTTGTCCGGATCCTTTGTTTCGTCAGCGATCTTTTTCGCTTTTATGGCGTCAACCAATGAACGGCCGCTCTTGTCGCGAAGCTCTCCGAATGTTTTTTCGTTGCCGTATCGTTTTGCTTCACCCATCTTTCCTTCCGCAAGATGCGGATCCAGTCGCGCGTCGTCATGCCATCCTTCTTTTTCGGCGCGTTTCAAAATCGCCTGCCTGCGCGGAGCGCTCGATGTCGTAAGCTGATTCAATGCCTGCTCTTTTGTTAGCCCGCTTATTCCTTTTTCGTGTTCGGCGGCTGCTTTTTCGCCTCCGCCTACGGCGATGCTTTCGCCCAGTCTTCCCATCCAGCGGGAAGGCAGTCCTTTTATGCCTTTTCGCTGTTGCATTGAAGTAAGCCCCGCCCGCGCCTTCTCGGTACGAAGAGGCGCCGTTGCCGCCTGGCGAGCTCTTCCTTTTGCGTAATTTTTTGCGTAATTCCCGACGCCCTTTCCGGTTTTCTGCATGTAAGCAATCGCCCCGTTGGCGGCTGTAATGCCGAGCGAATTCGCCGCAATCATGCCGCCGACCATAAGGCCGACAAGGACGATTTCGTTCAGCAAGTTTTGGATAATAGGAGTAATGAGATTACCAAAAAAACCAGATATTGATCCCCAGACGTTATCATTGCTGCTATAATATTGAGCGAAGTTTTGGGTTCCGGTTCCGTAGCCACTGCTTATTCCGTGTGCTGTGGTAAGCGCAAGCCATATGAAAAAGAGGGAAACGGGAGCAAAAATTGTCCACTTGATAAACGCGTGCCACCATTTATCGAAATTATTTTTTGTTTCCGGGAATATCCACAGCATCCATGCGAACGGCAGCAGGACGGCGAGGATGGCGATATATACGTAGCGGATAAGAAGCATAATGATAAATGCCGCGAGGGTGATAACCATGACGATAAGCGATGCGGCGATAAAAAATACCGAAAATATCGGAACAAGCATTTTACTGATATCCGTCCCTGAACTGGCGAAGACGCTGCTGCTCGTCGCCGTGCCACCATTATTAACTCCAGTTCCAATAGTTTGATTTACGCTGTTTACTGACGTAAAGCTCCGTTGCGGATTGAACGCGCCGGCAATACTGGTCGCAAAGTCGCTATCGCTTGAGAGGCCGCTTTTCGCGCCGTTACACCCACCGCCTGTAGGATCGATGCACGCCAGGAAATACGATGTGAATTGGTCCGCGAAATTAAAGATGGTTCCCATAATGACGAGGCCGAAATTGATGAGGATCGCCATCACGACGAGCTTCCAGAGGATCTGTTTTACGCCGTAGGTCTGGCTCCGGAGAATGGTCGCAATGGCGATAATGATGATGCCGAAAACGAATCCGAGGTTGGCGAGAGAAAGCGACGCAGAAAATCCCGTCTGGACGATCGCGGATTGGAAAACGTTGTCGTTCATATTGAGTATCACGCCGATAAGCCACGCTTCTATGCCGATAAAAATTCCCATCATATAAGAAATGACGTAGCCGATAAAGAACACAACTTTCCCTATCACGTTATAGCCAAAATTAATTAAGCTCCCCAAAATACCGGCATGCGCCGCATGAGTCGGCATAATCACCGCCAGTACCACGACGAATAAGATCGGGAACGCAAAAGAGAGCTTTTTCAAAAGCCCGTTCTTTGGCCAGGTTCTTTTATTTTTCTTGTCCGGACTATGCTCCATATGTTTTTATCCCCCGTTGTTTTGGCTTGTTACGGTTGGGTTGTATTCGATTGCTGTTCCACTTTGATCTGGCAGCTTGCCGATGTGTTGTCCGTGGACGCGGTTACGGACGCGGTATAGGTTCCCGGCGCGTCGAAGGTTCCGGTGAAAGTTGATGATTCATTGCCGGAGATCAACGAGGATACGGCGTCCGGCGCAATGGTCCACGTGTAGGTCGGCGCGATAATACTGCCGTTGTATTCGGTACTGCCGTTGGATGCGGTTACAGTCGCACTCACGGACGATGTCGCTCTTGTTATCGGAAGATAAACGGTTTGCATCGTCGGACTGCATGATACCGGCGCGTTGGTGGTTACGACGACCTGGCAGGTTGTCGTAACTGTTTGAGTCGTGTCCGTCATTAAAGGAGCGGTAACCGTGATGGTGTGAATCCCTGTGGTGTTATAGGATCCGCCAAACGTGTCGCCGTATCCGGCGGAAGGGTTTGCTCCGGGCGCGCTCCATATATAGGTTGGCGCGTTGCCATACTGGTCGGTGTCCCCGGTTGCGGCGACGCTGAATTGCGCGCTCACATTACTGTTGCCGTTGCTATTTTGCGTGGTTTGAATTTGCGTGGTTGTTATTGCGGGACTGCACGATAGCGGTATTGACACATTCCAGCCGGGCGTCTGCGACAATGTATTGTCGTAAATGCCGGTCATTCCTCCGTTGTTCTCACCGTAGCCGCTTATATTATTCATAACAGACGTTTCCGCGGTTTGCATGATATTCGACATCAGCGATTCGGCGGCTGACGTGATGATGCCCGTTATATTTTGTGCGTTTACAATGAGACTGATATTAGCCCCCAATGCTTTGGAGAGTATCTGGCCCGTCGCTTGCCCCGGGGTCGTCACGGTCGGTTCGGTTCCATCGGCGCATAAACCTCCATTTGGTATTGTTTCCGGTACTTGTCCGGCGGAACATCCTTGCGTCGGAAGTGATGGAAGTGTTGCGTTGCCGCCGCCCAAGCTGAGCGCGGAAGGAGAAGAAAGCGTTAGGTTGGCGCTATTACTAAGGTCAACCGTGGGAATCGTAGCGCCGATTGCATCTACGCAGATCTGATGCGATCCATTCGGGTTGCTTCCATCGGCGCACGTTGCATCGCCCGTGAACCCCTGGTTTGCCGTTGCCTGCGCTGTGGCGGCACTTTCCTGAGCGCTTGCCGCCGCGTCCATCTGATCCGATATGTCCATATATTGGGAATAAAAATTGCCTTCCGGCTGGAGCATGGAGTAGTACGAATTCCAGCCTCCGTTTGCAAAATTATCATTAAAATCTTGTAGGGCGGTACCCATCATGGGCGCGGGGCATGTCTGGAACCCTTCTAATGATGTGTTTAGTGATAGCGACGCGTTAAGCGATGCATTTATCAATGGGCCAAAAGAAGGACAGACAAGCGGCGTCATGCTATCCAGTGTATTAAGCGCTTTTGCGGTGGCGACATTAATTAAGGCGTTTGCCCACTGCGTTATGAATCGCGGTGCGCCGCTACCATTCACCCATGCCAACACTTTATTTTGAATAACAAAAACAAGGGCGTTCTTAACAAGCTGAAGCGCGAGCTGTTCAGCATATTTTTCCAAGGTAAGGCCAATCTGTTCCCATGTGGCGGATGCCGTAAGTGTGGTTTTGATGAGATTAAGCGCCTCTATCCAGTCAGAGGTAACTTCTACGGGTATCGCGTAGGCGGTCGATATGCCAAGGACGGCGTTAAAAAAAGCGAGTGTACTGTCTTGTTTTCCGGCATCCGGATCTCCCGAAGAAATTCCCTTGTTAAGGTCGCTTTCCAGTGCAAGGTTCTTAATCTTTTGGCCCGCGTTTTCAAACTGGCTGACCGCCGCCTGGTACCGGCTACTTTCCGCCTGGAGGGTAAGCGACGCCTTTATCGGATCGTCGTTATAATTCTGGACGGTTTGCAGTGAATTTTTTTGGTACGTCAAAAATTTTATAAAGCTTTTCTGGAAATCAACAAGATTGACCGGTGTCGGTATCTGTACGGCTTCGTTAAACGCGTCCGTTATGGCGTTGTTTACGACGGCGAGGGAATTCGGGTCGGCATTGGTATTTTGATTCTGATTTACGATGCTTTGGATGTCGGCTTGCGCAATGTCTTTTTGAAAAATATTGTTGAAATCCGTGAGATACGCGATCGTGGCGGACGTGGCATTGCTTACGATGTTCAATTTCTGCGCCGCGGCTTCCGCGTCCCAGTCGGGTGCTTTGAAGTTTTTAAATGACGGATCGCTGGAAAGCTCCGCAAGCATCGTCTTTTGATCCGGTGGAGTCATAATCTGATCGCCGTTCGCGGCCGTTATGGGACCCTGCGGGTTTGCGGCCATAATGCCGTTCAATATCACGCCAGTGAGGTTTCCCGTGAGATTATCGGGGCTGTTGGTTATTTCCGGTGTCAGCGTATTGTCCGACGGCTGTGCCGCGAAGGCATTGCCAAGCGCGGGAGAAGAACCGGTATTTGCCGCGAGTTCCCGGGAAGCGGACGGGGCGTTGAGATCCGAAAAAATGAGAACGGACGAGCTTGCTCCCGCCGCCAATATCAAAAATCCCGCAATCAGTTTTTTTACGTCAGGCATTATCCCAATTATATAATATTTTATGGCAAGAGGGAATACACGGGCCGCACAAGCGCACGTTTATCCACGCGTCTCCGCAATGCCATGCCATAATTTTACCATGGAAGCGGATTTGCGGAAATTTTTTGATGGCAAAAAAACGCGAAAGATGCCACGGGGCTTTCTCCTAAAAAGACTTTCCTGTTCTCCTCTCCCTCTGCTAAAAAGCGGCATAAAAAAACGGGCTCTTCGCAATCGTGATTGCGAAGAGCCCGTATAAAATAAACTTACTCCACAATTATATGATGGACTACTGGACCAAACACTCCCATCTCCTTCAAAAACATTGCGAGTAGGATTACAGCTATTACTATTATTGCTATTTCCGTTAATTTCTTCATAAAACCTCCTCATTTCAGTCAGCGGGCTCCAGGACAATTCCCGGTTTGCCATAACAGACAAAGACCCTTTACCAGATAAAGAGTTTCTCTCTGTTACGGCAAACGCAATTAAGTTTTCAAGAAACTGTTTCTATAGTAGCACAGGATATATATTTGTCAAATAAAAATTTTAGGGCATTAGAAACCGTAAACCGTCGACCATTCATTCTTTTCCGTTGTCCTCGACTGGGTCGAGGATCTATACTTCTGCAAGAGCGCAAAAATAAAGCTCCCCGCGGCCACATGGCCGCATCAATGCGTTAGAAGCTTCTCCGCCCTCCGTGCCGCAGGGATAATAATTAACAATAAAGAGCGGATCCTGTCCCCGCGAAGGCGGAGAGGATTGACTCATCCCCGCCCCTTGGGACGGGGATGAGCCTTAAGATGGAATAAACACGGGACCGCGCAACAGTTTTTTATCTCTATAATAACGGACGGCAACGCAATAAAAATGCCTTTTAAAAAATTTTTTTCGCGATTGTCGCAATATCTTCAATGGAAAGATTTTGCGGGCGGGATAACGGATCGATGCCGATCGCTTCAAGCGCCGCCGCAACCGTTTCTTTTTTTTTCGTCGCCATTCCTTCGTCTGAAAAAAAAGATTTTTTTTGCGGTTCGGCGCGGCGCGCGGATCGAATATTCAGCGGCGCGCGGGCGATGGCTTCGGAGATATTATTGAGTACGGTTTTGCGCGGCTGGGAAAAAATAGCGCGCACGGCGGCATAGTACCGATCGGCATCGCACGGCAGCGGGCTGTTTTTCCGCGCAAGAAGAATGACGGCCGAATCGACGTCCGGCGCCGGCCGGAAATCTTTTTTCGGCACTACCGCGATGATCTTCGGTTCCGCCCAGAACTGGACGCTTGCGGCAAGCCGGTTCATGCCCGCACCTTTCTCGTTTTCGTCCGCCGTCCCTCTTTTTATTTTCTCCCGCGCCGCAATCCGTTCCGCCACTTCTTTCTGGACCATGAATACGCACCGCTCGGGCTTGTTTTCCAGTTCGCTGACAATGCGCAAAAGATGGCCGGTGATGTAATAGGGAATATTGCCGACGAGAAGATAGTCCGATTCAGGACCTCTGTTTTTTGCGATGAGCGACGGGAGTATCGCGAGAGCGTCACCGTGAATGATTGCGATAAGCGCGTCGTTTTCATACCGTTTTTTTAACGTTTCATAAAGTTTTTCGTCTTTTTCGATCGCGATGATTTTAATTTTATTTTCCCGAAGTTCAGGCTTTTCACTTTCCATTTTCATTTTTTCCGTCAGCTCTCCGTGTCCCGGCCCGATCTCGAAAACAACGTCGTTCGCGCGCATCGCGAGCGCGTCGATTATTTCCGCGGCTATTTTTTTATTTTTCAGAAAATGCTGTCCGAGTTTTTGCATGGTTCAAAATTCTATATAATCCTCTTCTTCAAAATTACGGCCATAACCGACGTCCGCGGCCGAGTTGGTGTCCGTGAAATCGGTTGCGCCGGCGGCGCTGTTCTGAAGCGCGACATACTCTCCGGGAATTTCACCGATAAACCGTGACGGGTCGCCGTAAAAACTGATTGCGAGATTTTTCCGCGCGCGCGTCATCGCGACATACATCAGCCGCCGTTCTTCTTCGAGCGAGCGTTCTTCGCGCAGCGAGCGGCCGTGCGGCAGGAGGCCTTCCGATGCTCCGGCAATGAACACCGTATCGAATTCAAGCCCTTTCGCAAGATGGATCGTCATAAGATTCACCGTTTCCGGCGACGATCCCCGTTCTTTGCCGTTGTTCTTGTTTTCGTCGTCGGCCACCTGGAGCAGCATTATTTTTTCCAGAAGCTCGCTCAGGTTTTCGAATTCCGACGCGAACGCGATAAGCTCGGCGATGTTTCCCTCGCGCTCGTCGGCATTCATAAAATACTCCTTGAGATAATCGAAATAATGGAATGTTTCCATGAAAAGCGCGATGATTTCCTGCGGTTTCATATTGCCTGCTTTCGCAAGCGCGCTTTTGAACTCGGCAAATTTTTTCTTTGAAAGATTTTTTTCGAGCCGCTCTCTGCTTGGCGCGTCGTGCGGATTGGATGCGTAGCGCAAGGCGGCAACGATATCTTTCACTTCGCGCCGTTCATAGAATTTCAATCCGCCGAAAATACGGTACGGGATATTATGCCGGATGAGCGCCTGCTCGATCGCGCGCGACTGCGCATTGGTCCGGTAAAGAACGGTGACCGACTCATTTTTCACTTTTAAAACGTGGATCTCCGCCTCTGCCTGCCCTCGACCATGATCAAGGGCGGGGATGACATAAGAATGCCGTTTTTCATTTTGAATTTCCCGCGCAATCCATTCCGCTTCTTCGTTTTCTCCCCACGCTTCGAAAAGTTTTATCGCCGCGCCCGGCGTGTTCTTCGTCCATAATGTTTTCGGCGCCCGGAAGCGGTTATTTTTTACGACCGCGCCGGCGGCGTTGATGATATTTCCCGTCGAGCGGTAATTTTCCTCAAGAAAAAAAACATTCGCGCCCGGCCAGTGTTTTTCGAAATTAAGAAAAAGGCCGATGTCGGCATACCGCCAGCTGTAAATGGTCTGCTCGTCGTCCCCTACCACGCTCACATTGCCGTGCTTTTGGGCGAGAAGCCGCACGAGTTCGTATTGCCGCGGATTGATGTCCTGATATTCGTCGACCAGAATGGCATCGTAGCGGCTTTGATATTTTTCAAGGATGTCGGGATAGGTTTTCAGGGCCGCCACCGTTTTTTCGATAAGGTCGTCAAAGTCGAATGCGTTATTTTCAATGAGCGCGGCTTCGTATTTTCGGAAGATTGAATGCGTCGCCGCACTTTTCTCGTCTTTGTCATCGTCCGTGGCGGCGGACGATCCATGATGCTTCCCATCCCCTCCGTCGTCCTCGCCTTCGATTGTTGACGAGGACAAGCTCCGGTGGGAATTCATATTTTCCATCCTGTTCGTTTGATTTTTTTCAAAACGCGGATTCTTGTTTTTCTGAGGGCGACCGACCGGATCAATGCCCGCCATATTTTTTATTTTCGATATTTCCTGCGCGAACATCGCCGGCGCTTCTTTTTTCTTTTCGGCGCCTATTGCTTCGCTTTTCGGCAGGACGGCTTTGACCGCTTTTTTCACGAGATTGAACGAATCATGGTCGTCAAAGATCGTGAAGTTCGGCTTTCTTTCCAGTACGCGGCACTCTTCCCGCAGGATGCGGGCGCCCAGAGAGTGAAACGTCCCTATAAAAGGCCCTTTTTTTGAACCAATCATGAGATGGGTCCGGTCAGCCATCTCCTTCGCGGCTTTATTGGTGAAAGTGATCGCGCAGATCTTATGCGGCGGAATGCCACGCTCTATTAAATAGGCGATCCGGCTTATTAGCGTCCTTGTTTTTCCGGTTCCGGCGCCTGCAACGATAAGGAGCGGCGAGAATGGCGCTTCCGCGGCTGCTTTTTGGGCGGGATTGAGCGTTGGCGACTTTTCCACACCCCCCCTTTGAGTTTTATTTGCCATCATGCTATAATACCACTATTAGTATTTTTGTTGGACAACTCAAGAAGGACGCTTATAAGCCGTTGATGGCGATTCTTTTTTTTGTAGCGGCTTCGCTTTTTGGCTTTGCGTTTTCCGGTGTTACGGGCGTTATAAAGGAGAGCGGCGCGCCGGGAGTTTCTTCCGTTACGGAAAGCGCGATAAACGTGGCTTATGGAGCGGGCGACGGTGCGTCGGTAAGCGCTCCCTTATGCCCGATTTTGTCGGGGACGTCGTCGCAGGAAACGGCCAATTCCTTCCTGTTGTCCGCGCCGGAGTTTCTTTCTTTGGGCGAAGCAAAAGACCCGGGCATGCTGGCAAGCGCTCCGTCAAAACAATCGGGAACGGTGGCATATGCGACGAAGAGCGGCAGCGGCCCATCGGACACGGCATTTTCTTTGGCGTTCAAATAAAGTTCAAACTTGGTCAGTAATTATTTTTTTAGTCTCCCTGAAAAATCGCACCGAAAATAGTCCTCCAAAACGAGCCCTCACAACGAGGGCTCGTTTTTTTTCGCACCAGACGTCCACTATATTTCATCCCGTATCCTGTAACTGAACGCTTCGGCGAGATATTCCGCGGTAACCATTTCTTTTCCGTCGATGTCCGCAATGGTGCGCGCCACTTTTAAGATGCGGAAATAGCTCCGCGGCGAGATCGCGCTTTTATTGAAGGTCCCCAAAAATTTTTCGGCATCAGGATCAAGGTTCATCATATCCTCCGTTTCACGCGAGCTCATCTCCGCGTTTGTCTCTATTTTTATATTTCTTGCCGCAAATCTTTTCCGTTGCGCGTTCCGTGCCGCTTCCACTTTCGTCTTTATGGAATCGTTCATCGGTTGTTGCCGTTCTCCCTTCCGCAGGTCGTCGATCTTCACGTTTCCCGCTTTTATCTGGAGATCGATGCGGTCGAGTAGCGGTCCCGAGATTTTCTTTTGATATTTTATCACTTCGTACGCGGAACACGTGCATGCGCGGTCAGCGGCGCCATAATAGCCGCATGGGCACGGATTCATCGCCGCGACCAGCGTGAATTTCGCCGGAAAAATCAAACGGTGCTTCGCTCGCGCGACATGCACCATCCCCGACTCCATCGGCTGGCGCAGCGCTTCCAATGCATTTTTTTGGAATTCCGGCAGCTCGTCCAAAAAAAGTATCCCGCGATGCGCCAACGTAATTTCACCCGGTTTCGGGTCTGCGCCGCCGCCGATAAGCGCCGCGGTGGATGCCGTTTGGTGCGGCGCGCGGAACGGGCGTCTGCGGATGAGGCCGCGCGGGCCGAGGCCGCCCGCACTCAAGATTTTCGTGATCTCGATTGCCTCGCTTGTCGCGAGATCCGGCAATATTCCCGCGAGCGCTTGCGCAAGAAAACTTTTTCCGACCCCCGGCGGTCCGATCATCAGGATATTATGGCCGCCCGCCGCCGCGATCATAAGGGCGCGTTTCGCATTTTCCTGCCCTTTTATTTCCGAAAAATCAGGCGCCATAGTTCTTTCCGCTTCCTCCTCTTTGAAAGTTTTCGGAAGAATATTCCGCTTTCCCTCCAAAAAGAAAATCGCGTCATCGAGTTTTTCCAAAGGGACTACTTTTATGTTTTTTATCGCCGCCGCTTCATTCGCGTTTTCTGCCGGTAGAAACACATAAGCGAAATTCAACGATGCCGCCATCTGCGCGATGCTCAACGCGCCATTGATCGGGCGCAAACGTCCGTCGAGCGCAAGCTCTCCAAGAAATATCTTGTCGCGCGCTTCAAACTCGCCGATTTGTTTCGTTGCGCAAAGATAACCGAGGGCGATTGCAAGATCGTATTGCGACCCCGCTTTTTTCACGTCGGCCGGAGCAAGATTTATGGTGATTCTCCGGTTCTCGCGGTTCGGCGGTTTAACGCCGGAATTTTTCAGCGCGGAGTTCACCCGCTCTTTCGCTTCATTCAACGCTTTATCCGCAAGGCCGACAATATTGAAAGCATGGAGTCCGACATTCAGGTCGGCTTCCACTTCGATAAGCCGCGCATCAATACCTTCCAGCTCCGCCGAATAGACCCTCGCAAGGTTTTGTATCATCCCTTACGATTATCATACCGGCGATTAAAAGATCCTAAAGACTTTCTTTGCCGATAAAAATATTCCCATCAGAACAATCGTTCTGATGGGAATATTTTTATCGAGGCAATGCGATTATATAATCCAAAAAAATAACCAGAAATTTTTTAAATACAAGCCGATAGCCTTATTATTCTTCCTTCAATTTACATTCCTTACAATAACGAGATTCTTGGTCTATGTCAAGTATTTCTTTTTCTATTTTCTTGCCGCATTTTTCACAGATGCCATATCCCCCCGATTGAATTTTTCCAAGAGCAATATCTATTTCATTCAACCGATCTTTCAGGCCTTGCGCCATGGCAAGCTGGTTCCCGAAATTTTCGGTTTCATCGGATTCGTCATCAGTATCGTCTCCAAAATCCGTCGGTGTTTCGTTCCGTTTTATTTCATCAACCAAGAGCAACCGTTCCTGCTCGAGTTTGGTTTTATATTCTTTGATTTTTTCTTGATCAGGCATGCCAAAAGAATACTGTTTTTAAAAAAATAAATCAATACAACGGGTTTGTCGTCCTCGCGACGGCGAGGATCCATGCTTCCAATCTTAATTTTAAAAAGCATAGGTTCTCAGCCAGGCTGAGAGCGACAATTTTAAAAATTTTTACTGCTGAGTTGCGCAAAAGA
>DAICZW010000021.1 GCA_027310965.1 bacterium | reverse complement strand
TAGATAAAGAATAATGGACGGCTGTTACGGAAATACCGACGCACATCAAGCCCATCACCGCCAATTGTAATCTCTCACGCCCCTCTTTTCCGTCGTCATTGACCCTCAATCAGGTCGAGGGCAGGCTCCGGTCGAAGATCCGCGCTTTTTCTGTCGTCCTCGCGAAGGCGAGGATCCATGCTTTAAGAATTTAAGACCGGGAGCATGGATCCCCTCATTCGGGGGGGCGACGGAGGGGAAAATGTTTCGACGGAATCGGCGCTGGTTTATAGATAGCGAGGGGTTAGCGCCCATTCCCTTCTCAATGCAATGGTTTTTTGTTAAAGTAGGTTCATATGAACCCGCATCATCGCGCCGTACAACAATTGAAATATTGGACGGCAAAATTTTTCATTACCCTGTTTGCGACCGTCGGAGCCATAACGATAATCATTTTGTTCATATGCACAACACAGCTGTTGTTCATAACACCGGTTACAGCGCCGTCAAAATCCTCGCCAACGGCTTCATCAACTCCCGTAAAAAATGCAGCTTCTTCTTCGTCTTCGCTTAAAACATTTTCATCCAAACCGGCTCTGAGCAGTACAACTCTTTCCGCGTCCAAAACGGTTTCATCAGGATCGGCTCCCGCCGGATTCCGGGGTCCGACAAGCCCACCGCGCGTTATAGGCCCATCGGGCCCACCGCCTGACTATTGAGAATTACGAAAAGAAAAGATAGAATACAGAATGTAGAAATAGCTCCGTGAGCGTTGCGGGTATCGTATAGCGGCTATTATGCGACCTTGCCAAGGTCGAGATACGGGTTCGACTCCCGTTACTCGCTCCAGTTTTAGACAAAGTTCATTTTCAGAAAATTTAACCGCGCTTCGCGGAGCGAAGCGTAGGGTTTGGCGGGATAGAAACGAGAAGACGGTTGTTAAGAAAGAGGTTCGATCCGGAATTTTTAAAGAATATGACCCGACAGAAATTTAAGCCGCCTTTTTCTGCGTAAGCTACCATATATTCTTCGTTGACGAGAATGGCATAGATCTCTTCTATCGCTACGTCCGCATTCCCATCGAGAATAATTTTCCTATATTTATATTCTCTACATACGAAAAAGCTCCGACGTTATCGGAGCTTTTTCGGTATATCCAAATTTTGAATGCTCAACGTTTAGCCCACTGGGGAGCCATAGATATATAATAATAGAGTGCCTTAGAGGACCGTTCTATGCCTCTGTCTCCCGCAACGAAATCTATCACACAAGAATCGTACGAAATATTACGCAACAGCATTATTCAACTGATAAGGTTAACCAACAAACCTTAAAACGAAGCTGTTTAGAACTTATTCATAATCTCATGCCGAAGCCAAATTCATGAATTTCAGGAGAAAACCGCGCTGGGCGAGAAGGTGTATCGGGATACGCCGACGAACCGTAAGCGGTTTGCAGCCGAAATTCATGAATTTTTGCCGGCACGCATTGATTTTATTGGATATTATGCGGTGAGATTATGAACGGGTTCTAAAATCAGAATTAATGATTCTGGAAATATGCTCTCGTTATCGGGCCGAAGTAACCGCTCGCCGGGCTTATGCCTACTTTCGCCTGAAACTCTGCCAATGCACTCCGCGTAAGGAGCCAGAAATATCCTGTAGCACCGGTTACGGCAAGCTTTTGAGCATAACGTCCGCTGTTTTGATTGATGAGAAAACGCTGTAATGACGCGACGTCATTGCCCCGCGAACCCATGGTCAAATTTCGGAAAAACGTATTTGATGAACCTGACTGAATACCGGCAGGGAACGATATCCCCCTTTGGGAAGCCTCTTTTTCAAGGGTTTGCAATGTCGCAAGCAGAGAATTAAGTTGGGCTTGCAATGATTGTATTGAAGGAGCCGCACTCACCGTAGTAGTCGCCGTCACCGTAGAAACGCCAGTCAAAGTAATAGTGTGTTGAGCTTGATACGAATTACCTCCGGCAGTGAAAAACTCACCATATATTGTATAAGAGCCGGGAGAGCACGACGCTACGCCGCAAAGATTCCACTGGAGCGTCGAAGCATAGGGGATTGGAGAAACAGATGCAAAATTACTTGAAGAGGTTGCAAATGCCATCGTGGAAATATTGACGGCCGCGGGTATTTCCAATTCGACGGTTTGATTCGTCGTAGTAAGCGCCCCATTATTGATCATGAAATCTGGTAATGGAGCTGGCAACGGAGCTGCGCCACCGCCGCTGGCGACGGCAACGACGGTGGAAGCGGCGCATGTATATCCCTGAGGCGTAAACGTGTAGATTTCCGAATAGGTCGATTGAGTGATGGTTGCAGTCTGAATACCACTTGAACAACTTAATGCCACTGATCCCCCGCTCCCGTTCGTGGATATCCCGAGCGACTGAGGAGAGGTAAGCGTAAAGGTGCCCCCCGTCGAACTCGACATCGTAACGACGACCGTCCCCGAATTGACCGTAAGTAAGTCTGCGACAGATCCAGCAGAAACCGTCAAATTCATTACGGGGGAAGTTAAGGATAGGATAGTGTTTGTACTATAGGTAAGCGGCGCAGCATACGTTTCTTGTATCGCAATACCAAACAGAAAAAAACACAGCGAGACACTTATTAAGGCGATTTTCATATTTTTAGGCATAGTTTTAAGTATAATTTAATTTATGTGTGAAAGATTATGAGCGACATATCGTCGATCGCTCCAAAAATTATTTTTACTTTCGAAATCTATCACAACTGAGGAAATTATAGTTCATAATCAAGGTAATTACAACGGAGATAGGGCGGATTCAAACCAGCAACGCTAACCGCTGTGAAAGCAAAGCCAAAAGAAGTAAAAAAATATAATAATTTTTCTAAACAAATCAATATCGACCCTAAATAAAAGTATACGTTATTATAGGAATGATACAAGTGATTGGGTGTGGATAACTCGGATGAGACAATAGAATCTATCTCAAATAATAATAGCTTAATTGTGCGCGTTATTTAGCGCCCGCGGACCATCTTCCCCGTTCTGTTCCGTTTATTTATGGGATTTGCGCGCATTGATTTCCTGACCGCTACGGAAGCCCGTCATTTTTCTTATCGAACCGGCGGCAAGTTTTCCACATACCCATCCGGAAAAAAATGTTCTATAATGGTACTAATGAAAAACTTAGTTCCGAAAAAAATGTTCTTTACAAAAGGCGTCGGGCGCCACAAAGAGTATCTGCAATCGTTCGAAATGGCGCTGCGGGACGCGGGCATCGCCGAATATAATCTCGTGCAGGTGAGTTCCATCTTTCCGCCGAACTGCAAAAGAGTGTCGAAAGACGACGGCAAGAAACTGCTCGATCCCGGACAGGTCCTGTTTTGCGTGATGGCAAGAAATGCGACGAACGAACCGAACCGGCTCGTCGTTTCATCGATCGGCCTTGCCCAACCGGCAGACCCGAACCAGTACGGCTATCTTTCGGAACACCATTCCTTCGGTGAAACCGAGGAGAAAGCGGGAGAATACGCCGAAGACCTGGCGGCGACCATGCTCGCCTCGACGTGCGGCCTGGAATTCGATCCGAACGCCGCATGGGATGAACGGGAGCAGGTTTACAAATCATCCGGAAAGATTTTCAGGACGACAAACATCACCCAGTCGGCGCAAGGCCATAAGGACGGCCTCTGGACGACGACGGTCGCCGCCGCCGTTCTCGTGTTCGAATAATCCCGTATATTTTTTATCATTTAGAAAACAGCCCACCACTGCCTATTCTGCCGTCCTCGCTCCGCGGAGCAGGCGAAGCCGCCACTCCGCGGAGCGAGGATACACGCTTTCTGAATTTAAAATGGGAATCATGGATCCCCTCCTTCGAGGGAACGGCAGAGAGAAAACGCCTCAATAGGAATCGATGTTTGATTATAAGCAGTGAGGGATTACTTTAAAAAATTTTGACATAACTATAAAGATATAGTATTCTGCAATCAGTATCGCGTGGCGATTCCGCCATGCCAACCTACAACTTAATTTAATCTTCTATCTTATCTTCCTCAAAAGGGAAAAGGAGGTTTTTATGAATGGTTCCATCAATACCGGCGCAAGCACCCGGAAAATTTATCACGAGAATAGATTAACTAATTTCTTGCCTTATTTCCTTGGGCGTCTTGAATTGATAGAATTCCAAGCTGTTCTCCTTGAAATTTTCGAAAAAAGAACTGCAGGGCAAGCGCCAAGTGAAATTCTTGAGGATTATCAAAGTTCTCATTTCCAGCCGAGTGAGTTAGAGGACCAGCAGGACATCCTTGAATTTAACCTGCTTTTCTTAAAAACGCTTTCACCTCGGTTTAAAGCAGTGGAACTCTCTCCGCTGGTCCCTCTCGGAACTAACAGTGTTCTGACGGGAATAAGCCAAAACGACGTTAGTTCGGGATCTCATGGCGGTGAAATAATCAGCGATGCCGCGGTGGCACTCGCCCTTGAGGCCGCGAAACGGAGAAAAGAACTTCTCGCAAAAAATCAAAAAAATCCGACAAGAGTCGATCTTTGCACGAGCCATCGGGTGTTTAAAGTAGAATCATCGCCGCCTGTTTTTTTCAGACAGCACTTTCGGCGTTTCGGAATGTGCACTGCGGGAAGAAACACCGATAACAACAACGAAACATTTCTTGTCGAAGCGGCGGGCAGACACATCAGGGCATATCTTGATTTTTTGCGTGTCCTCGATAAAACCGGTTTCTCCATCGGCGATATCGAAGTTCATTTCTCCGATATTCGGATTTTTGAAAAGATTATCGCGCATTACCGCATCGAAAAAGATATCATGCGCGATATTCAAAATCGGGACTTTCAATTCTTTTTCGAGGATGGGTACTGTGATGTCATGCCGATAGTTGAAAAAATGGCGCATTACGTCACAGGAACATTTTTTGACGAGATCAAGGAAAGTCGCGATTTTCTCGGAAAACTGGATGAAACGCTTGTTGCGGAACTTCGACGGGATTATCCGGAGGTTCGTTTCGCGTTCGATCTCGACAGGAAAACAGGTATTGAATATTATTCAGATTTCTGTTTCCGGGTTTTCGGTAAGAATAGTGCCGGCACCCGGCTGCAGTTCGCCGACGGCGGCGTTACCGACTGGACGCGGAAACTTCTGGAAAACAGGGAAGAGGTGCTTATGATAAGCACCTTTGACGCAGACGTTGTTCAGAAATGGTTTCGCTCCGGCGCCGTAACCGAAAAAGCAAATCAAGATTTTTGACCATGCCGGACGATCGAAAGTCGTCCGGCGATAAGCATGCCCGCTATTGATATTCATCAATAGCGGGCATTTTTTTGAAAAATCCGCGCGTATTTTTCTTAAATGGCCGCACGTTCGTCAATGTAATCGATTGGACTTTTCTTTTTTCAAGTTCCATAATTGATTAGATTGAGCTAAAAAGCACGTCGGCGAAAGGAAATTAAAAAAAATAAATTTCCCCGCGTTTACGCAACGGAGCATTGCGGTGGAATATTTTAAAATATGACTAAAAATAAAAGACAGGAACCGGAACGGGCATCGCTGCGCGTAGGCGAAAAACCCAGAACGACCGAAACCGTCCGGAATATGTTCGCATCGATAGCTCCCGCCATCGATTTTTTAAGCTCGCTTTTTTCTTTCGGCATGGACGCGCTGTGGCGGAGAAAACTGGTGGCGCAGGCAAAAATAAAAAGCGGGGAAAAAGTCCTCGACACCTGCACGGGTACCGGAAAACTCGCCTTTCTGCTTGTAAAAAAAGTCGGGGCACAGGGGTCAGTCGTCGGATCCGATTTTTGCCAGGAAGCGATGGACATTGCAAAAAAGAAGACCGCGGCGGCGGGCATTTCTTTTGTCCTTGCCGACGCCGCGAAACTCCCTTTTGACGACGGCGTATTCGATGTCGTTACGGTGGCTTTCGGCATAAGAAATGTCGTGGATACATCGGCAGCCCTCCGCGAAACGTACCGCGTGCTCAAACCGGGCGGGAGATTTTTATGTCTCGACCTGACTTACCCGCAGGCGAAATGGCTCACGCCGTTTTATGATTTTTACAGTTTCCGCATCATGCCTGCCGTCGCGAAAATGATCCTCCATACGGACACACCCTATAATTATCTTCCCCAATCGATCCGAGCATTCCCTTCTGCCGGCGCGTTCAAACAGGCCATCGAAAATTGCGGCTTCAGCAACGCGACCGTCCATCCGATGACCTTCGGCATCGCGACGATCTTCGAGACGTACAAATAGTGCCGCGACGGCGGGACGCGGGCGAACACACGAACGGATGCATTGTTTTGTTCGCCGCGATTTTATCCGCCGATGTGCTTCATCGAATAGTCCATACTGGCATTCACTTTTTTACCCGGATTGAAAATATTCTCGGGATCGAAAATATTTTTTACCTCGCCGAAAATCCTCACCATATCCTCGCCGTACATCATCCTTAGGTACGGGCTCCTAATCAAGCCGTCGTTGTGTTCGGCGGTGATCGAACCGTGATACTGGATCACCAGCTTGTATATCTGATCCGATATCACCGGTATCAGCGCCCGCACGCGCGCATCCTTGAGATTCATAAGCGGGATGATATGGAAATTGCCGTCGCCCGGATGGCCGGCGATGGTATAAATGAGATCCTTTTTATATTGATCCAGAATAGTGTTGACCTTCGGCAGAAACTCGGCCATATATTCCGGCTTGACGATGAAATCATCGATGAAAGGCGCTGTGTCCAAGCCGGTCGTATTGTCATGCAGCATAGAAAAACTTTGCCGCCGGATCGTCCAGTATTTTTCCTCTTCCTTTTCGCTTTTCACGAGATGAATCTGGATACCCGCATGCGCCGCGGCAAATTGCTTGATGCGGGCCTTTATATCGTCGAGTTTTTTTGCGAGCGCCGCTTCGTCGTCGCCGGTTATTTCCACCATCATAATCATTTTCGGCATACCGCCCCGGACGACCATCAGCATCTCCGGTAAAAATTGCCATGCCAACAGAAACACGTTGCCTTTCATTGAACCGATCAGCTGACGCCAGAATTTCACGGCGACGCCGATCGTTTTGTCGTCGTACGATTCGATGCTTTCCGGTTTGAACGGCAGCATCTCCTGCACGATATCAGCGGCCCACGTCAGATCCTTCAGGAAAATAACCGCGAGACGCGAATATTTTTTTGCCTTGATAAGTCCCAGTTTTGCCTCGGCGAGAAGTCCGAACGTGCCCTGCGAGCCGACGATAAGCCTGGTCAGATCGAATACACCGCTTTCCTTGTCCCATACGTTCCACAAATAATAACCGGCCGAGTTTTTGGAAACGTCCGGCTTGGATTTTTTGATAAGATCGTAATTCGACGCTATAAGCGCCTTCAGCTTGCGGTAGATTTCGCCCTCGAAACTTTGTTCTTTCAGTTTCAGCTCCAGTTCATTTCCGGACAGCGGCTTAATGACGTGTTTTTTTCCGTCACTCATCACAAGCGTGAGTTCCCGGACGTAATCTTCGGTCTTGCCGTATGCCAGGGTTTTTTCGCCGCCGGAATTATTGTTAACCATGCCGCCCAAAGCGCACAAATCTTTGGAGGCGGGGTAAGGCGGATAGAGCAGGCCTTTCGGAGCGAGTTCTTTTTCGAGATCGCGGAAATACACCCCCGGCTCGACGACGGCATAGTGATCGGTTATCTCTTTTATATGGTTGAAGTACTTCGTGAAAGATACGATGATCCCGCTGTTCAACGGCCCTCCGGTCATATCGGTCCCCGCCGAACGGCCGGTCAGGGATACGTCCTCCCCTTCCGCTTTCTTCTTCGCCGCGAACGCGACCAGGCCGCACAGATCGTCAATGTCCTTCGGAAAAACGATAATCTGCGGCTCAACTTTGAATATTGAATAATCCCTGCCGTATTTTTCCCTGTCCGCTTCGGCATCCGATACATCGCCTTTGAAAAAACTTTTTATTTCGTCTTTGATTGGCATGACGGCATTATAACACAGAGAAAAAATGACGACGATAAATCAGCGAAACGAAAAAACTTTAACAGACGGCGCAATATCTTCGCGCGTAGCATAGAACGATCAATAAAAACCTTACTTGTTGCGGGGGCAAGAATCAGACATCGCTCGTCGAAGCTCCTCGCTCTCTAAAACCCCTCGGTTTTAGTATTTCCGCCACGGGGAAACTCCCGTTTCCCCGACCCCCTTCCCAGTCCGAGTCTTGCCCCCGCAACACTACTGGATTTTGAGCGTACAATGGCTCATAATCCTCAGATTTTTCGGATGTTTCCGGAGGTTCTAACCGCTTGTGAATCGACTTCACTTCGGCGGCGATAATTTTCAGAGGCACAAACGGTTTTTCCATTGAAATCACTAGCGTCCTGTCGTTTAGAAGGAGGTTCGAACCGAGCTTGCGGAGCATCTTCTTTCTGGTCTCGATATCGCCTTTGGCGAATTTTTTGGGCGCTGCGGTCGCGAAGTCCAGAATCTCATCGGCTTTCGTAAGCCATTTCTTTTTTCGATCTTCCGTTTCGGCGATCAATCCCTCGACGCGATGCTTCTCGGCGGTCGCTGCCGCCCGGCGGCGCGTGAATTCGTCCTGCGTTATCTCCTGCGCCGCACGCATGTCGATCAGCGCGTCGATCTTCTCGTCGCATTGCTTGAGCTCCTTCTCGTAATTCGTGAGGGCTTCCGCCGTGTAGCCGGTGGTCTGCTGGTCCGTTTTTTCGAGCCAACGCACGCCCCACGTCTTGAACCCTTTAGGCAGATCGATCGTGCGCAATCTCTCCTCGATCTGATCCGCAAGTTTCTTTTCCGTGATCGGCATTTGTGAGCACGGCAAGCCCTTCCGCTTCGTGCAGCGGTAGTAGGTGTAGTGGTGGACGTTGCCGTTCTTCTGATGCTTGGTTTTCTCCTCGGCCGTGATGTACGCGCCGCACTCCGCGCACTTGATCATCGCAGTGAAGGCGAAATAGTGCGTCTGCGGTCGCGGCTTGCCCGAACGGCCGAGCATACGCTGAATGCGGTCGTATTCCGCCTCCGTGATGATCGGCTCATGGATGCCTTTATGCCAGATTCCGCTGCCCACGGGATACTCGAAGCGTCCGCAATAGAACGGGCGGGTGAGGATGACATAGATCGTGCTCCGGCTCAGTTTCTTGCCGTTCGGCATCGTGAAGCCCCAATCCCGATTCGCCATACGCATGATCTGGAGCGGCGCGTAGATCCCTTCGAGCATCGTGTCGAAGATCCGGCGCACGAGAGCGAACCTTTCGGGATCTTTCCGTATGATGCGACTGCCGCGCTCGGTCGCGCGATCGTTCAGGTAACCGACCGGCGCGGGCGCGGGATAGATACCGCGATCGGCCTTCGCCTTGAGCCCGCGCTTGATGTTGATACTCTTGTTATCGTTTTCAAGTTTCGCTTGCGAGCAAAGAAGGTTCAGCAAAAATTTATCGTTCGGTGTGTTGCGGAAGATCTGTCCGGGCGTAACGATCTCGCGGAGCTTGCCGAGATCGAAAAGATAGATCAGCCGTCCGGTGTCCATCGAGTTGCGCGAGAGGCGATCGGGATGCCAGACGACGATGCCGTCCACCTTTCCGCGCTCGATGTCGTCGAGCATCAGATTGAACACCGGACGGCCCGGCGCTTTCGCCGAGTGCGCCTCGAAGCGTGTCTCGGCTATCGTGAACTCGTTCCGTAGGGCGAGCGCCTTCAGCTCGTCGATCTGCGAGTCGATGGAAAGCACCTGCCGATCCTCCGATTCGGACGATTTCCGGGCGTAGAGGACGTAATGGACGGGTTTCGTGTCATTGTTCATGGTCATGGGTTTTCGTGTTATAGCCAGCGAATGGGCTTGGTTTCTGCTACCCCCGAACGCCTCAGATAATCCACGATTTCCTTGATGCGGAGGTTTGCCAATATGCTGCCGGAGTTTACCAGTTTTTTCAACGCCCCTTCCGCTTCGCGGACTTCGAAATGGTCGAGGATGATGCTGCGCGTCATCGGATCGAGCGCCGACATCGCACTCCCTTCGAGGTCGCCGTTTCCCTTTTTCAAAGAAAAATCTTCCATGATTTCTTTTTCTGATTTCATCTTATGAATTGGAGTGCTATTTTTCGTACTGTTCGACGGGTCGCTTCCGTACTGTTGCGGTCCGGTAATCGTACTATCGGCTTCCGTATGAACAGTACGCTTTCCGGCACCGTCCGGCGGAAGCCACGCGCGACAGTCGAGAAGTGTGTAGACGTTCGGATAACGGCCTTTGGATCGGCGCACGGCGATGATGCGGTGCGTCTCGAGCGTCCTGATCGCCGCGAATAGCGTCTCGCGGCTTGCGACGCCCGCCTTGCTCATGATCGTCCGCGCTGTGGGCCAGCAGGACTGCGTCCGGGCGTTCGCGTGCCTGCATAACACGGCGTATACCAGTGAGACGCTCTGCGGGAATACGGCCGCATAGCGCTTCTCGAAATATTCGTTGTCGATCCAGAGCCGCGTTTTCTTGTCGCGCGGCCTGATCGGAGGCTGTGATGTTTCGACGGTCTTCTGAAAGCGTTCCGCGTACCCGTCAAGAAAATTTTTCATCGGTTGCATCGTCATGGTTATCGCCGCCCGGCGGAGCTTCGACTTGAGAGATCACGGCGAAAAGCGAGAGAAGGTTCGTCGCCTTCTCCCGCGCTGAATCGTCGTCGATCTCCTCGCCGAATTCTTCGCGCCAAACAATCCTGAATTCCTGTATGGCCTCGGGCGGAAGCATCCTAGTGGCGGTAGATCCGCGTTTTCAAGACCTTTAGCTGGTTGAAGTAGCTTTGCGGTTCGACGAGCAATTCGCCGCGCCAAAAGCGGTTCACGATGTCGGTGAGCTTGTCAGATTTTGTGAAGATGAAATTCATCCGCTCGGAATCCGTCTGCTGCATCGCTTCGATCGCAACCCCCAAAACGGAAATAGCCGTCGCCAAAGCGAGGTCTGATGTCCTGAAGAAAAAATTAGGGTCATCGTACATGGGCATTGGTGGTCTTTTTTGTTTCGACCTTTGCCCTTTGATGGCGAAATTCACCGGAAACGGGTTAGAAAAAAAGAAAACCCCGTTTTATCGGGGATATTCAGAAAGCGATTTTCACCGGGGAGCCCGCGTTATTCACCGGAGGCGGGTTTGCTCCTCGTACGCCTCCCGTATATCGTCGGCGAAATCCGTGAGCCCGGGTTTATCTATCTCCGGTCCGGCTTTTGCTTCCTCCGGCGGAATGAGCGTCATTTTAATGCGGTATGAATTCCCGTCGCGGTACGGATGGAAGGGATCGTAATCGATGCGGAAATATTTCTTGAGAGATGAGGACAGGAGCTGCTTCTGCTTTTTGTATGCGTCCCTCGCCTCCGGATCGGCGATGGCAATTTCGCCGTTCATCTTTGCGAGCACCTTGAGGAATTGCCACTGTCCGTTCGGCCGGATCGCCCTGCCGCGCGTGTCGGTGAAGCCCATCTCCCCGTAGCCGACTTCACGGCGGTACTGCCCGGCGAGGATGAGGATGCGGTCATCATCCAGAAACTTCAGGCAGATCTGCTCCCAGGTCGTTCCGGCGGGAAGGGTATCCGCAAATTTCGGCTCAACAACGGGCGCGTACCACGCATCGCTCAAAATGGCGATCTCGGCGAGAGGAACGCAATAACGGAAGGAGAGGAAAAAGAAACGAAGCAGAGGGATATGAAACGAGGCGATGGCGGGGCCGAACTGCACATAGTCGCGGGCGAAGCCGGACAGGGACTCGTTGAGGCCGATGTATGAAAGCACCGTCGCGGCGATGGCGAGATAAAACCATTTCGAGGTAAGGATGGGGCGATAGAAATCGGCGATGGTATTCATGGTCATTTTGTGCGCCTTAGCGGTCCTCCCGATTAAAATGAAGGGAATGTCCGGGTCGCCCGGCTGCTTGGCGACACGCCTGTTCCCTTCATTTTACCGGAGCGCGTCAAGGAGTTTCCAATCCGTAAGTGTTGATAACTCCCCGAAAGGGGCAAATTTATATAGAGGGGATCACTCCGTTTCGAGGGTCTCCGAAACGAAAATGATATGCTCTTTTCTTGTGCTGATCCGTTCCTTGCGCTTGCCGTCGCGGCCCTCTACGAGACGCACAAAGCTCACCGATCCGTTCGGCTTCTCCTCGATCTCCTCGGCGCGCATGGCGTAGCCCACACCCGCGAGGCCGATCCATATCTCGCCTTTTGCTTGCTTGATCATGGTTGATACAAAAAATGACGATGCCGACCTTTGGGGTCATAGACATCGTCATCAATAGCTTCATTATACGGCAGGTCGGCTGTCTGCGGCAATATCCAAACTTTGGATATTGACAAATTAGATAGAGGATTTAGTATATGACTAAGTCCGTTCAGACCAAGGAATACGCCTATTTCGTCGAACGCTTGCGGAAAGCCCGGCTGGAAGCAGGGCTCACGCAGGGGCAGGTGGCGAAGAAAATCCGGCGGCCGCAATCGCATATCTCGAACATCGAATCAGGGCAACAGCGAGTGGATGTTGTGGAGCTACAGCGTTTTGCAAAGCTCTACAAGAAGCCGATTGGGTATTTCATAAAGTAAATTCATGGATATAGGAAAACTTTCAAGAGAACAAAAAGAGGCGTTGTTCAAAAAGGAAGCTAGGAGATTACTGGACCCGGAAGGCTGGGATGAGATTGAAGAAGAATACAGCGTTTCGTCTGATTGGAATCCAAAAGATTGGACTGATGAAAAATTAGATCGACGATTGAAGGATGCTATTGGGCAGGTAAAGTTTAACAAAGTATGGCCGTGGGTCAGTATTATTTTCATAATATTATTTTTCATAGTCTTAAAATTGATCTTTTAATAAAATAAACTTATGAATGCTTCAAAATGGTTCGGTGTCGGTATCTTGCTCGTCGTTTTAGTTACAGCGGCTTATTTCATCGGGCAGGGCTCGAATAATCAACCGCAACCGATGAGTACGCCTGCTGTAAATAATACGAGCGAACAACCGGCGTCAGTTCCTGCGGTCCAAAATGAAAATTCTGGTAGTTCGACACCGGCCGCGAATATGGATAATAGCTATTATGAAATTGGTAGTGAATCCTTATGTTCGCAGGGAGCTCAGCAACTTGCGAGTTCCTATAATCAGACCTCTGTAAAAATCTCCCAGTCATCAGCTATTCCCGCTTCAAGTTATTTTGTGGCATCTTTTCATTATGTAAAATCGCAGAATTCCTGCTATATCGAGCTACATGATCAACTGCCCTTACCTCCAAATTACACAACGGTTGTTGATATCTATACTTTGTATATTGAAGGTGGGCCATCAGGATGGCAAGTTAAAACGGGAATTGGAGGGACTGCGGCTACCGTGGCGACTTGTTCAACCTACCCTAACGGCCAAGTTGCCTGCAATTACTATGACCCCTTAGAAAAAGATCAGATTGAAGGGAATATGTCATATACTAATTGGCTAGATCAATACGATTCTAAAAATGCTCCACCGATGAGCCAGCAAGATTTTCAATCTCTGGTACAGAGCGATATGACTGCGAACTAAAATAATATATAGGAATGTTTACTCTGTTTGATAAAATTTGGGATAAGATTAGTATCTATTTAAATATTTTTAATAGAGATCATTCGCCATCCAATAAAGCGAGTGTTAAAAATTCTCCATCTGGAGTTATTCAGCAAGCCCAGCAAATCGTAAATATTTCTCATCATACCCAGCCAAGAATTGATG
>DAICZW010000020.1 GCA_027310965.1 bacterium | reverse complement strand
TCTGTACGCAATGCGACAAGCGAACGCGCAAGCGGTGTGCTTTAGGCCAGGAAAAGGAAATCGACGCCGTTATTTGCGATCAATGCAAGAGGGAGTGGATCAATAAAAACTATGCCAGAATTTACCCGTCTCGCCGACGTGTCCAGCAGAGCGACGCGTTCAGTGGAGCTGCGGCGCCTGACCGATAGACAGACGCGGGTGTATCAGGCATTCGTGGAGGAGATCGGCAATATTCGTGTGCCAAAGATAATCGAACTGCAAGTGATCGCCAATCGGCTTGGCATGACCTACAAAGCCGTTCGGATAGCAAAGAACACCCTCGCGAAAAAAGGTTTTTTGGAATATTGGACGACGACTTTTAAAGACCCGAAAAAAGGCCACGGGTTTTTCCGCAAGGCAACGTATTACCGGATCAAGTTTTAGCGCGACCTCTCGAGAAAATCCGCCGAGCAATATTAGGCGGATTTTTCTTTCTCTTGTATAGGGGCAAATATATTAATTAATTTCTTAATTAATTAAGATTTGCCCCCTCCGTGTTTTTGTGGTTGTTTCTCCGTCATTTCTGTTGTCTTAGCTTATATGTATATTTGCCCTATTCGGATTTTTTCGCCAAGCCCTATGTGTGGATAAGTCGGCACGGAAAGAGTTATGCACACATAGGAACCGGAAACAAATTGGCGGCCGCCAGAAAATTAAGGCATGGTCATCTGTTCCATATGCGCTCATAGCGACTGGTGCGACGGCGGCGATCTTTGCGATTGCCAGTGCCACGAAGATTTCTTCGCTGATGAAAGCGAAGAAAATAGCGAAGATGAGGACGATGAGGAAATTTCTTACGAAGAAGATTAAATATGACACCCTTTCTTACCATCCTCGGCTTTATCGCCCTCTACGTCGTAGCTAGTCGACTCGTTTCAATTAAGCGTGATCGGCCTTTTGGATTTCAACCGCCGAAGAAGACCTTTTGGGAAAAAATATCAAAGATATTACAAAAATGAACTGGGATATTTTCAAAGGATTTTGGCTCGGTGTCCTCTCGTTCTTATTCGTTGAAATTTCAATCGTTTGGAGCGTCGATGAAACCAAAGGCAACGATGACGATCATAACCACCCTACATTCAAACCAACATGACATTCCAAGATTTCATCGGCACAATCATCTTTGCATTAATGCTCAATTTTTGTCTGACAGTCATGCTTGATGGATTGTTTGGATTGTTCTATCGGCCATTAGGGGAAAAATACCTCAAGGTCGTCGTGAAAAACAACGGAATCAATTACTGACATGCAACCACTTGATCAAATATTCTACCAGTGGTCGCAGGTCGTGAATCCTTCATGGATTATTCTGCTGTTTGCATTAACCACTCTACACACATTCATTTTTACTTTCATTGATAACTGGCTATGAGAAAAAATAAAGGTCGAATAAATGTAACACAACACACCAAAAACATGATGAGAAAAATCTCTTTATGGGTATCGGGCGCAGGTGCTGCGGTCATCGGTCTCATTGGGGCTGCTGCCGCTCACGCGCAGGCGATTCCGGCTGGCGCGTTGAGCGTTCCTACCTCCACGGTATCGAACCTCTTGGCGTCCGTCTCGAACGTCTTTACTGATCCGGGCGTCTTAGGCCTCGTGATCATCGCCGCCGCGTTGCCGATCGTCTTCTGGTTCGCTCGCCAAGTCATTGGCTTGCTGCCGAAGTCGAGAGCAGCCCGCTAGCATCTCACCCCATCTCACGGGCGAGGGGATGTCGTGAGAACGTCCCTTCACCCGTGCTATGAAGAAGAACATCATCACAATTTTGTTTTTCCTTCCAATCCTGCTTTCCGCAGCGCCAGTTTTCGCTGCGCTATCAACCACACCCGCGAGCTCGGCTACGTTCAGCGATTTGCAAATAACGGTTACGAGCGTGGACAATCGACGTGTGATCTTGGTTGATCCGACGGGAATCGTCGTAGGCGACACCGACGCAAGCCACGGCTTCCCATATCCCTTCGCCGATGGAACATATAGTCCTTCACAATTAGGATTTACTCCGGCAGGGTTCGGCACATACACCATCATCTCTACCTATCAAGCCGAAAATGGATTGGGCAGTTGCTTGCCTGGCAGCACAATGTCGAGCTGCCTCTACATGATCGGGCAAGGCGCTGGATACTATAGCGAAAGCACATTCGATTTTCTTGCGCCGCCGTATGTAGCGATCGGCGCAGGAGTTCTCGGTTTTCCGGTTTCCTCAACCCGCGATCTTATGGCAAGCGTTACGAATGTCATCGCTGGCGTCGGACTTCTAGCTGTCATTATTTTCGCAATGGCGCTTTATTTATTCTTCTGGTTTGCCCATCAGATCATCGCCTTGAGTCCCCGTAACCGAAAACGCAAATGAAAAAGATTATTTATACAATTCCATTTCTTTTCCTGATCGTTCCCGTATTCGCCTTCGCGCAGACGGCAACAGACACCATTCAGCTACCGTCGGATATGACGGCGCAGGTTTTAACACAAGCAACGGCGTTGCTCGGCTCGTTGAGTTCGTATATGGAACTTATTATCGGCGTCCTTCTCGCGCTCGTCGTCGTCGAGTTTGTAATCGGAGCAATCCGGCATCGCGGGCAATGAAAGATAAGATCGAGAGAATCTTATTTTGGACTGTCGCCATTGCTGGCTTCGCGGTGATCCTGTTCGAGCTCTGGTACGGCCACGCTAATTGCATATCATCATGCGGATAACACGATCAAATTTTAATAAAACTTCATTGGCCTTTACGATGGCGCTCTTTGTGGCGCTTTTCTTTTTCGGCAGCCAAGCGATTGTGAAGCCGCAAAAAGCGTATGCGTGGGATTTGAACGATCCGCACAACTACATAACGCCAAACAGCATCTATCTCGACCATACGGGGAATCTCGTTATTGATTGGGCAAGAGGCGCGGCGAGCCATCTTCAAGGCGCTCCGGCGGGTTATCTTACGCTTTCGATTAACGGCACTTCGACGGACGGCACGGCGTTACTCGCGGAAAGCGACGGCCAACCCGGATATTGCGGCTATTTTCCGCCTGAAACCTTCGGCAACGACAGTCAGAACAATTTCGGCAATCAAAACACCTTTGGCTCAATTTCCGACGCGAACGCGGGCCACGCGATAACAACGGAAGGGATAACGTCGCTCACGCCCATTTATATCAACATGTATGGCGACATTCCGTTTATGAATCCGTATCAATACTGCTATGGCGTGGGCGAACAGTATTACGGGTGGTCCGGCCCATACTACATTAACTTTTCGGCCGAGCAGCTCACGCCGATTATGTTGCAGCCGTTCAACGCCGAAGTGATGAGCGATTTTCCGAATTGGATTGTTGATCTCTCCGTGAATAACCCGCCAGCGACCGGAACGCTTAAAATCCATTACGGAAACATAGATCAGAATACGTTTCCTACCGTTGATTCCATTCCCTATGACGTTGAATGTTCCGGAGCGTGCGATACGAGTGTGGAAGTTCCAAAAAGCGAGCAGCTCCAATATCCGCAGCAGCAAACATCTACGCAGTGGTGGGTTTATGCGGAAGTGCAGAATACGAGCACGGCACTTGATATTCAAAGTCCCGTTGAGACGTTTTTTATAAACCCAAACGCGCCGCAATACGCGCCCGCGCCAAGCTCGTCCTATCTTCTTGGGGCGGGGCTCGGCGCAGCGTCCACTACGGCCACGTGCCAATTCACCACACAGTCATTTCTCGACGATCCAAATGGCAACATCGAGCAGGCGGTTTGCAACGTCTTCAATTTTCTTTTCATCCCGAATCCGGACGAGCAAGCCGACCTTTATCAGCGCTTCCACGGCCAGTGGGATCAAATCTCTAACCGCGTGCCGTTCGGCTACGTTTCGATTATCAATACGGCGTTTACCAACTTCCAAGAAGGAACAAACACAAGCACGCTCATAACGACCACGACATATGCGGCTCTGTCGAGCGTTCTTGATCCTTTGAAAACCGGAATTTCATTTTTGCTGATCTTACTTTTGGGATTTTGGATATTTAATTTTGCGAGAACAATAACGCTATGATTTTTTACTGGATCGTAAGGGTCTTCATATACCTGCTGAACCTCGTAACGGCGCCCATCCTGCTGTTGCCCGTGGCAGCGCTTTCCGTGAACCTCACCGGTACGCTTACGACGGCGGGCAACTACATGGCCTTATTCGACATATTTTTGCCCGTAGCGATGCTTTTCACCATCTTTGGCATCATGGTCTCGATCGAAGCTGGATACTTTACCTACAAGGTCGCCAAGTGGATTTATAACAAGATTCCGGGAATTAACTGATATGTGCGATCGCTCTGTCCCATTTTCGAGAAGCTGGATAACGAGTCATGCGGCATACCCTGATCGCATCTGGCCGTGCCAGCAGGAAATGTTTGAGCGCACGATGCGGGCGAATTACAACAAGTTGATGAAGTGGGATGAAGATGATGAGCGAAGGTGGCAGGATCAGCAGGCAAAGATGAGTTTCGACGAAGAAAATATTTTTGAAGATTTTAAAATTGACGATTTTATTGAATAACAACATGCGACACCTCGATTTATTTTCCGGTATTGGTGGATTCTCGCTCGCGGCGAGTTGGGTCTGGGGCGATGAGTACGAGAACGTCGGCTTTTGCGATAATAATAAATTTTGCCAGCAAGTATTAAAAAAGAATTTCAAACATGCAATCATCTACGACGACATCAGACAACTTAATGGAAACGAAATCAAAAACCTCGATCTCCTCACGGGCGGCTTTCCTTGCCAGCCATTCAGCTTTGCCGGGAAGCGCAGAGGCAACCAAGATGACCGTTACCTCTGGCCAGAGATGCTTCGGGTTATTCGAGAGACGCGACCCCGTTGGATCGTTGGCGAGAACGTTGCTGGCATCATCAACTTGGCGCTCGACCAAGTGTTATCTGATCTGGAAAGAGAAGGTTACACCATCCAAGCGTTTGTTATACCAGCTTGCGCCGTCGGTGCGCCGCATAAACGCGACCGAGTTTGGATTGTCGGACATGATGATACCGACGCCAGTAGCAAGCGAATTGACGGGAGGGGAATATACGAAAACGATCAACTACAAGGACGGAGTGTTCTATCGGCAATCCAAGCGAAAAGGGGTAAGACACGGGGCGCGCCTCGGACAGATATTGCCGCGCCTTCACGAAATCCTACCAACGCCCAAAGCGCAGGACAGCAGGGCTGGACTTACGGACCGGGGAAAATCCAATTTTGGGGAAGTGGTGCAGGGTACGACTGGCTTGCGGTTGCAACCTCTCTTTGTCGAGTGGATGATGGGATTCCCGCCCGGCTGGACGGACGCGAGCTCACCGCAAAGCAGCACCGGATAGAACGGATCAAAGCGCTCGGCAATGCCATCGTGCCGCAGGTAGCTATGGAAATTTTGAAAACAATAAAGGTCGTTGATACATAAAAAAATTAACAAAATGCTTATGCGCATAGAAGACGTAATTCTTTTGTCCTTCATGGAATGGCTGGAGGACAATGATTATGATCATTTCCTCAACATTGCTGGATTCGCCGAATTAGTTTTAAAGAACTATAAGGAGATGGAGCGGAAATTAGTAGAATCGGAAAATCCAAAACAGAATCGGGCTAAAAAAATTAGTTGAACTTACCGCGAGACTTTTGAGGTAGGGCGGCCGGAAACAATCCCTCAATTTTAAGGTTGTGGGATTTGATGGGGAAATCAAATAAGTTTTCGGATTGTGGAGTATGATGAGTGCATGGAATCATATACCTGTCCGATGCATCCAGAGATAACTCAAAATTATCCCGGCTTGTGCTCTGAATGCGGAATGAACCTTATCCCCGTGAAATCCGGGAAGGCAGAGATGCCGATGGATCATAACAAGCACGATAATGCTTCTTTGGATAAACACGCCGGACATAGCACTAACATCTTCAAAACGAAGTTCTGGGTGAGCTTGGTTTTGAGCATTCCGCTCGTGCTGTATTCGGATATGACCCAAGCGATATTCCATTGGAGCGCACCCACGTTCCCCGGATTGCCATATATAGAACTTGCTATTGCATCATTCATTTTTTTCTATGGCGGTTGGGTCTTCATAGCGAGCGCATGGCGCGAACTGCAGGCAAAGTCGCCCGGCATGATGACGCTCATTTCTCTTGCGATTACGACAGCGTACGTTTGGAGTGTCTATGCCGTTTTTGCAGGCCGCAGTGATACGCTCTTTTGGGAGCTTGGCACGTTGATCACGATCATGCTTTTGGGGCATTGGATCGAGATGCGAGCAGTTAGCGGTGCGAACAGCGCGTTAAAGGAACTCTCGAAACTTTTACCGGATACGACAGAAGTCGTCCGTGGCGATCATACGGAAATTGTCGCCCTTTCCGAATTGAAAGAAGGCGATGTCATTCTTGCAAAGCCCGGAGGGAAGATCGCCGCAGATGGCGAGGTTGTCGAAGGAGAGTCATCGGTTGATGAATCGCTTGCAACGGGAGAATCAAAGCCGATCACCAAGCGAGCGGGCGATGCGGTGATTGCGGGCACGGTGAATGGCGATGGGATGCTCAAAATAAAAGTAACAAAGATCGGAGACCAGACATTTCTTGCGGGCGTTATGCGGCTTGTTGCAGAAGCGCAATCGTCCAAATCGCGCCTTCAGGTGCTTTCCGATCGGGCCGCATTCTGGCTTACCTTCGTTGCTGTCGGCGCAGGAGTGATTACCGTGATCGCATGGATCGCCGCAGGTGCGGGAACAGCGTTTGCGATTGAACGCCTTGTTGCTGTGCTTGTGATAGCGTGTCCGCACGCTTTGGGACTGGCCGTACCGCTCGTTGCTTCCATCTCAACCACGAAGGCGGCCAAGAACGGGTTTTTGGTAAAGCAAAGGATTGCACTTGAAGCCGCACGAAATATAGACGTGGTTCTCTTCGATAAAACAGGAACGCTCACAAAAGGAGAATATGGTGTTACGAATGTATGGCCGATTGGCGCAAAGGACGAAAGGGAAGTTATCCGGCTTGCCGCTTCAGTTGATGCATATTCCGAACATCCGGTTGCGAAGGCGATCGTCGCCAATGCACACGAAAAACAGATTCAACTTGCCGAGATAAAAGATTTTACCCGCATTGCCGGAAAAGGCGCGCAAGCACTGATAGAAGGCGTGATAGTAACGGTTGGTGGCGCGGGCGTGATTGAAGGAAAGAATATTTCGCTACCGCCAGAAATTGAGACGGAGCATAAAAAAGGCAAAACGATCATCTATGTACTTCGTGATGGCGTGCTTGTTGGCGTACTGGCTCTTGCGGATGTCATTCGCGAGGAATCCCGTGAAGCGATCAAAACACTCAAGGGCATGAACGTGGAAGTCGCCATGATTACGGGCGATGCGGATGATGTAGCGGCGTGGGTAGCTGGAGAACTAGGAATCACGGAATACTTTGCTCGGGTATTGCCCGATCAAAAAGCCGAAAAAGTAAAACTTCTGCAATCAAAAGGAAAACGCGTCGCTATGGTGGGCGACGGCATCAATGATGCTCCTGCGCTCACACAGGCTGATCTCGGCATCGCTATTGGTGCAGGGACAAACGTAGCGATCGAGTCCGCAGGGATTATCCTCGTGAAAAATGATCCGCAGGATATCCCAAAGATCATTACGCTCTCGCGGCTAACCTATACGAAGATGATGCAGAATCTCTGGTGGGCTGCGGGATATAACATTGTCGCCATACCCCTCGCCGCAGGAGTCCTCGCCGGACAAGGCATTCTTTTATCACCTGCGCTCGGCGCAGTCTTCATGTCATTGAGCACGGTTATTGTTGCGGGTAACGCGATGTTGTTGCGAGGAAGGAAACTATAAAATTGGATAGCAAAAAGACCATCTTTTTAAATAAAGTTGGTTTATTGCGTGGCCGTGGGGAGTTTGCTATAATGGGTGTAACAGAAAGAGATTGGCGTCGGTAATAAGATATGGGTTTACCAAAAAATATGGAAAACGACGAACTCATAAAACAAGCGGACATCCAAAAGATTGCGACCGAAGGCGCAAAAATCTACGAAGGTGTTAAGTCGCAGTTTGACCCGAAAGAAAAGGGAAGATTTTTGGCGATTGATATAGATACCAAACAAACCTATCTCGCCGACACGAGTGCCGATGCGGTAGCCGAAGCGCGCAAAAATAATCCGAACAAGATTTTCTACGTCGTGAAGATCGGGTTCGACGCCGCGGAAACGATGGCGCAATCATTTGTTAGCCCAACCCTTTAACTCATGGTCGAAGGTTCTTTTGCTCAAAACCTTCCGTGGATTCCAGTAACGGTAGCCAATAATCATGCGGTGCAAACACCTTATTTTGTTTTGGATACCGGATTTACAGGCGACTTGCAGGTAACGAACAAAATCGCCACAGAGCTTGGCTTGGTGGTGAGTGGCGTTACGAAGTCTCGGATTGCGAATGGGGTGATCGTCGATGTGCCGACCGCTCTCGCGGTCGCTTCGATGCAGGGAATGAACAGGAATGTTCAAGTGATGATCTCGGACAGTATGCCTTTGGCTGGCATCAGCTTCTTAACAAAGTTTGAATACACGGCCACTGTTGATTGCAAGAACAGGACAGTTGCGCTTACGCCTTAGTCGAAGACAGACAAAAGCAACAAAAATAGCGCTCATTGCTGGATTCTTGTGTTGTTGAATTTGACCATCTGTATGTTACAATCGAATCATGCGTTTTTCTATGACGATCCTTGCCGTATTTATCCTTGCGTTATTCGCAACGCTAGCGCTTGCTGGGGTGCACACCACGATGATGACTAATGGCCACGGAAATATGTTACCGTGCCCTTTTATGAACGGTACGGGTTCTTTGTGTCAAATGAGCATCATGCAACACCTTGCCGCATGGCAATCGTTATTTATCGCGACCACTCCGAATATAATTATTTCATTCTTGGTGCTCACGCTATTCTTCATCAGCTTTTTATATAAACAATCAGAAAAAGTTTCTTTAGAGAGAGCGAGGCTTTTATCCTTCAAAATTCGCAATACTGTTTCTCTATTTTTTGATCCCCTCCGCATTGCTTTGAGTAAAGGCATTTTACACTCGAAGCGTTACAATTTCGTCTCCATCTTTTAACTAACGCCCAACTCGCCTCCGTCATCCGGTTGCGAAGCTATAACGGCGTTGTTTTTTGTTTGCTAATAAACTTATGATTCCTCAACTTAAAATATGGAACACGAAACCTACCATCATCAAGATGAATCACATGAACATCATCAACCGCAACCATCCCCAAAGAAAGATCGCTTTTTGCCCATCTCAATTCTCGTCGCCGCAGTCGTGATCGGCGGAGCGGTCATCTTCGCAACCTTTTACAAAGGTGCGCCAGTTGTCGCAGGAGCGCCGAGTGGGGTCGCAACGCCTACGGCTCAACCACAGCCCTCTGTTTCCGCTGCGCAGACAATGCAACTTGGAGCGAGAGATGCGATTCTCGGCAATGCGAACGCCCCCGTTACGCTCGTTGAATATGGCGATTATCAATGCCCATTCTGCGGCGAGTTCTTTTCGCAGACACAACCACAAATCGTCGCCGATTATGTGAATACCGGAAAAGTAAAAATGGTATTCAGGGATTTCGCATTTCTCGGTGCTGAATCCACCGTTGCCGCTAACGCCGCGCAATGCGCCGAAGATCAGAACAAATTGTGGGCATACCATGACGCGCTCTACGCCGGAAAAGTCGCGGACGACGCAAAAGGCGGAGGCGAAGACGATGGATTCTTCTCGGTCGCGGAATTGCTAAAACTCGGCCAGCAGGTCGGTCTCAACATGACGACGTTCACGAGCTGCGTAAACAACAACAGTGATGCAAGCATCGTGGCGCAAGAGAAATCGGCTGCTACTGCGGCGGGCGTGAACTCGACGCCGACAGTTTTCATCAATGGCCAGACGGTAACCGGAGCGCAACCTTATGCGGCATTCAAGACGGTAATTGATGCGGCATTGGCAGGAAAATAAAAAACTATCTTATCTATGGAAAATTCAAAACCTAAAAATAAGTTAGCGATTGGAATCGTTGCTGGGGCATTTATCGTTGCCGGCGCCGTCGTCTATTTCTCGTTGCATGGCTCCGGCGGCTCGGTGTTACAGGCGGATGCGGCGATTTATCAAGGCATCCTCACGGAAGCAGGTAAAAGTGATTTTACAGCTCAAAGCAATGGACTCTCGAAACCCGTCGATCCTGAATTGACGGATATGGACAAGCAAATCATTACCTGCGCCCCTAGCGTGGATAGTTTGCTTACGGCCACTCCCTCATATCAAGGAAGCTGTGTTTCGCCAACGGGCGGGACTATTGCGAGCACAACGGGGCTGTATATGAGCGGCCAGTGTTGCAGTCCGCTCAAGGATACCGTTGACTACCATGCCAATCTTCAAAAGCTCCAAGCATACAAGAGTATGCCTGACATTGTTCTCGACCCAATGCACACACCTATTGCCCTCGCTAAGCAATGGATTGATTACGACAATGCGACGACGCTCACCTCCGCACAGCAGGTAATCATGAATCAAGCGATGGATATGTCGAAAGAAAAACCTTGCTGCTGCAAATGCTGGCACTATTTCGTAAACGAAGGCATTGCGAAAAAGATGATTATTGACGGCACGTTCGATGCACAGCAGATCGCGGCGTTCTGGGATGCTTCGGACATCTGCGGGAGCTAAAGAAAGCCATGAGTAAACATTACAACAAAAAATCTTCATCAGGATGGTGGATTTTTGGAGGCATCGCTGCCATCATAATTGTTCTTTTTGTGGTTGGCAGCCAAAATGCGGCTCAATCGGTAAAAACCTTGAGCGATCCTAGCGCGCTGCCCGGCATCCAAACGGGCAACGCCCCGTGGCCAGCCGAACTCGATCATCTTCGAGAACGGCTGGTTGCTATCGGCCTTCAACCACTTTCCGCAGAAGGCACCGCGCTTCACATCCATCAACATCTGGACATCTTCATTGATGGGAATGAAACCCCAATTCCTGCGGGAACGGGCATCGACACGGCGGGTGGTTTTATTTCGACGATCCATGTGCATGATAGCAGCGGCATCGTTCACGTTGAATCACCGACTATTCAGACGTTCACGCTCGGCCAGTTTTTCGACATATGGGGAGTTGAGTTTACTTCGCAACGTATTGGTGGATACCAAAATCAAGGCGATAAAACTCTCAAAGTATTTGTGAACGGCGCTCTCTATTCCGGCGATCCGCGACAGTTGGCGCTCGCATCCCACCAAGAGATCGTGATTGCTTACGGCACCGACCAAGAATTGCCGAACCCCATACCTTCGACATACAACTTTCCGGCGGGATATTAACGTATCATCATCTCTGCAAAAAAAATATAATGGCTAGCATTGTCTCGCGAGTACGAACACTCGGCGGTGCCATAAAAACGGTTTTCCGCCATTTGAGCTATGACATTCTCGCCGCGACATGCGCCATTCTTCTTTTTGCCTTGATGATTTACCTTCCCAACCTACGCCTCATTGTGGATTTCGTTCTCAATCCGAACAATCCGCTTACAACAAAATTCGGTCTGCTTGCGGGTCTCCTTGCTGGAATACAAACCAACTTTACGACATTTTCCGCAACGATGATCGTTGTTGTTGCTTTTCTTTTCGGCATTAATATTGCGATGCTCTCGTTCCAATGGAGACAAGCTGTTGGTCAAACATCCAAGATGGGCATAGCGGCAAGCGCGACTGGGTTTGTAAGCGGGTTGTTCGGTATCGGCTGCGCGGCATGTGGATCGTTCCTCGGCACTGCCATTTTCGCATCGCTCGGTGCATCAGGCGCGCTTGCGCTACTACCTCTGCGTGGTGGAGAGTTTGGGATATTGGGCATCGTTTTACTTTTATTTTCGATCACAAGCATAAGCCGGGCGATACAAAACCACGGCGTTTGCCAAATAGGTTAATTTCGCCAGTGAATGTGATGTTGCTAAAAAGAAAATTTTTTAATCAAAAATATTATTGCCTTATTTTGAAACCCTTAGTCGAAAACCAGAAAAAACTATAGAACACCGTAATCGTGATTATCAAAAGAAAGGTCGAAATAACAATCTCACCGTAGGTAAACCCATTGTAATAACTTGGATCGGTTGAGGTGCTTTGTCCGTAGAGTGTCAGGCAAGTTGAGCTGCTAAATTGGAACGCCCCGCTATCGCTCGAACTAGCGGGATTTAATTCTCCGCCATTCAAGACCATCGGGTTCGTATAGCTGCATGTTGTGGTTGCGTTTGTCATTATTTTGGTGGCGTCTACCGCCTGGCGGCTCCACGCCTTCATTTTAAACCCCGGCGTCAAGGTCGATCCAAACCCTATGTGTTGATAACTCAAAAATAAGCAATAAAATCCGAACCTCAAAACAATCTAGCTATGGCATGACTGGACGGCGGAAACGAACCGCCGTATAGTCCGGCGAGGTCGATAAAACAGTATAAAACCCATTGTCCCGAAAGGGATCAGCCGAAAGGCATGATGCAACCAATGGGGGCTCGTAATTCTCACTTTTTTCGAGTAGAATGACGCGGGGCAATCTTTTAGATTGTCTTCCGGAAAGCCCACCTGAGTTGCATCGGTGGGCTTTTACGTTAAAAAATAAAATAATGAAAATAAACGATGCAATAGACCTGTATTTGGGTTCTCGTCATCAGAACCGGAAAGCAAAAACGGTTACACAGGATTTCGTCCATCTCTCCGATTTCATGTTCTACATAAGGGATCTCGCCCGCGAGGTAGAATCAATAACCCTTGAAGAATGTGAGAGCTGGCTGGCTCTGGTGAAGAAGTTGGGATACGACGACAATACTCGGCAAAAGAAAGCGATAGCGATCAAAATCTTTTTCGAGCATATGTTCAAGCGTCGCATCCAAGTCAGCTTCGATCCCGATCTCATTCCGGTTCCGCGCAAGGTTTTCAAGTTTCCGCGCGTTGCAACCGAAGAACAGTATGAGCAGCTTCTCGCGGCGGTAAAGGATCAGGGGAAGTGCGGCGAAATTACCTACGCAGTCCGGGACAAAGCGATCCTCATGCTTATCCACGACACAGGGGCGAGAAATGGCGAAATTATTTCTCTCGATATGGATGATCTCAACTTAGAAAAGAAATCAGCGCGGATCAAAACAGAAAAATCGCGCGGGGTCGTACCGTATCGGGAAATCTTTTGGAGCAATGCAACGAATGAGCAGTTGAAAAAATGGGTTGCCTGTCGAGAGAAGTTTATCGCAACGACGGAACTCGAAGAACCAAAAACTTTGTTTTTCGGAATCAAGGCCGGATGCAACGCCTCATATCATTCCGCTAAGGGAAGAAGGTTGCAAGTCAGCTACGTTGCGGAATTATTCCGCAAATACTCGAACAGGGCGAAGCTGCCGATCATTAACGCACATTCCTTCCGACATCTCTTCGGTCGCGATCTGGCGAAAAAGAAGGCAAACAATTTCGTCATTTCGAGCATGATGGGACACGCCCGCGTTGAGAGCTCGTATCCGTATACGATGCTATTCGGAAAGGACAGGGAAGATGCCTACCGCAGTTTACGAGGGGAATAGTTATTTTCAAGCATGTCATAGCAAGGGGCTTATGCACAACCGACGTTTAGTACGCCAGGGGGCTATGCTATACTCAAATTGCAACTTAAAACTTTTCAATATTTTGAGCGTTTTTCCGGATTTTTAAAATTATGAGAGCCTCAGTGAGAACTATGGGCATAGATGTCATTGATTAAAAAAATAAATAGGCCATAGCACTTTGGCGGCAATTGTACTCATTCTTGCTGACAAAGTGCTATGGCCTATTTTTGTTCTATAATATAA
>DAICZW010000001.1:9030-115866 GCA_027310965.1 bacterium | reverse complement strand
GGCCGGATGTTTATTTTGTTATTGAATGGTCGGGGTGCGAGGATTCGAACCTCGGCGCTCCAAGTTATACATAGCTGAACGCAAACCGCTGGATGCGTAAAAAACCGCAAACAGATCTGCGCCACACCCCGACATTGAAAAATAAAAATAAATCCTTCTCTCAGCCCCCGCAGGGCAGGCCTTATCGCTAACTTACGGCCGCTTTTTTGCCGAGTTCCTTAGCGGCAACTCACTCGTTCCCCTTGGGCTACTCGCCCTATCCACCAGTGTCGGTTTACGGTACGGAGACCACACGCTCTGTGCCCTCTGTACAAATGCAACGAGATATTGGAAGCTCAAAATGAAGATGAGCTCAAGGCGCGACGACGAAGGAATGCTTCAGCACTTCGAGGAGAAGCAACGCCGAGCTCGCTTCATTTTGAGCTTCTCGGAGAGCCAGAATATTTTTTCTTCTGGCGTTGTTGCTTGTCGCTCGAGTACGTAAAGCACACTTCGCTTCGCGCGCCTAGCCAGAAGAAAAAATCTTTCTGGCCAATACTCGCTGAACTTGTACAGAGGACACTTAATAGACTTTTCTCGAAAGGCGCTTCGCAAACGTTAGCCCGGTAAAAACCGAACCTTCTCTCGATGCACGCTCAGAGTCCATCTTAAAAATATATTCAAATCGCGAAAATATCTTTAAGATGGACTCAAGCTTAGCACCAAGAATGCCAAACCAATAAGGCACGCCTACTTGTTTCCTTCGTCCTCTATTTATGATCGTGCGGTCAGGACGGAATATTAACCGTCTGTCCATCGCCTGCCCCTTTCGGGATCGGCTTAGGGCCGCCTAACCCGTGGTTGATTGCCAGTGCCACGGAAACCTTGGATTTTCGGGGTTCCAATTTCTCATTGGGATTGTGGTTACTCATACCAACATTTTCTCTTCCGGCCGCTCCAAACGCCCTCGCGGGTCGATCTTCGCAGCTTCATCCGCCTTTGTCGCGGAAGGCCGGAATGCTCTCCTACCACTCGCTTCGACATAAATGCCAAAACGAATCCATATCTTCGGTACCGCGCTTGAGCCCCGGTACATTTTCGGCGCCACTGCCCGTCGAATAGTGAGTTGTTACACACTCTTTAAAGGATGGCTACCTCTGAGCCAACCTCCTATCTGTCTATGGGCGATGACTACCTTTAACACTGAGCGCGGATTTGGGGACCTTAGATGATGGTCTGGGCTTTTTCCCTCGCGACCACGGAGCTTAGCCCCCGCAGTCTGACTACCGTTTATACATCGCGGTATTCGGAGTTTGATTGATTCGCCGGCCTTTCGGCCAATACAAATCATCCAGTGCTCTACCCCCGCGACTTAAAAGACGGCGCTAGTCGAAAAACTATTTCGGAGAGAACCAGCTATTACCAGATTCGATTAGCTTTTCACTCCTTACCTCAACTCATCCGAAGGTGTTGAACAACCCACCGGTTCGGGCCTCCATCTCGATTTCTCGAAACTTCACCCTGGTCAAGGCAAGCTCATCTGGCTTCGGGTCTATATTGTGCTGCCAGTCCGGTATAAATACCGGACTACCCGCCCTATTAAGACTCGCTTTCGCTACGCCTACACGCTCTACGCGCTTAGACAAGCAACACAAAATAAGTCGTTGGCTCATTCTTCAATAGGCACACTGTAGACCGGCGCGCGAAGCACGGCGTCGACGTTATAGTTGTTACAGTGTTCAATCGGCCGAAGACGGCCTTGTTGCGATGAATTTTTTCATTGCAACATAATAAAATAATAATTTTATATCTTGGTTCGCTCAAAAAATATAAATATTAAAATTAAAAAATCTTTATATTTTTCTCGCTGCCAAGATTGAGAACAACTGCAACCTTACAACTTCGAAGCGGTGCTTCGCACGATAAGTCGTCAGTTCCTTGTAGATAAATGGTTTCAGATTCTATTTCAACGGCCTCACCGGCCTGCTTTTCACCTTTCCCTCACGGTACTAGTTCACTATCGATCTAGAAAAGTATTTAGCCTTAGCAGATAGTACTGCTGCGAACCCACCTCAAAAATAATCCTGCCCGCGTTGCGAGCCATTCTCTCCGGGCGATAGGAGCGCCGAAGAAGATAATGGCAAGCCATATCTCCGAGGCGCAACAACACGCACGGAGAGAATGGCCGCAACCCCTTGGGATCAGGTTAATTACCGCACGAGCTGCGTTGCTTCGGACTCGATGTACATACAGTACATCGTCGTCCTTACGCCTTGCTCGTGTAGTAATTAACCGAGATCGCGGGCGGAGCATTTTTGAGATGGGTTCTAATTCCTTCGAGACTGTTTGACCTCGAAGTACTCAAGTAGAAAAACTAAGGAGACCATTTGTTTTCGCCTACAGGGCTCTCACCTTATCTTGCGCCGCTTTCCAGACGGCTTCGGCTAACCAATGATTTTTTTACTCCTCCTTAAAATCGCTAATCACGTTCGAACTTTCGTTCGAAAATGATTAGAGACTTCAGCGTCTCTCCCTTATAACGCCAAGATTCCGATAAATCAGAACCTTAGTTTGGGCTGTTCCCGTTTCTCTCGCCGATACTCAGGGAATAACTTTTGTTCTTTTTTCCTCCGCTTAATGAAATGTTTTACTTCAGCGGGTGCGCGAACTCCGACATTACATCGGAGAACGATTGAGGTTTGCTCAATCGGGTTGCCCCATTCGGAAATCCCCGGATCACAGGTTGCTACGCACCTCCCCGAGGCATATCGTCGCTACGCCACGTCCTTCATCGCCTTTTCTAGTCAAGGCATCCACCATTTACCCTTATGCCAACCATCCCAATGCTGACTTTAATCATCGCGAAAAAATCGCGATGAAAAATGCTCTGCTCATCGTATAAGAAATTGGATCTCCTTTTGCCGAACTGCCCTTGTGGCAGATAATGCGATTACGGAACCCATCTCAAAAATGGGCGTTCTGATATCATGAGAAATTTTCGAGCGAGAACCGCGAATTTTGAAGAAGGAATACTCGGAGAGTATTTCAATGAAAAATTCACGGTTCGCAGCTGAAAATTACCATGAGAGCGGAATGATCCATTTTTGAGACGGGTTCCTACAGGCAAAAGAAAAAGATACGATGCAGAGCTTCCATATTGCATCCTCAAAGATTTCACCGCGCAGAGCGCGTAAAATCCATGAGAATATTTCCCGACTCTACAATTCGGGACGCCGGCCAAGATAAAATCCTGGATGGGCTATGTAAAGTTACGAATAAATAAAGATATAAAAAGCCGGAAAATCATTCCATTTTGCCCGTGATTATTTTCAGGGAAACCCCGAAAATAAAAAAGAGCCGCGTAAGCGGCAATACCATGCATTAAAACGCACGGTCAACCGCTATGCTTTGAAAGATTGGATTTCGTGCTCATTTATATCTTGGATGAGTATATACTCCCGATGCAGTCATTGTCAAGCGCCGCGACAGCACTGCTACGGGAATAAACAGAGATGAACATTCGATCCTTTTTTATGCCGATTCTGCGTGTGTTTTTTAGGACTTACGCATTAAAAAAATCATAAGAAAATATCTCAAACCGCAAAGATCACTCAACACGGCATGTCGCGCAAATTCCCGCAGCGCGGCGCGCCGAAAAATAGAGACCGACCGCAACGACGGCGAGCATGACGGCGGCGATGGCCGTCTGGTTCGCCGCAACGAAAAACGCACCTCCGCCAAGTCCGAGCACGCCAAGCAAAATGCCGGTACCGCAACCGCACGAAGCAACCGTAAGTATTCCTCCGGCAAGCGAAGCGGCAACGCCAACACCGCTCTTGCTCACGGCGCGGAAGCCCTGTATGCGAGAACGCCTGAATGCGAAAAATTCAAGCGCAAGAAGCGCGCCGGTCATAAGCGCGAGCGCAAAAAGCAGACCGTAATTGAAAATCTTCATCTGCGCAAACTCAAGCGCGAATGTATCGCCGGGAATAAGCCAAACGGGAACGAGCAGATACATACCGAAAAACACGAGCACGCTTACCGCTACAATACCCTGATAGATTCTCTCCCGAAACACGGCCGCGCTCGCGGAGAACATCATCAAGGATACGCGCGCAAATCGGGTAACGGCAGTCATACTTTTTATTTTGCGCATATTCTCATAAAAATTACTATCGGCGGTATTCATTATATAAAATTCGGACCTTTTTTGAAAGCAATCCCGATGAGAAAATCTGAAACAATGCGGACGAAGTTTTGCGGAAACAATTTTTTGAGGAAAGGATTCCGCAAAACTTCGGCTGATTCCTTTTTTCTGAATTCGGATATCGCAAGCGGAGGAGGATACGTCCAAGGAGAGATCCTCCGCCTGCTCCTCTTTTTGTTTTGGCAAAATTTAGGCGGGCTAGCTATTTTAATACTCTATAAATTTCAGCGAGTAAAACATCAAGGTCGGGTGAAAAATCTACTTGATTTGAATTTGGCAAAACTTCTTTTTTCCTGATTTGTGTATGCAAATGCGAATCTGATATTTTTCTTGACGAATTATCCAAATTTTTCATTGACTCCTTAAAACTTTTACTACCATAATTGTTTGCAACTTCCGTAAAAGAAGTTTTACTAAAAACCGGAGGGACGTGATCGGCGATCGCTCTAACGAGCATTGCTGTTGACAAAAAATTTTCAAGCGAAAAAGCGGAATTTAATTCTTCGCAAAATCGGATAAGTTTTGAAAGATCAAAATCATCGCTTTTGATTGTTTTTAGTTCCTTGATTCTATTTTGATTTACAAAATTGTAAGCTCCTGATTTTGCAATCTGCTTTTTCGATTTTATGTTTTTATAAAGTTCAATCACATACGAACGGCGCTCGGCATAAGTAACCATTTTTTTCTTTTTCCAAAAATTATAAAACTCCCACAAATCAGAAAAGCCATTCGGGTTTTTCTGATTTATGCTTGAAAAAATATCATCAAGGTTACGAAATAATTCTTTGTATTCGTCGTTTGTATCCTGAATTTTTGCTTGACCAGTAGCAACATCAGTCATTATTTTTTTGATTTTTTCAATCAAGTCATTCATAGTTTTATTCCAAGTCACTCTTGCCTAAATTACAAACAGAACAAAGCGTTTCGAGATTTTCTAAAACTGTTTTTATTCTATATTCGGCGGGAATTCATTAGTGTCGGCGCTTCGCACCGACCCCATTTTACATTCGGAAACCCTTTTCGAAAAAATTGGCGGTGGGGGTGAGATTCGAACTCACGGTGCCCTTTCAGGCACAGCAGTTTTCAAGACTGCCGCCTTAAACCGCTCGGCCACCCCACCCTTGTGGACCCACGGGGAATCGAACCCCGGTTTCGTGCATGCCATGCAAGCGCTCTACCATTGAGCTATGGGCCCTTTTAACCGAAACTTTTTAACATTTGTTGAGCTATTCGTTTCAATTCCAAATCAATGACCGAAGAAAAATAATCAATACGACAACCTCCTTTGTAATCCTGTTTCTTTGAAATTTGCCCGAAGGTTCGTTTATCGATTCGAGCTTTATAGAATTGCTTAGGAGAAATTTTTGTTGTTTGCGCCCAAAACCTCTCCGCTTTTTTGATATCTTGATCAGCCCTGCATTGAACGGTACATCGAAATTTTTGCTCGTCTATTTTATAACATTCTCTCAATAAGTTTACAAACATGAGTACTATCGCCCGATCGGAATTGCCAAACATTAATGATCCGCGGGCCGTTTTTGATCCTTCGGCTAAATACAGAACGGCTAAAACAATTTTTCTGGAGTAGCCATTACACGCAAAGAAATTTAACAATCTTTTGTTTTTCAGGTCTAAATCCTTAAGAAAAATCTCTCGTTTTTCTTTTCTGTTTTTTGAAGAAATTTCCCGAGCCTTTACAAAACTCAGTTCATTTAGTCTGCGGACTTTAGCATGATAACTTTTCGGCAAGATAATATTCCGACACCAATAGGACAATGTGCTCTTGGGAATATCCACCCGCAATAAAGTCTTTATTTCGGAATATGTTTTACCCCTCTGACGAAGTTGTTGCGCTTGTCGTCGCAGAAAAACTGGTAACATAAGCATGTTGTACCCCTAAAGACCTCCATGTACAATGATCATGTCATACAACTATCTCGTTCGGATTCGCGCACTATGCGGTCTTCCAAAAAACCTCGGCCCTTCCCTATATTTTTCAAAAAGGCTTTCGGCGCTATAGGAAAAATCAAATTCCATTTTCAAAAATCGCCCGCGAGCGGTATCTTGAAAATCTGAGATTCTCAAGATACCGTGAAAAAACTCAGCGGAACTTTATTCCTATTTCTCCTCGGCTTCCACTTCTTTTTTTTCGCTCACCTTTCCGGGTCCCCTTACGCTGAAAACATACAGGTAAAGAATATCAAGAATGCCGAACGTGTTTACGACAATAAGAACGACGAACCATATCTTACTCCCCTCCCGCGCCGACTTCCAAAGCGCAAGGCCTTTCCAGACGAGCGACCAGATAACGAGCATCGCAAAAAGAAACCCTGCGCCGAAACCGAGTCCGCCGAAGCCCGCCTGCATGCCGAATGACGGATATAAATTATGCCACATTGGATTTATTTATAGATTATAGTAAAAACGACCTTTGGTTTATTTACGGTACACAACTCATCGTTTATAGTGTATCGTAAATAAGGGATTTTTCAAATTCCGGCGCCCTGCTTCCGGTTCCCTGCCGAAAAAATATACCGCGCCCTCGTAGTTCAACGGATAGAACAGCACACTCCTAACGTGCGGATCGAAGTTCAATTCTTCGCGAGGGCACATGCATATGAGACCGATCGAGAGGCGTCAATGCCTGCTTTTTGAAGCTGCCCGCCGAGATTGCACATCATACATTGACTATGTTCCATCGAAGACATCTGTTATAATGGGAAGATGAACGACCGGCGAAAATTTGCATGGTTGCGGATCGCCTTCGGAGCTATCTGGGGCATTGATGCTTATTTCAAATGGCAGCCTGATTTTTTTGCGAACTTCACGGATTATCTTTCGGGAAGCCTCGATGGCCAGCCGCAGCTTGTAAAAGATTGGATTAATCTCTGGATCCGTATCGCGGGAGTGAACCCGCATATTTTTGCGCTGTTTGTCGCGATCGCGGAAACGGCGATCGCGCTCGCCCTCATTTTCGGAGTAGCTTCGCGCGCCGCGACATGGGGCGGTATCGCAATGAACCTGGTCGTCTGGTCCACCGCCGAGGGATTCGGCGGTCCCTACGCTGCGGGATCGACCGATATCGGCACGGCGATCATTTATGCTCTTGTTCTTCTCGCCTTGTGGTTCGGCCATGCATGGGAAGATTTATCCCTGGAAAAATGGCTTAAAAAACGAAGCTTTGCAATGAAATAATAAAATACCCTTGTGATGAGGGTATTTTATTATTTTCGGGAATAATGGAAAAAGGGTAAGGTTATTTCGATAAAAATCCGGCGATTGATTTGCGTTTTCAATGAGATGGGTCAATCGCATGGCTTATGATTGCGAGGTTACAGCTCTTATGTTCTTTGCGCCACGCTTCGCACTTGTCCGCCCATTCTTTCTCTTTATAGTGCATCCCGCATTCGGGGCATTGATGCGGCTTTTCATCCTCTTTTTTTTCTCTACAATAATGATGATTCATAAAATTAAAAATTTGGTTTTAGATCCCGTCTCAAAAGCATGCCGGCGGGAATTGCGGGAAATTTCCGAACGAGCGCCGCGATCTCCTGACAAGGAATATCCGAGGTATTTCGAGGAAGGAATCGCGGTTCGCCGCAGGAAATTTCCGCAAGACCCGCGGACTTTGCTTGAAAAACTGCTTTTGAGACGGGTTCTCATCTCATTCTCATCTCATCGGATACGCAGATAAAATAATCAGCCGCGCGGCGTTACTTCATTACTCCCCATGTCGCGGGATCAAACTGACCGTCGGCCTTGAAGAAAAACGCGCCGCGCAAGCCGTATTTTTTCGCGAGCGCGATCTCGGCCTTTGCCGACTGCGCGTCGGGAAATGAAGTAAAAAGCGTGTTCATGCCGGCGGCCGAGGAAGACGCCACTATCGCGGGTTCGGTGGACGAAACATTGAACGTCAGGCTGTCCGGAATGCCGTCAACGACGGTCGTCGTCGCATACGCAAAGCCGAGTTCGCCGGCGCTGTTCCTGGTTGGCGTAATACCTACCCCGTCCGCGCGATCCATCGCTCCGAAAAAAGTAAAACTCCGCAGGCGCCGGTACGTCGTAACGCCGTTCTTCCATGATACCTCATATTCATAACCGTACGTCGGGATACCGAGCATTATCTTTTTTCGGTTTATCGACGCAAGCGCCATTTTCACGACCTTCGCCACCCAGACGGGATCGGCAACGGGCGCGTAAAGATTCCCGTTTCCTTTCGACGCATCAAGCTTGACATCAATCGTCCCCTGGTCGTACGCCATCACGCGGACCTCGTCGCAATATTTATTAAGCGCCGCGTAATCTTCCGCATACTGCGGCGTTGTCGTTGACGGATTCAAAGAAAGCGACGAAAGCGGCGTGCGCGGAACAATCGTACACGCGAGTGTTTTCCCGAGCGGATGCAGGCGCATCGCAAGCCCTTGTAAAAACAGCGTAAAATACGGCTTTGTCGAAGAAGTCATGCTTTCGTAATCGATATCGATGCCGTTGAATTTTTCCGACACAACGAGATTTTTTATCATATCTTCCTGCGCCTGTCTCGTCTTCGCTTTGGAAAGAACAGCGTAAATACTATCGCCGTTGAACCACGCGATGGTGGGGGTTATTTTTATCCCGAGTTCGCGCAAGGCGGAAAACCATCCGCTCCACGAGCCGTTGCCGATCCTGAGGTCGTCCTTAAGATTCCCGCCGGAAACGATCTCATAGGAAAACGGGCTTATCTCGTTCAAAGAATTAAGATGCAGAGAAATATCCGCCGCGCCCGATTTTGCTTCCCAGAACGGCAGCCACACGCCGTAGAGGAACGGCGTTTTCGCGGAAACCGCTGATGCGAAAAACAACGCGACGCCGGCGGCACAGAAAAAAATCGCGATATAAATTGTTTTTGTTTTCATTGCTTTTCATTATCGCATCGGCGGACAATAATGCAAAGACTCCGCATTCCTGTTCGAAAGGAACGGGCTCTCCTGAATCTCTTTCAAACAGGAATGCCATGTCGGCGACAGGATCGAAGAAGTAAAAAAGGCCGCCTTCGCGAATAAAAAATGAATTCCCTTACATTCCGAATGTCTGGCCGGTCGCAAGCGTGAAAAGAAAATTAATGACCGGAATGATAAGCTGGAATCCGAAAAAGGCGAAGAAAAGGACAATGATCAACCCGTACCGCTCAAGGAACGCGGCAGCGCGGAACGTCGCTTCGGTCTGCGGCAACGCGGCGAATAATACCCGCGAACCGTCGAGCGGCGGAATGGGAATAAGGTTAAAAACGCCGAGCATGATGTTCATATACGCGATAAGGCCAAGTAATTCAATAAAAATTGCCGAAACGTTAAAATAAAAAAATATTCTTGTCGCGATACCGAACACGGCCGCGAGCGCGAAATTCGTGAACGGTCCCGCCAGCGCGATTTTCACGGAACCGCCCCGCGGATCTTTCAGATTCCGCGGATCGTACGGCACCGGCTTCGCCGCGGCGAGGAAAAAACTGCCGCCCGATGCGATGAAAAGCGTAAGCGGCATGATAAACGAACCGAAAAGATCCATATGTTTCAAAGGATTCAGGGTCAGCCGCCCCGCGCGCCGCGCCGTATCGTCCCCCAGCCGGTCTGCTTCAAGCCCGTGCGCGACTTCATGGAGCACCGCGGAAAAAATAAGCACGATGAATTCGAAAATGGTGAGTACGACCGTGGTTCCGTTCATGGATTTCATTATAGCAATATTGCCGTCGTTTTGCCATTTTCACCGGAATCAATATCAAAAACACACGTTCGGCATAAAATTGCCGTCAAAAAAGTTTGACAAAAAATAATAGGAATGCTATATTTAGAACAGTTCTTGAATGGATATTCCATGCATGGGCACGAAAATCCATTCCTGTCCGATAAAAAAAGACAGAACAATTGAATATTTAAAGGGAGGATGTTTTTATGAAAAAATCGGCGATAAGCGATACGGATTTTGTTTCGACAGTAGCGATAGCGACGTCCATGTTCGCGGCATTGGCAATAATAATTACAACCGATAACTCTTTTGCTATAAAGGTCGTACTATCCGCCGCCGCATGCTCATGTATAAGCATTGCTGGGGTTATGTATATCAGAAAAATCAGAATCAGGCATCAATTTAAAAAAAAATTCGGGTTTGATCCTGGCTCAGTTCCGAAAAGTTGCCTCGCGGAATCAAAAGTGGAAAACAAGCTTTTGATTTTCATAATGGAGATTAAAAAGGCGCGCGATAAACAGAGGAGCGCTTACGATATCGATGGCCGGTTTCCTTTTTTGGTAAAAAAGAGGAGCGATAAGGAGTTATGCGAAAGAGAAAAAAAATTCCGCAAGGCGTATCGCCTCGCCATCCTTTTCGATTTTCCCGTTGGCAGGGTCATGGATTACGCCAAACTCAACGGTATTGAAATATAAAGATATTCCCGATCTTTATATTCACGCCGAGGGCGGGTTTGCTTTTGCAGCCCTCCCTCGGTATTTTTTTTATCTGAGAAAACACATACATCAACGGTGTACGCGCGGAAGAACACGCAACGACACCCGGACGATTATAATATTTTCCATCAATTTACCCGTCTAATTAAGTTTGCTACTTTAGATAAATTCTTATCCCCATTATTTGAAGGCAAAAGCCATCAATATAATAGTCAACGCATTAAGAATCACTAATGTTATAGCTGTTCCTAAGCGAGTTGGAAGTGGTTTTATAAAAAAATCGTGTAAATTATGGCCACAATCACTGCGCCAATAAAGTTTCCTCTTACCGGCCTTTCATGATTACGTGGATATTATACATCCGAAAGCCAGTGTTTACGAAATTCAATCCATCCCGCGAAAATTTTAGGGAAAATTACCTTAGCTGCAACTGCGTGCTCCCCAGTACAGAATCTTCGAACTTTTTTCCCTAGACAAGTTACAGGAGGAAGTATCGTCCGGGATCGTTATGGATTAATTTTAGGAAAAAGATTCGCACAAAATAAGGTGGGAGAAAATGACGGAAGGGGAAATAAAAATGGCCACATCTTTAATATCTCTTTACTTATTCTTTATCAGTAAATACCACAAGTCTATTGGAGTAACTCTTGGAAATTTTATTCCAAGCCCCTTCACAGGTAATGAGATTAAGGTGCGCTCCTCCATCATTCGAGTTAAACACGTTTGGGACGTTTTCATTCCAGTTATAAGTCAGAACCTTGCGCACGATAAAGGCAGTAGTTATCCCTCCTTCGCTCTCAATGTATAGCTGATCACCTGGGCGTAATTTGTATAAGTCATCAAATACCGCCGGTATGTCATCTTTCCAGCCGTAATGTCCGACAATAATAGAGCTCCCAGTTTCCCCCGGGCGCGGGCTGAGGTCGAACCACGCTGCGTCAGTGGGACCTTGCGGAACTCCCACTGCTCCCTGAGGAGTAAGCCCTGTATATTCTATGGCAGCATCAACGCCGATTTTTGGAATCTTGAGACGAACCGGAAGCCCTATGGTGGGTTCGGTCGATATGTCGACGACTAAATTTTGAGCGGTCTGATTTTTGATAAATGAAATCGGTTTAGCGGCGAATCCATAAGCGGGTACGTCGGGGACGAGAAAAAAAATAATCATTGAAAAAGACGCGATGACCACAATGGCAAGGACGATCAATAGTAATTTGAATGAGATTTTCGATTGCATGGATTTTTAAGGACTTTACGCATGAAGGATTCCGCAAGGCGGAATCTTTCCCTAAGAGAAATGTCCCTTATCACCGGGCAGTCAAAAAACACCATTGCGGTACAAGTGCATCGGGGACTCGAAAAACTTAATAAACTTATGCAACCGGACTTCGAGGAACATCCGGCAAGTTTCCGGAAAGAAGTCGCTTTCCCCCCATCCAGAACAAAATCGGGCAGTTCCTCATGAGTACGCCTTTGCGGAATATCGGAGGGAGACCCTACTGTTTTTGTCTCGTATCCCAATTTCGCAAAAATATCAGCGATATATTGCTCAAACTCCCATGGCTCCATGCCTCGTAATTGCCAGATCAAACCGCTTTTATTACGGCGCCAAGAGATCAGCTTATGGCTCGATTTTCCTTTTGAAGTCATCAAGAAAAACAGAAAAGCGATTAAGCGCGAAATCGTTAAGGTTCGAACCTCAAAAAACGTAATAAAACGTAATAACGGCAATGCGTATATCCGATTTTATCCAAAAATTTCCTCTGTTGTGCGCGGGAGAGGACTCGAACCTCCAAGCCCTTACGGGCGCTACCACCTCAAGGTAGTGCGTCTGCCAGTTTCGCCACCCGCGCAAGATACCACGAAGATTTTAAACCATCCGAAAAAATTCGTCCAATGCTATTTAAATAGACATAATTCTTATTGTGCTGTCCCCGCCCGTATCGTGGTACGGGGAACTATGGGCGGACGATGACAGGTGAAGGATATGATGACGGCAAATTTACTTTATGACTCGCTTATAAAATCAAAATCTTCTCCTTTCAACACGAGTTTCACTTTGCCGCCGCGGACGAGGCGCTTCGTAAGAATGGCTTCGGAAAGCGGCGCGCGCAGCTTTTCGTCAATCACGCGGCGCAATGGCCGCGCGCCGAACGCCGGATCATAGCCGAGCTGGACGAGTTTTTTCACCGCGCTGTCGTCGAATTCCAATACCATTCCCTGATGCTTCACCGTTTCCGAAAGTTCGCCAAGGTTCAGCCGCACAATCTTATCAAGCTCCGCCGGTTCGAGATTTTTGAAAATAATGATCTTCGAAAAACGGTTGAGAAGCTCCGCCTTGAAAACGTCGGTAAGCCGGTGTTTGAGGTATTCAGCGATGTCCGTCATCGACTCCCCTTTTGAAAGCGACTCGTTGATGATGTCCGAATGCGCGTTCGAGGTCGCGATGATGATGGTATTCGTAAAGTCCACCGTGCGGCCGAGATTGTCGGTCAACCGCCCGTCGTCAAAAACCTGCAGGAATAAATTTAAAATATCGGGATATGCCTTTTCGAACTCATCGAGCAGCACAAGGCAGTACGGCTTTTCGAGAACCGCATCCGTGAGCGCTCCCTTGACCTGGCCGTCGGGCGACCCGATGAAACGGAAAAAACTTTGCTTGTCCTGATATTCCGTCATATCGAACCGCGCCATCATCTTCTCCGAACCGAACTGGATGCCCGCAATGATTTTCGCAAGTTCGGTTTTTCCGACACCGGTCGGCCCTACGAAAAGGAAACTTGCGATAGGGCCGCCCTGGCGCGTAAGACCGCTCCGGTACTCGCGCAATGCCTGCGAAACCGCCTTCACTGCTTCTTCCTGGTCGACCAGCCGTTCATGGATGATATCTTCCATATGCATAAGCTTCTGCACTTCGTCGCCATCGGCTTCATGAAGCGGAATATTTGTTTTCGCCTCCGCGATCGCCGTCACGCGGTCGGGACCCAGCATTTTTTCTCCGCGGCGTTCCGCGTCAATCAGCGCGCTTTTCAAAAGCTCTTCGGCGCTCGACGGCAAAAACTTATTCCTGAAATATCTTTTCGCAAGCAGGACCGCGCGCTTGATGGCGCCGAAGCTGATCGTGATCCGCGTCCCTTTTTCGAGGATCAGACTTTCGTACGAAAGAAGTTTTTCCGCCTCGGCGATAGTGATTTCATTCACCGGTATTGTTTCAAATGCGCCCACGAAATCGCTGCGCGGCTCGACGAGCTGCTTAAATTCTTTCGGATACGTGGAACCGATGATGGGAAACGTATTATTCATAATGACGGGCATCAGGGCGTCGGCCGCGGAAAGATACGCAGTGCCGGACGTCTTTACGAGATTATGGATCTCGGGAATATAAAGGATGATATTGCCCGCCATATAAACTTCCTCCACGATGCGCCGTATCCGTGCGTTCAATTCTTCGGGCGGCGCACCGGCAACGAGATTCTGCAGTTCCAGGCCGACAAGCCGCCTGTCGAAAAGCGCGCTGGGAACTTTATCGTTCGCCAGATGTTCGGCAAGATGCCGCATCATCGCTTCTTTTCCGATGCCCGCTTCGCCCACGAGAATAACATTCGGGTTGATGGGACGCGCAAGCGTTTCCACCATCCTCTCATATTCCGCCGCATGGCCGACGAGAAATCCCGCCGCTCCTTCGCGCGCGAGATCGGTATAATCCGTGCTGTACCTGTCAAGCTCGGGCGTCGGCCGCGACGTCCATGCGCGATTCATGATGCGGTGCTTGATGTACCGGTGCGATTCCGTCGTAAAACCGCCGAGCACCGCCGGCAGACGGTTCAGTATCCCCTGATGGGCCATGCTTAAGATAAGCGCCGTCTCCAGATCGGCGGCATCGATCGAAAAAGTATTGAATATGCGCGCGATATACTCGCCCTGCATTTTCCCGAGTCCGGCAAAAAGATCGGCAAGTTCGATAAAATCATGTCCTGCGACGAGCGCTTCTTTGAACGCGGCGACGACGAGCGCTTCGGCATCGGCGCGATAATACTCCGCCGTCCCGCGGTCTTTATTTTTGCTTTCAAGAAGCAACCCGTCCAATTTCTGTCTGAACTCTTCGGGTGAAACATCAAGACGGCGCAACCCTTCTTCAATCTGCGGATAGCCGATAAGCTGGCGCGCGGTCTCCAGAAAAAAATCCTCCTTCGTGATGATGCTCCGGTCGAACGCCCGCTCCAGAACGGAAAAAGTCCGCGGCCGCACGACCTTCGCCAAATTGATTGCTCCTTCCGCGGGAAGTTCGATGAACGGGATATCTGCTTCGCCGTGATGCCTCAGCCGGTCGGCGAAAAAAAGGCACAGCAATAACCCGATATAGCGAAAACCGCGGAGGTCGGATTGGAAGAGAAAAATCGCCGTCGCCGCGATGAGCGTCAGATAAAAAACATACCGTATGATGCGGATAAGAATCCTCCCCGCGAGCGTCATACCGAAACGCGGATCGGAAAAACCGACGGTCAGTTTTTTTTCTTGTTTTTGGGAAGCAACAGAAGTCATATTGGTATTGCAGCGTTTGGATATTGTAATGAAAATAGGTATCGAGATGCTCCATTATCAGAACGTCAGGACGGGTTCATCCTCGTACCGCAAGAATAATAAGTACGGCCGGAATGGCGATCCAGACGAGATATAAAAAAAGGAAGACAATCGCGAACACAATGTAAACGGCGCCGCCGATCGCAACCCTTATCGAACGGAAGATAATCCCGAGAATCCTCCCCACGATGCTGTAATCTTTATAGAGCGGATCGAAAAAATGCCGAAGCGTAATTTTAACCGCGAACGATTTATCCATTTCCGTGAGCACGGAAATGAATTTGTGCGCTATAAAACGGGTTCCGTCGACATACCAGTGATGAAAGAAATCGACGAACCGATAAAGAAAACGCTGGATGATATAAATAAAAGCGAAGTTCATAAAAGTATTGGCATGGTGTAGTGTTGTTGTGCCGCATATCCGATTTTCCGATAGAATACTATAACATTACATCATGACAACTCCATTTAAAGTATAGCAGAAATCGGATAATCAAGCGCATCCGCGCAGCACGCCGTACGGTCATAGAACCCGTCTCAAAAGCAGCTTTTTAAGCAGTATCCGCAGGTCTTACGGAAATTTTATGAAACTCTGTTTCATCCGCCGGTTCGCTCTGAGAAAATGAATGCGCGGACGCATTTATTTTCTCCTCGCTGCCGACGGCCGGCAATCCCCGCCGGCATGCTTTTAGGACGGGTTCTAAAACAACGCTCTCTGCTTTTCTTTTCCCGGATTTTTGTTTTCTTTTCGCGCGGAGCCGATGGAAAATACGGGGGTCGCGATTACGGGAATAAAATCGCCCTTAATGATATTCGGCAATTTTTTAAAATCTTCCTTCAAAAGAAGCATCATCTGCTGCGGCGACCGGAGCGCCGCCGCGGGATGCAACACGGGAAAAATGAGATAATCCCCAGCCGGTGATTCTTCGCCGGGACGACGAAAGGCACCTTCATTCTCTGCTTGCTCAAACGGCTCCCGGGGAACGGCAAACACCCGGCCATGGTCGCGCATCATCTTCGCATCGGGAAGAAAATAATGCATCGCGAACCGGCCGAGCGTAACGATAACCGGCGGACGGATGATGGCGATCTGCCGCGCGAGATACGGCTTATAAGCCGCAATTTCCTCCGGCAGCGGATCACGGTTATCCGGCGGACGGCGCTTTACGATATTCGTGATATAAACGTCTTCGCGCTTCCAACCGATGTTTCGCATCATCCCGTCCAACAGCTGTCCGCCACGGCCGACGAACGGCCGGCGCAAACGATCTTCGTTCATGCCCGGCGCTTCGCCGACGAACATCACGGCGCAATCAGGATTTCCCTCGCCGAACACTAAGTTCGATTCGCGCAACGGCAACGACGCATCCGCCACCATTTCCGCCTCGAGTTTTTTAAGCTCAGAAAATTTATCCGCCATAAAAACAGTATAGAACCCGTCTCAAAAAAAATGAAGCTCCGCGCGCTCACGCGGCGGGGTATAGCACTCGTTTCAAACCGCCGGAACGGTTTGCGCCGCAAAGCCGGCGGCGCGCCGCCATCCCGCAAACTTACGCACGTGATATTAGTGAGCGAAGAGAACCTACGGCTGCCTATCGGACTATCTTGATATAAGTTATAGGCTTTTAAATACAGCCAATTCGCCGCAATCCGTTTCGGCATTTAAATCGCTGCGAATTTCCACAAGCGTTCCCTCGACTTTTTCCAGCCGTACTTCGACTTTCCCTATCCGCACTTCGAGTTTTTCGAGCCGTCCTTCAATTCTTTCCAATCGTCCATTTATTACAATAATCTCGCCTTTTATCCCGTTTATTTCTTCAAAAACAATGCCGAATTTAAAATCAACAATCGCAAACCGTTCATTCATCTCTTCGTGAAGATCATCGATCTTTTTATCCAGCGCGGCATATCCTTCCAAAACCAAGTCGAGTTTGTCGTCGCGTTCTTCCAAAAGGACACCAATCTTCCTTATTTCGACATCATGGCTTTCCAAAATGACGCCTATCTTTTTTATTTCAATATCATGGCTTTCCATGAGGACACCGATCTTCCTTATTTCGACATCGCGATCGTCCATGCGAGAACCTATTTTCTTCACTTCGCTGAAAAGTTCTTTCAACCCGATATTATTGCCGCCGGAATTTTTCTTTTTCATTCCTCCATTCTATCCTTCCGATACCTCCCGTCAAAATGTCTTTAATGATTTTTTAATCAAGATTCATTCTTTTATTTCCGCACCAGACGGAGCATTTTTATTCGCGAAGGAGCAAAAAGAACCCCTCCTTTGTTTCCGCATCAGACGGAGCATTTTTATTTTTGAGGGACTTAAGAGAACCCGTCCCTCGTTTCTTATTTCCGCATCAGACGGAGTATTTTTATTTTTGAGGGACTTAAGAGAGCCCGTCCCTCAAAAATAAAAATGCGAAGTCCCTTATCCGTGCCGCACGACGACAATATCGCCGTCCCGCACTTCGTATTCCTTTCCCTCAAGCCGCACCCATCCTTTCTGCTTCGCCTGCGTCCAGCCGCCGGCCGCGAGTAATTTTTCGCAGTCAATGACTTCCAGCCGGATGAATTTTTTCTCGAAATCGGTATGGATGACGCCCGCCGCCTGCGGCGCTTTCGTGCCATTCTCAATCGTCCACGCGCGCGTCTCGTCCTCGCCCGTCGTGAAAAAACTTGCGAGACCCAGAACTTCGTACGCTTTTTTGATAAGCTCAGGAATCTCCCCTCCGGAACCTTCTGCCGCGGCGGAAAGATCTGCGACGACAAATCCCACGCCGCAGCGGTCTGAATTTTGTTCCGCAAACTTTTTGGGGGCAAGCGATGCTATTTTATTTTTCAACGCATCAGGCGCTTCTTTTTCTTCGCCGTTCAATAAATAAATCTGCCGCTTCATTGTCAACAAGTTCAGATCGATCATCCTGATATTTTTGCGGATGCTTTCCATACATTCCGCGTCCGCAACCGGCAGATCGCCTTTTTCAAGACGCGCTTTCAGATTTTCCAAAAGCTCCCTGTCCTCACGCGCTTCCTTCTTGCCGCTCCGTGCTTCCGCCTCGGCTTTGGTAAGCCGCTTTTCGACCGTTTCAAGATCTTTCAAAATAAGCTCGGTATTGATAATTTCCAGATCGCGCAAAGGATCGACGGAATTCTCGACATGGATGATTTCTGCATTCCGAAACATCCGCAATACGATTACGATCGCCTGCGTCTCGCGGATGTGCGACAGGAACTGGTTGCCGAGTCCTTCGCCTTTATTCGCGCCCCTCACGAGTCCCGCGATGTCCAAGAACTCCACGACCGCCGGAATTTTCTTTTTCGATTTACTGAGATCGTTCAATTTTTCGAGCCGCTCATCCGGCACCGCAACGACGCCGACATTGGGATCTATTGTCGCAAACGGATAGTTCGCAATCGTCACATCCTGTTTCGTAATAAGTTTAAACAGCGTCGATTTCCCGACATTCGGAAGCCCCACGATGCCGATGGATAGTTTTGCCATTGCACCACTATAACATACATGCGGATAATTTATGAAGTTTCGCGCGGCCATATGGCCATATTCAACGCGTTGCGGAAATTTCTCCATCCTTCGCGTTACCGGCAAGAAAACGGCGTTAAGCTCGGAGTAAAATAACAAAAAAAGCGCTCCTTTTCAGGGGAGCGCCTTGATATTCTTTCAAATAAAACTCAATCATATTTTCAACCGAATACTTTGTCGAAAATATGATTGACGTGCTGTAATTTTTTTGTGAGATTGAAACACGATTTTAAATCTTTCTCGCTAACGAACCGCATGACGATATCGTTGGCGAGCAAAGCTTCCAAAAAATCAAAATCTACAGCAAGCCCTTTCGCCTGATTCTCCCAGCATCCCAACGCAATGTCGCGAATCAAGGTATGCGCCTCTTCCCGGGGCAAGCCGCTTTTTTCCGCAACAAGCATCATAACATCCTGGGAAAAGACAAGCCCCTTGGTGTGATCAATATTAATCAGCATCCTGCCGGGAAAAACCCTCATCTTTTCGATGATGCCGGTAAGCCGGTCTATGGCATAATCAAGGAGAATCGAAGAATCGGGAATAATGACTCTCTCCGGACCGGAATTGTCCAAACTGCGCTCATCCCAGCACGTTGCAAGGTTTTCCAGGGCAACCTGGACATTCGCGCGAACGACACGCATCAGGCCCGACAAATTTTCACTCCCTATCGGGTTCTTCTTGTGCGGCATCGCCGATGAACCTTTCTGGTTCCTGCCGAACGGCTCCATAACCTCGCCAATTTCCGTTTTTGAAAGCAACCTGAGATTGGTGGCTATCTTGCCGATTGTGGCGGCAACGATACCTAACACGGACATATACTCGGCCGCGATGTCGCGCGCAATGATTTGCGTGGCAATGACAGGTTTAAGCCATAATTCTTCGCAAACCAATTCCTCGATTTTCGGATCGATCGTATACATGCCGACCGCTCCGCTTATCTTGCCGACCGCAACAACGCTACAAAGCCTGATAAGCCTGTCCCGATGCCGGTGAAGCTCATCATACCAATTAGCCAGCTTGACCCCGAACGTAATCGGCTCGGCATGAACGCCGTGCGTGCGTCCGATCTGCGGCGCGTACTTATACTCAAGAGCCTTTTCCCTGACCGCATCCATAAGTTTCATGATTCCCTCGATCAGCAGCCTGACGCTTTCGCGCATCTGCATGCTCAGCGCCGTGTCCCCGACGTCGTATGATGTCAATCCTCTATGTAACCACGGACGAAGCTCTTCCGGAAACTGGGGCGATAAATGTTCGAGAAACGCAATCACATCATGTCCCGTAATCTCTTTTTCAATGCGGTTGATTTCCTCGGGATCAATGCGAATTTCCCCCGCAAAATCCCAAGAACCATCGTATATAAGCTCGCCTATATGCTGCCTCGCCCTGAGTACGGCCAGTTCCACCGACAACCATCGCAAAAATTTGTTCCGTTCCGACCAGATGCCGGTCATTTCTTTCCTGCTGTACCTTTCCAACATTGATTTCCTCCCTTGCGCATTCCGCGCTTTTAAGATTTTTATCTTTATTCAATTTTAAATGAGCTGAAAAATGACCGTTGAACGGTCGTTTTTGTAATGAAAATATTACCACGCACGCGGTGGATAGTCAATGATTTTTTGCTTTCAGAATCAGCGCCGCCGTTTTGTCCGCGCCGATTTTTTCCGTATCAATGATAATGTAATCTTTTTTATCAAGGTATTTTTGGCAATAACCATAAAGTTTCTCGGTTAATTTCCCGCTCAAATTGCCTTGTCCGAATTCCCCTTTCCGTTTTTTATTTCTTTTCAGGACCGATGCCAGCGGCGCATCAAGAAGAAAAACACGGGCTCCCATTTTCTTCAAAGAAAGCGCCAGCCATTTATCGGTTTTTCCCTTATCGTATATCGTGGGCGGCGCCACTTCGATAACCACGTTATATCCCCGTCGCACGTATTCCTTCGCCAAAAGCACGGCTGTTTTTTTCCCTAATGTTATATGGGCATCGCTTTCTTTCCAACTGCCAAAACACAGGCACGTCATGTCCCGCAATATGTCCACGGAAATTCTCGCCGTTTTGCCGGGTAATTTCCTGCAAAGTTTTCCGGCAACCGCGGTTTTTCCCGTTCCCGCAGGACCATATAACGCGATGATTATTTTATTTTTTTGCGCCATTTTTTAATATCGCTTTTATTTTTATGTCAGAAAATTCCAGAACGGCGGGATTGTCCAATATCAGCTCCCACTTTTTTTGCGCGACCGGAAGATCTTTTTCTTTCCGATAATCGACGCAAAAATCGAAAAGTCCTTTTCGCGCATTCCTCACGTACTCAATATGCCTGAACTGGTCGGAAAGCTCCCGCCACGGATACAGCACCAATCCGCCAAGCCCGAAGTGCTTCATAAGAGCGGTATCCGCGTCGCTTATGACCGCCACTGCTTCGTCTTTCACGTTTATTTTATTTTTCCTGAAATATTCTTTTATGGCGGCGATTTTGGTCATGAATTTCACCCCTTCGCAAACCGCGTTTCTGTGGCTGATGATGCTTTTCACTTTTATCGCCTTCCCTTTTCCTTTTTCATTGAACTCTTTTTCTTCTCCGACGCACCCGTCGAATTTTCCCTTCTCTCCCAATAATTTTAAAACATTATCGGCGATAATTTCCCCGTAGACTCTCAAATTTGACGTAAGAAAGATAACCTTAATTTTATTTTTTCTCTTTATATTGCCCAAAGCGCGGACAAGCGGCTCATTGATGAGCTTTTTTTCCGCAACATCAAAGAAAAAATCCTTATAATCCCGATATGACTGGCCCAGTGCTATATTGATTTTCGAAAGTTCGAGAAGGTACTTCTCAAAGCTGATTTTCCCTTCCGTCATTTCTTTTCTTAACGGACGTATTTTTTCCTTTTCGATCTTCGCCATTATTTCTTTTCCGAATTTCTGTTCGGCCAAGGTAAACATTTTTATTTTGGGCTCTATGACCGTGCCGTCGATATCGACCAACACGACTTTCGGTTTTTTATAGCAGCCTTTTCCGGCGTCCGCGCGACGCCGCTTGAAAAATTGGATATACTTCGAAATTCCTGTCATTTAATAAATATACCATCAAATATTAAGTTTTACTTACGCGGACGAAAATCTCCTGAAAAGCCCGTCACTGCCCGATCACGGCCGGCGGGTGCGCGATGTCGACGGTCGCCGTACCGTCGGCGTTGAAAATAAACGCATAGCCGAACGGGTCCTGCGGAATTTGCGGGATGATATGTTTCGCCACAAGATCGTTCGGCGTTTTCGGAAACGCGCCGTACTCCGTTTTGTATTGCTTCGCCGCGGCTTCAAGATAATCAAGCGCATCGAACCGGTCGATATACGCCTGCGCGCGCTGTTTCATGGACGGGTCGTTTGTCGTGTCGCGGATCGTTTTCCAAAGATTCTCCATCTGCGCGCGCGTCCCAAATCCGATGCTGAAATTAATTGCAAAGCGCTGCGAGACCGGCGGAATGCCGGGCGTCCGCGCGGCAATGTCGTAATACCGGAGCGCGTCTTCCTTGTCCTTGAGATAGAGAAAATAATTCGTCGCCATGTAAAACGGTATCCGCCAGTCGGGATCGGCCGCCGCGAGCCCGCGCGCGCCTATCGCATTCGCCGTCTGCACGGCATTCGGATACGACGCCACGGCGGGAACGGTGATGACGGAAAAAGCGTACGGGTAGCTCAGCTTCGGATCGACGCCCGTCACGAAATCAAGGCCGGAAAAATATTCCGTCTTGCCGTTCAGGAAAAGATCGATGATATCCGGCATCGTGCCGATCCACGCAAATGACGCGATGGGCGCATTGAACCCCATATCGACGGTGCGGACAAAGCCGGGAGAAAGCTGCACGGGCGCGGTCCCTGCTGCCGTTGCAACCGCCGTCGCGTCATAGCCGTACTGGAAAAAAATAACGGCGGCGAAAAGCGCGGCAACGACTATCGATTTAAATGCAATGTCGGTTTTCATAATGCGAAAAGGTGTTGCAATGTTCTCATGATGTAATGATACAACGTTTTCGCTGCGTTCTTCGTTGCGCCATAACATATAAAACACTAAAACATCTTTTATAATTCCTTCTTCTCGAAAATCCAGATGGCGGCAAAAAGAAGAAGCGCGATATACGCGGCGGCATAACACAACGCCATGAAGAAAAAAGTGAACGGCGTTGCGACGGGATGCACGGCGAAATCGCGGATATTGAATTTCTCAAGGTTCGGAAGGACGTAATACATTGCCTCGACGGCCAAAAGCTTGAAACCGCCGATCCCGATCGCCTTCGCATCGACAAGGATCGAGCTCACGATATGCCCCGCAAAAAACACGGCGGAAGTGTAGACGATGGACAAGAGCGAACTTGAAAACGTCGTAACGAAAATCGCGAACGCGAGAAAGAGCGCCATTTCAAGGAATTGCATCGCGATCGCAAGAAGCCCCATGGCGTCGAACCCTCCGTGCGCGTATGCGATGACGCCGCAATATACGGCGCCGAGCATGACGCTCGATGAGAGTAGGACAAGGCACAGCCCCGTGAATTTTCCGATGACGAATTGCGCCCGCGAGACCGGTTTCGCAAGGATGAAATAAACGATCTTCCGCTCAATGTCTTTATGGAACGAGGTCGTGCCGAGAAAAAGAGCCACGATAACATTGAAAAAATAAATTCCCAAAAGACCGAAACTTTTCACCATGGGGAGCTCCTGAAGCACGAGATCCGACAGAAAAAGCATCACGACCGCATAAAGAACGCCGAACCCGAGGATGGCATAGAGTATTTTGTTGCGGATCTCAAGCTTGAACGTATTTTTTGCGATGACAAGGACAGTATGCATGATGATAAAATATTCTAATGTTCTAATGTTTTATTGTGCGCAGTATTGTATTTTCAATGACAACCATAGAACACTCCGGCACTACAACTCTTGAGAACCCGACGCTCCGACGACTTCGACGAACCGTTCTTCGAGCGATTTTCCCGCGCAAAATTCCTTGACGGAACCGGCATAGAGAAGACGCCCGCGATGCAAAACGCCGAGCTCTTCGCACATCTCTTCGACGTCATAGAGAATGTGCGTGTTGAGGAATATCTTCTTGCCGTCGCGCCGGAGATCGCGCATCACGTCCTTCATCTCGCGCCGCCCGACGGGATCAAGGCCGTCCAGCGGTTCATCGAGAAAAAGATATTCGGGATCGTTCACAAGCGCCTGCGCGAACCCGAGACGCTGACGCATGCCCTTTGAATACGTCCGGATCTGATAATCGCGCGCGCCGTAAATGCCGACTTTCTTCAAAAGTCCGCCCGCGAACGAATTGAAGGCAGAGCCGCGGCGACCGTAAAGTTCTCCGCAGAATTTCATAAATTCCATCCCCGTGAACGTTTCGTAAAAATACGGCGTTTCGGGCATGAACCCGATCTTGTTCTTCGAAACCGGCGCGGATGACGGCTGTCCGTCGATCATAATCGTGCCGCTCGTTGGCGCCAAAAGTCCGACGGTCATTTTCATAATCGTCGTTTTCCCCGCGCCATTCGCGCCCAAAAATCCGAATATCGGCGCCGAAACCGAAAGCGAAAAATCCGTGACCGCCACGCGCTTCTTATATGCCTTTCTGACCGAAGAGTAAACAACCATAAAAGCCATTATATATCATCATGCGCCGTAAAAATAGATGACCTCATAAAAATCACCTTTTTCGGACCCGCTGTCCCATCTTGACGGCCGCCAAAATGGGACGGCGGTCGAAACAAAACTTGCTTAAACGATGATCGGTATCACTCGTACTCCGCGGGAATGCTTTCGAATTTATTTTTCGCGACAATCACGTGATCAAGCAGACTGATGCCGAGGATCTTGCCCGCTTCGATGATCTGCTTCGTGATCGCGATATCCGGCTCGCTCGGTGCGGCGATACCCGACGGATGATTATGCGCGAGGATAACCGCCGTCGCCGAATATTCCAGTGCCGGCCGGAACACTTCCCGCGGATGGATGATGTTCGACGTCAAGCTCCCGATGGAGATCACTTCGTCATGGATAAGCTGGTAATGGCTGTCCAGATACAGCCCGCGCAGATGCTCCTTCGGCAGGTCGCGCATATCTTTCAGATGGTCGTACACCTGCCGCGCCGTCCGGAGCACGATCGGCGCGCCGCCGTCCGGCATCTTGAAAAATCTCCGCCCCAGCTCGAAACATGCGACCACCTGGCATGCTTTCGCAATGGGAATTCCCAAAAGTTCGCTCACTTTTTGCGGATCTTTCTGATTGACGATGATACTGTCGCCGTATTCCTTGAGCAGGCGGCGCGACATCGCAAGCACATCCTCTTTTTTCGTACCGACGTTCAGGATGATGGCAAGCAGTTCGGCGACGGAGAGGTTCGCCGGACCGTGCTTGATCAGTTTCTCGCGCGGCTTTTCTTCCGCCGGCAGATCGCGCAGTTTTAAAACGTACGTCTTATCCCCGCCGTCCAAAATCATGTCCCCTTCTTTTTGAAGGTAGATGCCGCTCTTTTCTTTGGTCTCGATTATTGCTTGCGCCATGAATGATTATATTATATCAAATTTTTTCCGATTGCGTAACGGCGCGGCAGGCAGGTGAATGATAAAACGGCTGCCGTTCCCCGGCTGGCTCTCCGCAATGATCGTGCCGTTATGCGCCTCGATGATCTGGCGGCAGATAAAAAGACCAAGCCCCGTTCCCGTAAAACCCGCGCCGTCAATCTTATAAAACCTTTCAAAAACATGCGGGAGGTTTTTATGGGAAATCCCCGATCCGGTATCCGCAACCGCGAGGGCAACCTCGTCATCGACGGCTTTCGCGGAAAGCATAATGGCGCCGCCGGCGGGCGTATGCTTCAATGCGTTACCGATCAGGTTCAAAAGAACTTCCTTTAATTTATCGACACTTCCGCAAATAAAACATTTCTCGCTTGAGAACGACAACGCGATGCCTTTGTTTTTCGCGAGAGTAAGACAGTCATCGTACGCCTCCTCGATCAATTTTTCCACATTGACCCGCTTCTTCGCAAGGTTTGTTTTAGAAGAATTTAACCTTGCCAGACCCAGGACGTCGCGGATGAGGCGCGAAAGCCGGTCAAGCGTCGTTTCCATTGCATAAAATTCGTCCCTGCCTTTCGTGCTGTTTATTTTCTCCAGACGTTCGATATTCCCTTTCAATATCGAAATCGGCGTCTGGAATTCGTGCGAAAGATCCGCCAAAAATCGCGCCTGCCCGTCGTACATGTTTTTTATCCGCTCCGTGCGTTCGTAAACGCGGCGTTCAAGTTCTTCCGTATGGCGGCGCAGCGCCGCATACAGCATCGCATTCTCGATCGCCATGCCCGCCTGATGCGAAGCGATCGACAATAATTCCCTGTCTTTCGAAGAAAACGGAACTTCCGACCGCTTATCGCCCAGCAATAAAATCGCGCTTATTTTTTCTTTCGAAAAAATCGGGATGATTGCGCCGATGCGCGCTCTTTTTGCGGCGACGCAAAGCGATTCGTATTTTTTCCTCCGCCGCGGCTGGACATCGTTCGTGGCGCGTCCCAGCTCTTCCATAAAAACAGGTTCCGAAGGAAGCGCACGGAAGTTTTTAATCAGTTCTCCGTAACGGTTTTCGGCGGCGGAAGGCGGCGGCTTCCGCGAAACGCCGTCGAAAAAATACGGCTGATGCGCGGTATCAAGAAAGAAAACGATCCGTTCCGGCTTGATGGTATCGGAAAAAACACCGCTTACGGACCCGAGAAAATCATCGAGGGCAATCGTGGAGCAAAATGCATTCCTCAGGTCGCGCGCAGCCGTAAAATAATCATATTCACCGCGGAAGAAAAAACGGTCGGTTATTTCCTCGAATTCGCGTTTAAGGTAGAGAAACCCGAACACGCACAAGACAGCGGCCGCAACGGCGCTTGCCGGATACGTAAGGGCGTCGTTATCATGAAGAAATTCCTGAAGGAAAAAAGATGCTCCGAAATAAAAAACGGCGACCATGAATATGGCGATAACATAGACCGCCCCTCTTTTTACGATCAGCCGGATATCCATGAGCCGGTAGCGCATGATCGCGTACGCCATGCATCCCGTGAAAAAAAGGGAAAACAGACTGCCGATCATCGCCATGCCGAAAATGCGGAACATAAGAAAGAAAACATCGCACGAAAGCACCGCGCCGGCGAATAAGCCCGCGCCGGCGACAAAAGAAAAATTCCGGACACGCGCGGACGGCGCAAGGTTCCGGTACTTCCCGAAAAATATGAAACTGCTCCATAGAAGATATCCCGCCATCACCGCAAAACGCGCCGGAACGAGGATGCCGCCGACCGCATCGAGGTAGCCGTCGTTATTGATATCGGCGAAACGGATGATGAGTTGCGAGAAAGTAAGGATGAAAATGATAAGCCACGGAAGGAGAAAAAATAAAAAATTCCCCGTTATTTTTCCGTTGTCTTCTTTGTCGCCCGGAAAAAATTTCGCCAAAAGGACGAAACCCAAGATCATGATCTCCGCGCCGCATAATGCCGGCCTGAAGAACGCGAGGTTATTTCCGAGCGAAACCATGTCCGCGCAAAAGATCCATAGCGCGGCGCCGAAAGCGAAAATGAAAAACGAGCGGTTGAACGGATTTCTCGGACGGTCAACAAGCACCAGAAAAGCAACCGCCAGATCAAGGCCGATAACGACATATTGCAAAAGCAATCCGTTATTCACCGCGTTATTATATTAAGACTTATTATATTAAAAAATCCGTTTTCATATTTCCTTTCGCCGGACAAAGCGTTTCTTATTCGCAAAGGAGTTTTAAAAAAGCCATTCCGTTGCTTCTGCCACAAACGGAGTTTTTCCTCTTCGGAAGCAGTTAAGAGAGCCCCTGCTTCCGAAGAGGAAAAACGTAGTCCTCATTCCTCTATTTTATATCCGTAGCCGTGCACGGTCTTCAATAATTTTTTCTTGCGCCCGTCATCAATCTTCTCCCGCAGGAACCGCATATGGACATCCACCGTGTTCGTGAACGGATCCACGCTCATGTCCCACACGTGATCCAGAATCATGCTCCGCGTGAGCATCGTTCCGGGATTCCGCATAAAATATTCGAGCAGCGCGAATTCCTTGCGGTTCAGTTTTACCGGCTTGCCGCCGCGCGCAGCCGTATGCGCACGCGTGTCCATCGTAAGATCGGCAACGGCGAGAACCTGCTCCGTTATTTTCTTTTCCCGGCGCAAGAGCGCGCGGATGCGCGCGATAAGTTCCGCCATAGAGAACGGCTTCGTCAGATAATCATCGGCGCCGAGGTTCAGGGCGTCGATTTTCGTCTGCGCGTCGCCCGTCACCGAAAGCATGATGATCGGAAATATTTTTCCTTTCCTGCGCACTTCTTCCAGAATACAAAGCCCGTCACGCTCGCCGCCCCAGACTTTGCCATCCGAAATTTTATGGGACGAAACGCCGACGGTTTTGCCCGACAAAACATGGGAAGGTAAAGCGCCGGAGGACGGGTCCGAAAGCCGTATGTCGAAGACCCCCGCATCATACGGATTGACTTTCGCCAGAAGCAGTCCTTTTTCGGCGGTACTCGCCCAATCCACCGCGAACCGTTCCGCGCGCAGCCCGGCTATAATAAAATCCGCAATACCCTTCTCATCCTCAATGAGCAATATGCGCATGCTATTTATTTATAAGCAAAGAGAGCGGATGTGTTATTTTTATAATACGACGATATTAAAACATCCGCAATCAGGCGCCCGAGCGATCTGTTTTATGATGAGTCCCGGAACCTGTCTTATTCTGCCATATTGAACATTAAAAGATTCTAAAAGGATTTTTCAGCGAGAAAACCGCCGATTTTCACGGAAGTATGCTATAATGAAGCAAAGAAGCGCGTTGTAATGTTTGAATGTTCTAATGTCCGATAGGTTCATGAGAACAATTACGACACTCTAACAACGGAACATCGAACATGAACGACAAAAAAACGATTGCGATAATCAAAAAGGTGATGCCGGCGGTGGTTTCGATCGCCATCGCGAAACATCTTGCCGATCTTGAAAAAGAGCTGTCGCAGGAATCCTCCCCTGCCGCAGACGGCGCGGCGAACAATAAGCCCGTCGAAAAAGAAAAAATAGATATTCCCGATTTCATGGTGGACAAACGCGGCATGGTGGAAGTCGGCGGCGGTTCGGGGTTCATTGTGAGCGCGAACGGCATCATTCTCACGAACAAGCACGTTATCAGCGATCCGCAGGCGGAATACACGGTGATACTGAACGACGGGCAGAAATTTCCCGCGGTGATATTGAGCCGCGATCCCATCAACGATGTCGCCATTTTGCAAATCCCATCAGAGAATCTTCCCTTCCTCAAACTCGGCGACGCGACAAAGTTGCAGCTCGGGCAAAGCCTGATCGCGATCGGCAATGCCCTCGGCATTTTCAAAAATACGGTGTCGCTCGGCATCGTTTCCGGCCTCTCGCGCTCCATTATGGCGCAGGCGGACCCCGATCACCCGCCGCAGGAAATGCGCGGCCTCATCCAGACGGACGCCGCGATCAATCCCGGCAATTCGGGCGGACCGCTCGTCGACGCGAAGGGTCTTGTCATCGGCGTAAATGCCGCCATTGTTTCCGGCGCGCAAAGCATCGGCTTCGCTATCCCCGTGAACGCCGCGAAACGCGATCTCGACGATATGAAAAATTACGGGCGCATCCGCCGGCCGCTCCTCGGCCTCCGCTATATCATGATCGACGACACGCTGAAGGAAAAAATGAAACTGCCGATCGATTACGGCGCGCTCGTCGTCCGCGAAAGCGCGCGCGACAGCGCGGTCGTTCCTGGCAGTCCCGCGGAAAAAGCCGGGTTGAAGGAAAAAGATATCGTCCTCGCGCTTGACGGAAAAAAACTGGATCGCACCCGCCCCATCCAGGATCTTTTGGAAAACAAAAACGTCGGCGACGTAATCACGCTCGTCGTCCTCCGCGGCGGAAAACAGTTCGACGCCGCCGTGACGCTCGCCGAGAGAAAATAAATAGAGGACGTACGCGCCGGTACCCATCTTTTCCGTCGTCCTCGGCCTGGTCGAGGATCTATATGCTTTTTCTGTCGTCCTCGCGGAGACTCGCCCTATGGAGTGGCGGCTTTGCCTGCTCCACAGGGCGAGGATCCACGCTTTAAGAATTTTATAATTCACGATTTAAAACTCACAAACTAAGACGAAAAGCACGGATCCCCTCCTTCGAAGGGACGGCGGAGGGGAAAATGCCGCGACAGAATCGGCGCTGGTTATAGGCAGCGAGAGGTTACCCTATTTTATTTATTTTCTTAACCGGGTCCTATAATACCGTCGCGAACATTGCAATCGCCGCAATAAGAATCGCGACAAAAGAAATCCAAAGGAATATTTTTGAAAGGCGGCCGCTCGCGTGTTCGCCCATGATTTTTTTGTTCGACGAAATAAAAGCAATGAGAAAAATAAGCGGGACGGAAACGACGCCGTTCACAACGGCGGCGACGATAAGCGCTTTCATCGGATTGATGCCGACAAAATTAATGGCAAGCCCGACGAACGTCGCAACCGTGATGACGCCGTAAAACCCGTGCGCTTTGCGCAATTTCCGGTAAAGCCCTTCATGCCAATCGAACGCCTCGGCAACGGCGTACGCCGCGGAACCGGCGAGCACCGGCACCGAAAGAAGGCCGAGCCCGACGATGCCGATCGCAAAAACGATCTCCGCAAGGAATCCGGCGTCGGGAAAAGTATGCACAAGCGGCGCGAGCGCCTTTGCGGCATCGGCAGCCGTCGCGATATTCGTCACGCCGCCCCGGTGAAGGACGGTGCCCGTAACCACGATGATGCACCACATGACGGCCTGCGAAAGAAACATTCCCAGCGCATTATCGATGCGCATATTTTTTATAAAACCTTTGTCAACCGCATGCCGCTTCGCAATCCCCTGCTCGACCTCTTCCTCCACCTCTTCCGACGCCTGCCAAAAAAACATATACGGCGAAATCGTCGTGCCTATGACGCCGGTAATGACGAAAAAGAAAGCGGCATTCAGCTCGATGCGCGGCAGGAACGTGGCGCGAAGAATCGCGCCCCACGGCGCGGCGATCAAAAGCAATGTAGCGGGATAGACCAGCATGCTCGCGGCAAGCCATTTCAAAATGCGGGCATATTTTTTATATGAAATAAATATCTCGAGCGTGAGCATCAGCGCCGCAAAAAAAAGCGTGGCGACCGCGAAGGGAATCGGCACGACGAGGCGCACGGCCGCCGCCATCGCGCCGATATCCGCGCCGATATTGATCGTGTTCGCAAGTACGATGAGAAAAACTGCGCAATACAAAATTGTCCGGCCGTAATGCTCTTTTACGACCGACGCGATGCCTTTTTTCGTCACCGCGCCAATCCGCGCGCACGCCTCCTGCACGGCCGTCATCAAAGGATACAAAAAAAGAGCCGTCCAAAGCTGGCCGTAGCCGAACTGCGCGCCGGTCTGGGAATACGTCGCTATGCCCGACGGATCATCGTCCGCCGCGCCCGTGATGAGTCCCGGACCGAGGATTCTAAAAAGCCGCGCGGCCCATCTCTTTCGCGGTCCTTTCTCTTTCTTCTCTTTTTGATCGTTTTCCTCCATGCACTCATTATAACGGGATTCCATGATTATGAGAAACAAAAAAACGTATTTGAAATACTTTTTTATATCATCCGCCGTCTATTCTCCTTTATAATACCGAAAAAATCCCCTCTGCAGCCGAAGCAATAGAGTCCGCCTCAAAAACAGACTTACGAAACGTTTCTTTAAATAGTTTTAATCGGCAGTGTGTTTTACTGGGAGCAATCCCATGATACAACCTGTTGCAACGGTAAAATACCTCACACGGAACATTTTTGTATTGTTCGCTATTGCGTTGTTATCGAGCAGCGCTTTAAGCGCAAGCTTTTCGCCGCAGCGCCCATCTATTAATAGAGCAAATATATCGCCGGCAACCGGGAACGGATTTTTCTTCACTATATTCCGGTTTCCGCAAGGATCATTGCACCAATACAGGTCCGACGAGGCAACGGCGATCCTCGAAGGCGGCACGCTCGCGGCGGGAACGGCGATACTCGGCATCTCATTTCCGTCGAGAGTTTTTATACCGCTGCGGCTGCAGGTCGAGGTCCGGCCGACGAACGCGGCGTTCACCGGCGTACCGACCGCGGCAGGAAATATTTTTCTTTGGACGCAAAACAGTGCCGTTGCAATGCATGGACTCGCGAACGGAGGCTATCACTGGCGCGCGCGGCTTCAAAATGTTCTCACGGGCGCCGTATCCGGCTGGCAGGAATTCGGCGTTCCGGGGAACACCGATTTCACGGTCGCGCTGCGCGAACCCGTCGTCATTATTCCCGGCATTGCGGGGACGGCGCTTCAAAAAACGTCCGACGGAAGCGAGGCATGGCCGAACGTCGACACGATGATCGTATCGCCGTCGGATGATTATCTTGATGCGCTGATGCTCAATACCAACGGCGACGATGCCCAAAGCACGATACGCGCGGCGGGAATATTATCGGCGGCGGCGATTACGGTCGGCGGCATCGTCCTTTTCAGCGATGATTTTTACGGTAACCTGATCGGTGCGTTCAAAAACGACGGCTACGTTGAAAACCGGAATCTTTTTACGGCGCCGTACGACTGGCGGCTCGATATCAACCGCGCCATTCCCGCAATCGCGGCGAAGATCGCACAGGCGGCCGCGGCGTCGCCGACAGGAAAGATAGACATCATCGCGCACAGCATGGGCGGACTGGTGCTCAAAAAATACCTCGCGGAAATTCCGAACGCGCCGTTCCTGGATAAAGTGATACTCGCGGGAGTTCCCCAGCTCGGCGCGCCGGACACGTTCAAGATATTGAATTACGGCGACGATCTGGGTATTCCGGTCGTAAACGGCGATGAGATAAAAAAAATCGCCCAGAATATGCCTTCTCTCTATCAATTACTGCCGAGCAGGAAATACGTCGCCGAGAATGGCGGATACGTACAGGATTTTCGGAACGGCGGCGAACAATTTCTTGATTATGACGCGACGGCGAACGTGATGACAAGCGACAGCGCCGACCGCCGTAACGCCGGACTTTTGAATGCCGCGGATGCGTTCCACGACGCAATTGACGATCATCCGATCGCCGCGCCGGACGTCTATAATATCGTCGGCTGCGGAAAGCCGACGATTACGGGATTTGATCTTTATGATGACGGCGTGATAAATCTTCGGCGCGCGGCCGGCGATGGCACCGTGCCGGAAACGAGCGCGATGGACAGGGCGAATCAATTTCATAATTATTTCGTGATGAGCGGCGAAACCGGCATCGACCATACGGGACTCACGAGCGATGCGCGGCCGGTCACGCTCATAAAAAATATAATCGAGGGCGTCACGGCGCCCCTGCCGCAGGGCATTTCGGCATCCACCGCCGATTGCGTTTCGCCGCAAAAATCGGCAACAATATCATCGGAAGGCGAGACAACCCTTGAATTCAGCACGCACGGTTCGGCCGATCTCGGCGTGTACAACGCCGAAAACCAATATACCGGCATAACGGCGTCGGGAACGGTCGCGCTCGGCATCCCTGGAAGCGAATACGAAAAGCTCGGCGACAACGCTTTTATTCTCGTTCCGGCGGGAAATAATTACAGAGCAATCAATCAAGCGACGGCATCCGGAACATTCGATATGAAAGTGAAAGGTTATCGCGGCGGCGCGATCGACCGGCAGGCAACCTATCTTTCGGTGCCGCAGGACGGCACGAGTTCGATTGCGGAACTTGATTTTTCCGGGTTCGGAAAAAATATTGACCTAAAAACGGGACGCAAGAGCCGACCGAAATTTGAAAAAATACGCCATCCCGACGCAATTCTTTCCGCGCCGGACGCCATAAATGACTTCACGCCGCCGGTCATCTTGGTATCCGCGCTTCCGCGCGCGCCGCTTCTGGACAGTACGGCAACGATATCGTTCAGCGCCGTTGATGGCGAATCGGGCGTCGCGTCAATCGCGGCGACCATGAACGACGTTCCGGTTTCGAGCGGCGATAATGTTACTTTCACAAAGCTCGGCAAAAATATTTTCATAATCCGCGCAATCGATAAAGCAGGGAGTCCGCGCGTCAAGAAAATCTATTTCGAAGTCCGTTCTGCGGCGATCCGCCCGCGCGGCGACGGAAAAAGAGAAAAAGGAAGAATCCAAAAATCTTTTCAGCGGGATTCTTCATGAAACGGAATTACGCCGACATCATCGCGGGGTTTTTAACGGGAATTATTTTATTCGCGCTTGCGCCGTGGATCTTTTCCGGCAGCATGCGCCCCGGTCTTGCGGGCTATGAAATAATAATAAGGATATTTCCAGCGGCGGATATGCTTATGGCCATCATAACGCTTGCGATTTCATATATCACAATCGGCGTTATCCCGTTTTTCATCTATCGCCGTTTTTTAAATCCCCTGTCCGCCGCACGCGCCGGATTTTTCAGCTCGTTCCTGTTTTTTGCGTCCGGCATTGCGTTATTATATTTTCTTGAATGCGCCATATCGGGAATTCTTTTTGTATTTTCATCACCGATGATTTTATAAAGAATCCTGTTTCGTTATTTTGAAATTCCGTTATGCCGCCGGACCGATATCCGAAAGAAAAAAATAAAACCGCCCATCGGAGAGCGGTTTTATTTTTATGCGCGCTTGGGCGGACGCGTTTGAAGTCTATGACTTGCAGGCGGCGCTTCCTGATCCTCCTGTTGCAAAAAGAACCCGTCTCATGAGGTCGGTATATCAGAAAACAAAGGTTTTCGGACTTTCCTGCATGGACCCTGCGGCAAGGACCGGCAGGGAAACAAGTTGTAGTATTTATCGCTTTAGAGGCTGCCCGGTGGAGATTAAAGAGCATCGGCCGTCGCAAACCCGCTGGAACCATGAAGGCCCCAGCGGTATCTCAAACGTGCCCAAAGGGGCGCGGTCGACCGGACTTGAACCGGCAACCCCCGCCGTGACAGGGCGGTGCTCTAACCAAATTGAGCTACGACCGCATTGATGAGAACCTGTCTCAAAAATAACTTTTTAAGCAAACTCTCTGTCTTACTTTTAAAGCAGGTTCTATAAATGAATACCAACGCATCTTTATCGAAAATTCTATCCTTTCTTTCGGGGTAAATCAAGCGGGTCGCGTTTCAGGGAATCGGCGGCATTCCGCGAAATAACCGCGCTACCGAAAGATTTCCTCTTGGGATATACTCTCAATGATTATACTATTGGATTTCATGGCGAAAACACTTCCGCAAAAATTCTTCAATCGGCCGACGATTGTCGCGGCGAAAGATCTTATCGGAAAATATATCGTGCGATCGTGGCGCGGCAAACGGATCGCGCTCATGATCACCGACGTCGAAGCGTACGACGGACCGCGCGATAAGGCATCGCACGCGAGCCGCGGCAGAACGGAACGGACGGAAATAATGTTCGGCGAACCGGGACATTTCTATATTTATTTCGTATACGGCATGCATTGGCTCGTTAATATCGTGACCGGCCCCGCGGATTATCCCGCGGCGGCGCTTTTGCGCGCCGGAAAATATAATGACCCGAAAACCGGCGAGGGAATTATTGTCAATGGTCCGGCGCGGCTTGCAAAATTCCTGCATATCGCCGATGCGCAAAACGGAAAACGCGCCTGCAAAAAAACCGGCTTATGGTTCGAAGATCGCGGAATAAAAATAAAAAAACGGACCATTGCCGCGCGAAAAAGAATCGGCGTTAATTTCGCCGGCCGCACATGGGCGGAAAAACCCTATCGGTTCACACTGAAAGAAAACGAGGTTGTTTAAAAACGCCCTCATGGCCCTTCCCGTTTTTCGGCGCCGCCGAACGCGGTCATTTAAAAGCGCGGGTCATTGCCTTTTCTTGTCGTCCTCGCGGAGACTCGCCCTATGGAGTGGCGACTTCGCCTACTCCACAGGGCGAGGATCCACGCTTTAAAAAAATCGTTATTTTTTTCTTGCAAATTATAATGTGCGGCATTATCATAATTCAATCCGCATTCAATCCATGTTGAGGCTACTCACAAAAATATTCCGGACGAAAAGCCCCGTCATCCCGTTCCGTGACAGCGCTATGGAAAAAGACGAGGTCGCCGCTCTCGGAGGAAAAATAAGCGACCGCGTCAAGAAATTATTCCGCGGGTCGCTCGCGATACGTCAGGTCGACGCCGGATCCGATAACGCCTGCGAACAGGAACTGGTCGCGCTTTCGAACGCTTTTTACGACATTGAACGCTTCGGCATCCATTTTGTCGCTTCACCAAGACACGCCGACATGCTTATGGTGACCGGCCCCGTGACAAGGAATATGCGCGAAGCGCTGGTCCGCGCATACCGGGCGACGCCCGATCCGAAGATCGTCGTGGCGGTCGGCGATGACGCAATCGACGGCGGTATTTATAGAGGATCATATGCGGTTTTGGACGGCGCGCATAACGTGATTCCCGTCGATTATCAGATCCCGGGCGATCCTCCTTCCCCCAAAATCATCCTCCGCCACCTTTTGGCGATCCTCAACGATATCGAGCATAAAAAATCAGCCTCACTATCATGATCGCATCCATTGCATCGCAAGGCGGTTTTTTATTGCTGCTTTCATTCTTCGCCGCGGGAGCCTTGGGCGCATTGGCGTTCAGGAAAAATGACGCGCTTGCAAATTTTTGGAGCAGCGCGTTCGCCGTCGGCGGGTCGCTCTGGGGCATCATTTTCGCGCTTTCCATATTCATTTCCGGAACGACATTATCATTCCATATCGCCGCGGCGCTCTCTCCTTTTTTATCGATATCGTTCGCCGTCGGCGCGCTGTCCGCGTTTTTTATTTTTATCATTTCATTGGTGGCGCTTTTCGCTTCGATCTACGGCATAGGATACGTCAAACATTATTATAAAAAATACACCATCGGCACCCTGGGATTTTTTTACCATTTCTTCATCGCCGGCATGCTGATGGTGGTTACGGCATCCAACGCAATCTTGTTTCTTATCGTCTGGGAAATCATGTCGCTCGCATCGTATTTTTTGGTGATCTACGACCGGAACGACCCGAAAAATATCAAAGCCGGATCCCTCTATTTCATCATGACGCACATCGGCACCGCTTTCATCATGCTCGCATTCCTTCTTTTATACCGGTACACCGGATCGTTCGACTTCGGCGTTATCAAAGCGAACAGCGCCGCCATACCCATGTTCGCGAAAAACATGATCTTTATTTTTTCATTCATCGGTTTCGGCATGAAAGCGGGCATCATCCCTTTGCACATCTGGCTTCCCGACGCCCATCCCGCCGCCCCTTCGCACGTATCCGCATTGATGTCCGGCGTCATGATCAAAACGGGGATATTCATGATGATCAAATTATTTTTCGATGTTTTTACGACGGCGCCGTTATGGTGGGGCGTCGCGATACTCGTCATCGGATCCGTATCCGCCTTGCTGGGCGTGCTTTATGCGCTGACCGAACACGACATCAAACGCCTTCTGGCATACCACAGCATCGAAAATATCGGCATCATCCTGCTCGGCATCGGCAGCGCGCTTGTTTTCTCGTCGCTCGGGATGCCGGCACTCGCGGCATTGGGCATGATCGCCGCGCTTTTCCACACTTTGAACCACGCCGTCTTTAAATCATTGTTATTTTTGAGCGCCGGCTCCGTTATCGAGGGAACGCGCACAAGAAATATCGAAGAATACGGCGGGCTCATGAAACGGATGCCCGAAACCGCCTTTTTCTTTCTCATAGGATCGATGGCCATCGCCGCGCTCCCTCCTTTTAACGGTTTTTTCAGCGAGTGGCTGACATTCCAGTCGCTCTTCGCGGGTATTTATTCGTTCTCTTCCCTGGTCGTCTGGATCTTCATCCTGTCGGCCGGAACGCTCGCCCTTACAAGCGGCCTTGCGCTCGCCTGTTTCGTAAAAGCGTTCGGCGCGACATTCCTCGCCCGTCCCCGAAGCCATGAAGCCGCATGCGCGAAGGAATCGGGATTTTCTTTGCAGTTTGGCATGGCGGGACTCGCGCTCCTGTCGCTCGTATTCGGCCTGTTTTCCGGTTCCATCGTTTCCATCCTGAATGCCGTCGTAAAAAATATTTCCGGCTTGCGCGACGCGGCATCGATTGTTGCGGTTCATCCCGCCCAGACAATCGCGGTGAACGGCTTTGCTTCGGTTTCCGCGCCGGCGCTGTTCGCCATCATCATTCTGGCACTCGCCCTTTCCGTAGTCGCGATCAAATATCTCGTCAACCGGAAACAAAATATCAAAACCGGCGCCACGTGGGATTGCGGCACCGATCTCACGCCCCGCATGGAAATAACGGCGACCGGGTTCTCGCGATCCATTATTATGATCTTCCAGGGAATATTGAAACCGAGTTTCCAGACCGACATAGAATACAACGACGCCTCGATGCGCTATGTTCCGAAATCAAGAACGGCGACCATGCATCTTGCCGATTTTTACCGGGTGCGATTCTACGATCCGATCCGGTTCGGTTTCATGAAAATATCCGGATACGTAAAAAAGATACAAAGCGGCAACATCAATGCGTATATTCTCTACATGCTGATCGTCCTGCTCGCGGCGTTATTATCGGCATCTTTATTTTAAGCCATGATCACCATCCTGCTTTGGACATTGCAATTATTTCTTTTACCGATGATCGCGCCGCTCATGCTCGGCATCATCAGGAAAATGAAAGCGGTGCTTCAAAACCGCGCAGGAGCGGGAATTTTCCAGCCGTATAAAGATATCTGGAAACTTCTTCACAAGGACGAAATTATCAGCACCGACGCATCGTGGCTGTTCCGCGCCGCGCCGTATATCGTTTTTGCGGTAACGCTCGCCGCCGCGGCGGGCATCCCGACATTCGCCGCGTTCCTGTCCAATAAGTTCACCGGCGATCTTCTGGCGCTCGTCTACCTCCTCGCAATCGGCACGTTCTTTCTGGCGCTCGCAGGCATGGATGCCGGAAGCTCTTTCGGCGGCTTCGGTTCGAGCCGCGAGATGACCGTTGCGGCGCTCGCGGAAGGCGGATTGATCTTTTCGCTGTTCGCGCTCGCCGTCATCGCCAAAACAACGAACTTATTTTCCATCGCCGCGGCGATATCCTTAAACGGACATTCTTTTTTCCTTCCGATATTCATCGCTTTCACGGGATTCCTGATTGTCCTTCTTGCGGAAACGGCGCGGTTTCCTTTCGATAATCCGGCAACCCATCTCGAACTCACGATGATCCACGAAGCGATGATCCTTGAATATTCAGGGAAGAAGCTCGCGCTGATGGAATGGGCGTCGGCCAACAAGCTCGCGATCTTCATCGCGCTCGGATCGAGCCTGTTCTTCCCGTGGGGCATCGCAATTTCGCCAAGCATGGGCGCCATAGCTTTCGGACTGGGAATTTTTGCGCTGAAAATCCTTGTTTTTTGCGCCGCAATAGCCGCGCTTGAATCGAGCATCGCCAAGTTCAGATTTTTCCGGCTTCCCGACCTCCTTCTTACTTCGTTTATCCTGGGCATTATCGCAATCGGCATGGTAATAATGTAATCATGGCATATAACTTTTTATCATTCTTCGTAATCATCGTTTTTCTCACGGTTGTTTTTTTGCACGTGACGAGAAAAAACTCAATGGTCATCGCGCTTTACGCCATACAATCCGCGGCAATAACCCTGATCCTATTCGGTTCTTTTTTCGAAACGCACGCCGTGTCGCTTGCCATGATCGCGCTTCTGACCTTTGCCGTCAAAGTCGTCTTCGCTCCTTTGTTCTTCACGCGATTGATAAAAAAGCACCGCCTCACCTTCTCCGCCAGCACTTATTTGAACGTGCCGCTCAGCCTTTTGGCCGTTGCGCTTCTGGCGGCGCTCGCGCATTCGCGGATATTCGCGCCGCTGGTCGCCATCATGCCGGACCATGCGCCGATGATAACACTCGCCATCGCCGTCATGCTGATAGCGTTCCTGCTTATCATCAACCGCAAGGGCATCTTATCCCAGATGGTCGGCATTCTTTCTCTTGAAAACGGGATTGTGGCGTTTTCCGTTCTCTCGGGATTGGAACAATCGCCGGCGCTTCAGGCGGGCATTATGTTCAATCTTGTCATCTGGGTGACCATCGCATCCATATTCGCGTCGATGATCTACCGCCATTTCGGCTCGTTCGAAACCACCGTGATGAAACATTTAAAAGAAGAATAATCACATGGCCATCGTCATTATCATCGCGTCATTGTTCGTTGCGGCGCTTACGGGCATCGCAAGCAGACAAAGAAAAACAATCGAAACCGTTTCGATCGCCGCTTCGCTTTGCTCGTTCGGGGCGGCGGTCGCAATCGCGATAGAGGTCGCTTCTTTCGGAACGTACAGTTTTTTGCCGCTTTTTTCCGTCGACGCGCTGGGCGCGATCATCATGCTCGCCGTCGCCGCGGTCGGAGTCGCCACGGCGTTCTATTCCAAAGGATATCTCCGGGAAGAGACCGCAAAAAATATCATCGGCTTCCGCAGAGTCAAACAATATTTTATTTTGTTCAACCTGTTCCTTTTGGCGATGTTCTTTGCCGTCGCCACGGTCAATCCGATCATCATGTGGATTTCGATAGAGGCAACGACGCTCTCGACGGCATTCCTGATTAGTTTTTACAATAAGCCGTCGGCGATGGAAGCGGCATGGAAATATCTGATGGTCAATTCGGTCGGTTTGTTGCTCGGTTTTTTCGGAACGCTACTCTACTTCACGTCCATCCACGGAACCGGACTCGTCAGCTGGGGAATGCTTTTTGCGAATGCCGGGCATCTTAATCCCGCCGTCGCGAAAATCGCTTTTATATTCGTCCTTATAGGATACGGCACGAAAGCCGGCCTGGTGCCCATGCACACATGGCTTCCCGACGCGCACAGCAAAGCGCCGGTTCCGATCAGCGCTTTGCTTTCGGGCGTCCTGCTCAACGTGGCATTCCTCGCGATCATCCGCTTCAAGGCAGTCACGGACAGCGTCCTCGGCGTACACTTTTCCCAGACGCTTCTGATCTGGTTCGGGCTTGCTTCGATTATTTTGGCCGCATTCACCATCTTGACGCAAAAAAATTACAAACGGCTTCTGGCATATTCCAGCATCGAAAATATGGGAATTGTCGCGCTCGGCTTCGGATTCGGCGGACTGGCCGCGCTTGCCGCCGTTCTTCATATGGTCTATCACGCCCTCGTGAAACCGGCGCTGTTCCTTTCCTCCGGAAATATCTTTTTGAAATACAGCACGACCAAAATAAAACAGGTACGGGGGGCGCTTGCGGCGCTGCCGATAACGGGCATACTTTTCATCGTCGGATTCCTGGCCATCACCGGCGTGCCGCCGTCCGGCATATTTTTGACCGAGTTTTCCATTTTGGCCGGCGGCATTGGCATGCATCCCGTGATTACCGCCGTCGCAATCCTTGCGTTCGCGCTGGTCTTCGCCGGATTCCTGAAACATACGTCATCGATGATGTTCGGCGAACGGCCGGATGACGTCGGTTCCGGTTCCGGAGAACGGAATTATTGGATCCTCATTCCGCCGCTCGCGCTCGTCATTATTTTCATCTGCTTTAGTTTCTCTCTGCCGCCGTTCCTTATCACCTTGCTGCATAATGCCGCCGCAGCCTATTAATAACCGCTATGACGCACGCCATCCCCCAAAAACTGAAAAAATATCTTCCCGAAAATTTCCATTTTGACCCGTCCGAAAATACGGCTACTTTTGAAGTGCCTATCGATACCATCGTCGCGACGATAAAAGAGATGTACGCGGACGAAGCATTGTCGCTCAAAATCATCACCGCGACGGACGAAAGAAATGAAAGCGGTTATTTTAAAATCTGGTATGTCTTCGGCGCGCCGAAAGAAAATATTTTCCTTGTTCCGTTCATATGCGTAAAAAATGCGGATGAGTTCCCGTCGGTCTCCCCGTTCATCCACGAAGCGTGGAACTACGAACGAAAAATAAAAACTTTTTTCGGACTGGATCCCGCGGGACATCCGAAAAAAGAAGCCATGATCCTGCATGAAAATTGGCCGCGCGGCGTTTTTCCTTTGCGCAATGATTTCAACTGGCAAACAAGACCGGCGATCGCGCGCGAACGATACGATTTCCAAAAAGTCGCGGGAGAAGGCATCTATGAGATTTCGGTAGGGCCTATCCATGCCGGTATCATCGAACCGGGGCATTTCCGGTTCAGCGTCGCGGGAGAAGAAATCGTCCTGCTCGAACCGCGGCTCGGATATACCCATAAAGGCAGCGTAAAATTATTCGGGATTCTCCCGCTTGAGGGAAAACTCCGCTTGTCGGAAAAAATTTCCGGAGACAGCTCGTTCAGCCATTCGCTCGCGTTCTCGCAGGCCATCGAACGATTGGCGGGCATCGACGTCCCTGAACGGGCGCGCTATTTGAGGACGGTCTATGCCGAACTGGAACGGTTGGCGAATCATTTCGGCGACATCGGCGCCATCATGCTTGATACCGGATTCAATTTCGGCGGAGCGCACGGGGCGCGGCTGCGGGAAATGATCATGCAGATCAACGAACGGACGACCGGAAGCCGTTTTTTGAGAGGCGTCAATACGATCGGCGGCGTTACCAAAGACATCGCAATGGGAACGAAACAGCGACTCATCGGCGAACTTGACGCTATCATAAAAGATTTTTCGGAAGTGATTGCGGTCGCGGAGCAAAGTTCTTCGCTTATCAACCGCCTGAAAGAAACCGGCGTGACGCCGTACGATGAGGCGAAAAACCACGGCGTTATCGGCGTCGCGGGAAAAGCCGTCGGCATCAACAAGGACGCGCGGATCGATTATCCATATGCCGCCTATGACCGGCTTATACCGAAAATTCCCCTCTATCAAAGCGGCGACGTGTACGCGCGTTTCCATGTCCGCATTGAAGAAGCGTACGCATCCCACCGTCTTATCACGGAAGCTTTGAAAAAAATTCCCGACGGGACTGCCGCGGCGGCAATCGATAAAATCAATCTCAAAAAAGACGCTACTGCGGTCGGCATCGTTGAAGGATGGCGCGGCGATATCGTCTATTTCATAACGACCGGCCCGCGCGGCGAAATAAGCGGCGTGGATGTCCGCGATCCTTCTTTTTTGAACTGGACCATCCTCGGTTATGCGGGCCAGGGCAATATGGTTCCCGATTTTCCCCTCATCAACAAGAGCTTCAATCTTTCGTATACGGGCAACGATTTGTAATCCGGCGTCGTCCGGTTTCCGTTCCGTCGTCTTCACGCAAACATAAATCCATATTTCCATTCCCGCCATCATCGGCCTTACTGAATATCCGCGATTTGAAAATTCAAAGGAAAAGACCGGAAGTGCGGATCCTCCTCCGCGAGGGGAAACGGCAAAAATCCTGCTTATTTTCGACAGCGGCGCGAAAATAAAAATAAAAAGGGCCGCACGGAAAATGTGCGGCCCGAAAATGACGAAATTATTATCTTAGATAGCATCAAGCATCACTTCATACCTCTGCGACGATAACAGCCGTTATCGCTCTTCCTTCGCGTTCTCGCGCGCCCATGCATCCCACTTTCTGCGCGAAAAAAAATACGTTCTCTTTACGCCATTCCCGTAATCAACATGGAAAAAACAAGCTACCTTGATGCCCCTGTTCAAGGTTTTTATTTTTACCTTTGCTCCGGCTTGCAGGGCAAAGGCCTTTACGAGATTCACACCGTTCCCGCTTGCCGCACCGCAGGGTGCGTGCGTATAAAGCGCCACCATGTCGATGTTTTTCATTTTACGAGCGGCTTTGATCTGGTCGAGGAAAACCAGATCGGCTTTTTTTCTCTCGTTTATCGGCGAGCAGGGCGCACAGGCGAGTGCCCCGCCATGCCATCCAAAAGTATGGATGCGCGGATCGGCAGGCTGTTGGCCCGCCTGCATCTGGGCCTGGTGTTCAAAAATATCGAAGAATTGATCCCCGTCGGAGCACGTTACCAGGATAATTCCATTATTCTGGTCGAGAAAATGTCCTTTTGCATCATCCAAAACACCGTCCATTCGAAGTTTCCTTACTAGATTGCGGTCTTCAATCGACAATTTTAAACGGCCTTCATATTCTTTCTTCACGGTGCCCTCCTTACAATACCTCTTCTATTAAAATTTTAATTTCGTTCCCGGAACCCACTTCCAGGAAACCAGAGCTGACATTAATATAATGCTCTTTACCATTATTGTCAACTATTTTCATCACGCCTTTTTTTAAAATGGAAATCATTTGCTGGTGATGGTCGAGGATCGTGATTTCCCCCATCGCGGTCGCGCAATTCACCGAAACCGCCTCGCCGCGATAGAGGACTTTTTCCAATGAATAAACGCCGAGAGTCATGAGAAGTGAAAAGTTATTAGTGAAAAGCGCGAAGAAGTTAATAGTGAAAAGTGAAAAGTTATTAGCGATTAAAAATTAAAATTCTTTTTCCGTCGTCCTCGCCCCGGTCGAGGATCCATGCTTCCATCTTCTCTTTCTCCATTCTGCTTTTTGTATTATACGTTTCAAGCGTAGATCCTCGCCCTATGGAGTAGGCGAAGCCGCCACTCCATAGGGCGAGGACGACAGAGAATGCAGGAATCAGCTCCCCACTTCCTCTATCCCGCCCTTCAGATAGAAATCCTCTTCCGGCTTGTCGTCATATTTGCCGTCCAAAATCTCGCGGAAACTTTTTATAGTGTCTTTGAGCGGAACATATTTTCCGGGACGGCCGGTGAACGGTTCCGCGACCGCAAACGGCTGGGAAAGGAAGCGCTGGATCTTGCGGGCGCGGTCGACGGTCTTCCGGTCGGCATCCGACAGTTCCTCGATACCAAGGATCGCGATGATATCCTGAAGCTCTTTATGGCGCTGCAATATCTGCTGCACTTCGCGCGCGACGTCGTAATGCTCGCGGCCGACGATCTTCGGATCGAGCGCGCTCGAATTGGACGACAAGGGATCCACCGCCGGATAAATGCCGATCTCGGTCAATGCGCGCGAAAGAACAACCGTGGAATCAAGGTGGCTGAATGTCGTCGCGGGCGCGGGATCCGTGATATCGTCGGCCGGAACATAAACCGCCTGCACGGACGTGATGGAACCTTTCGTGGTCGACGTGATCCGCTCCTGAAGCTCCGCCATCTCGGACGCAAGAGTCGGCTGATATCCCACGGCCGAAGGCATCCTGCCCAAAAGCGTCGAAACTTCGGCGCCCGCCTGCGAAAAGCGGAAAATATTGTCGATGAAAAGCAGCGTGTTCTTCCCTTCCTCGTCGCGGAAATATTCCGCCATCGTGAGCGCGGACAGCGCCACGCGCGCGCGGGCGCCCGGCACTTCATTCATCTGGCCGAACACGAGCGCGGTCTTTCCGATGACGCCCGAATCCTTCATTTCATTATAAAGATCGTTCCCTTCGCGCGAACGTTCGCCGACGCCGGCAAAGACCGAAACGCCGCCGCCGACTTCCGCGACGTTATGGATGAGCTCCTGCAAAAGCACGGTTTTCCCCACGCCCGCGCCGCCGAAAAGACCGACCTTGCCGCCCTTGATGAACGGGCAGATAAGATCGATGACTTTAATACCCGTTTCGAAAACTTCGGTTTTCGTGGATTGCTCGGTAAAGGTCGGCGCATCACGGTGGATCGGCAAAAATTTTTTTCCATCCGAAGCCGGTACGCCGTGGACGGGTTCGCTTTTTGATGAAGACGGAAATTCTTCCGGAGCATCCAGACAGTTTCCGACGACATCGAAAATATGCCCCAGCACCCGCTCTCCCACCGGCACCTCGATCATCTTCCCCATATCTTCGATTGCCATGCCGCGGCTCAATCCGTCGGTTGAATCGAGCGCGATTGCGCGCACTTTGCCCGGCTCCAAATGCTTCATAACCTCGAAAATAACAGTACGGTCTTTCGTTTTTATTTTTAAAGCATGATAAATAGGCGGCAGCGCCGTATTCTCTCCGAAATCGACATCCACCACCGGCCCGATGATTTTTATTATTTTTCCTGTTTTCATAATAATTATAATAAGTTGAATTCCTTCTGTTATTCGCTTATTTTCTGTCATCGTCCGCCTCCGCTGACGATGACAGAAAAGAAAATTGGTATTGCATTATGCCGCCGCTTCCGCGCCCGACGTCACTTCGATAATCGCGTTCGTGATCGCCGCTTGGCGGGATTTATTATATACGACGTTCAGTTTTTCCGAAAGGTCTTCGGCGTTCTCCGAAGCGTTCTTCATCGCCACGCGCCGCGCCGAATGTTCCGACGCGTTCGCCTCGAGTATAAGATGGTACAGTTGTATTTTTAAAAGCTTGGGAGCAAGCTCTTCCATGACTTCGTTCGCGGACGGCTCGATAAGATAGTCCCCGTTCTGCCGCCCCGCGAGGGATTCGATATCGATATAGTGCGAATAACGCCCCGCCCGCGGAACGGTTTCCTCGATACTTTCTTTTATTTTCGCGAACGTGACCGGAAAGAGCTGGCGCATGATGGGATCCTGACGCAAAGCGCTCACGAAACCCGTTGAAAACAAGATTACTTCGTCGAAATCCTCCCGCAGGTAGCCCTTGATCAAAAAATCGGCGATCGGTTCCACTTCTTCCATTTTTGAAGCATCGCCCATGTGGCGGAACGACTGCGCAAGAGCAAGATTCCTGCGTTCGCAATAGGCGCGCGCCTTCTGGCCGACGGCGATAAAGGAATATTTTTTTTCGTACACGTCGATAGCGTGCGCGCGGATGAAACTTTCAAATTTGCGGATGACCGCGCTGTTGAACGATCCGGCAAGACCCTTATCCGAAGCGATAAGCATGAACGCTGTCTTCCTGACCGGACGCCCGCGTAAAAGTTTCGGCAGTGGCGAATATACCTGCATGGAAAGAATCCCCAAAATGCCGAGCGCGGTATACGAATACGGACGCGAATTGAGCGCGTATTCCTGGCTTTTGCGCATTTTCGTAACCTCGACAAGCTCCATCGCTTTCGTGATCGTCCCGATATTCTGCGCCCCCTTCAGGCGCCGCTTGAGATTTTGGAGAGATTCCATTGGATAATAATCAAAAGTTGACAATGAAAAGTGGCGTGAAGTCTTTAGCGATGAGGGAAATTTCTCTCCTTCGCCGTTCTCGACCCTCGATTAGGTCAAGAGCATGCTCTGGTCGAGGATCCATACTTCCTTCTTACTTCCTACTTTCTGCCTTCCGTTTTCTACGCCTAAAGCATGGATCCTCGCCTCCGCAAAGACGACAGAATGGTTACTTTCCCAAGAATTTTCCTATCACTTCTTTTAATTTGGTTTCGACTTGTTCCGTGAATTCGCCGGTCTCGCGGATCGGCTTCAAAACATCGGCTTCGTGAAACTCTCCGAGGTATTCGAGTAAGCGGTTTTCGGTCTCTTTTATGTTTTCCACGGCGATATGCTCGAAATAACCATTGAGCACCGCGTAAAAAACGCACACCTGTTTCTCGAACGGCAACGGCGCAAGGTCTTCCTGCTTCAGAATCTCGTTGATCTTCTGCCCCTGGAGGATCTTTTTCTTCGTCGCATCATCCACATCCGTCGCGAACTGCACGAATGCCTGCAATTCGCGGAACTGCGCGAGCGAGAGCCGCAATTTTCCGGCGACTTTTTTCATCGCCTTCGTCTGCGCGGCCGAACCGACGCGTGAAACGGAAATGCCGACATTCAGCGCTGGCCGCAATCCCTGGTTGAAAAGATCCGATTCGAGATAAATCTGCCCGTCGGTTATGGAAATGATGTTCGTCGGAACGTACGCCGTCACGTCGCCGAGCTGGGTCTCCACGATCGGCAATGCCGTCAGCGACCCGCCGCCTTTTTCTTTTGAAAGTCTCGCGGCGCGTTCCAATAAACGGGAATGGAGATAAAAAATATCGCCCGGATACGCTTCGCGGCCCGGCGGCCGGCGCAGAAGCAGCGAGATCTGCCGGTACGCCCACGCATGTTTCGAAAGGTCGTCGTAAACAATCAGCGCGTCCTGCCCTTTATCGCGGAAATATTCCCCTATCGCGCAGCCCGCATACGGCGCGAGATACCACATTGCCGCGGGCGACGATGCCGGCGCCGAAACGATAATACTGTATTCGAACGCGCCGAATTTTTTCAGGGTCTCCGCGGTCTTCACGACCTTGGATTCCTTCTGGCCGATGGCGACATAAATGCAGACCGGCTTCTTTTTTCCGGTTTCCTGCGCCTGGTTGATGATAGCATCGATCGCGATCGCCGTTTTCCCGACCTGCCGGTCGCCGATGATAAGTTCGCGCTGTCCGCGGCCGATGGGAATGATGGCATCGATCGCCTTCAGCCCCGTATGCAGCGGCGTCGTGACCGATTCACGCTCCAGAACCGACGGCGCGCGCGCTTCAAGCGGATTGAACTGCGGTTTTGTTTTCGTGAAAATCGGCCCTTTGCCGTCCAAAGGATTTCCCAGCGGATCAACGACGCGGCCGATAAGTTCCTCGCCGACCGGAATGGACAAGACATCGCCGGTACGTTTTACTTCATTGCCGACCTCGACCGCAAGAAAATCGTCGAGTACAAGCGCGCCGATCGATTCTTCTTCAAGATTCAGCGCCAGCGCCGTACGCTCGCCGCGCGGCGTTTGTATTTTTAAAATCTCCTGACTCACGGCGTTCCGCAAACCGACGATCTTCACGATGCCGTCGCCAACCTCGATCACGCGCCCGAATTCCTCCCACTTCGGATCGTCCTTGAAACCCTCTATCTCTTTTTTCAGTTTTTCTATGATTTCGTAACTCATAATTTTAATATTTCATCAACTATCCCTTCTGTCATCGTCCGCGAAGGCGGACGACCCATGCTTTCAGTCTTTATTTCTTAAAGTGTGAATCCCCGCCGGAGTTCCTCCCGAGTTTTCGAGGGGCGAGGACGACACCATGAGAATGGCATCGTTTCTTAGCTTATATATTTTTGAACATCCTGTCTATTTTCCCTTTCAGCGATCCGTCGAATTGCGCCTCGCCGTCCACCATAATCTTCACTCCCGCGACAAGCTCCGGCATGATGACACCATAAACTTCATCTTCAGGTTTTGCAAAATTTTTGAGCAATGCCCGCGGCGGCTGTTTGAGTCCGCGCGCCGACGCCACTGTTATCTCCCGCACGCCGTGCTGTTTGCGCATCAGGCGTTCGCTTTCCCGCACGATCTTCGGCAGGTATCGTCCGTCTCCGTTCCTGCGCACCAATGCAAGAAAATTTTTCGCGACGGCGTCGCTTTTCCCCGCCTCGGCAACCGCCATGGCAAGCGCTTTTGCGTAAAATAATACGGGATATTTCATACTATAATGGTTCGTTCAAAATGAAAATCCGCTCCCTCTGTCATTCCGGCGAAGGCGGAAACCTGTGCTTCCAATTTTAATTTCTTAAAGCGCGGATCCCCGCCTCCGCGGGGACGACAAAAAATGTTTTTATTGCACTTCTTTCACCGCTCTTGCAATCAAGGCATCGTCGATTGCCGACGGATCAAGCTCGACCATTTTCACGAGCGATTCTTTCACGAGCGATTGCGCGCCGCGCAAAACCTCCCGCCGCGATGCATCTTCCTTGACGCGAAGCACGGCATCCATGTCTTTCAACGCCGCCGCCTCCTTTTCTTTCGCTTTCGCGAGAAGTTTCGCTTCGAGGACTTTCGCGTCATTCTCCGTCTTCCGCAAAATACCGAGCGCCTGCGCCTCGGCTTCTTTTATTTTTTCCTTGCTTGTTTCGTTCGCTTCCGAAAGCCGCACGTCGGCCATTTTCGCTTTTACAATCCCTTCCTCGATCTTCTGCCGCCGGTCGCGCAACAGCTTCAGAAGCGGCTTGTATAAAAGCAGCCATAAAACGAAAAGCAGCACGAAAAAATCCACCGCCTGGCTTATAAGCAGGCGCCAATCTATCCCCAATTGGCTGAACATTTCTTGCATGATGATGAATTTTTCCTGTTATCGTCCGCGAAAGCGGACGACCCGCGCTTCCCGTCTTCTCTTTTAGAAAACGCGAACTCCCGACCGGAGTCGCGCATGACGAAAAAATGGTTGCGCGGATTTTTTACACGAATTTGATGATGAGCGCTATGACCAGCGTGTAAATGGCGATAGCTTCCGCGAACGCGATCGTTACGATTGCGAACGTCTGGATTTTTGAACTTGCCTCGGGATTCCGCCCGATTGCCTCCACCGAACTTGCACCGATCAAACCGATGGCGATACCGGGCCCGATGGCTCCGAAACCGACCGCGATAGCCGCCCCGAGAAGCCGCATAGTGTTGAGATCCATTGTTATATTTTGATTTCCATTGATTTTACTTTCCTGCGACCTTTCCTTCGATCACGCATGCCGGCGCGTTTCTTCTCCGTGTTCGTCGACAATCGCCATACTGACGAAAACAAGCGTGAGCATCCCGAAGATGAATGCCTGGATGAAACCGACGAATACCTCCAGGAATATGAACGGCATCGGCGCGATATACGGCACGAGAAACGCCATGATCGTCAGAAGCACTTCGCCCGCGAAAATATTGCCGAACAGCCTGAACGAGAGCGAGATAATTTTAGCACATTCCGAGATGAGTTCAAGGATACCGACGAAAAACTTGATCGGACTTTTGAAATTGAAAAATACCGACAGGCGCGACCGCAGGCCGATCGTCAGGATGCCCATGACGTTCGCGAAAATGACCGTGATCAGCGCAAGCGCAATCGTAAAATTGAGGTCGGCTGCGGGCGACCGGAAAAGCGGCACGGTTTCTCCGGCGCGCGTAACGATGAGCGATCCTACGCCGGGCAAAAGGCCGAGCCAGTTCGAAAACAGCACGAAAAGGAATATCGTAAGCACGAGCGGGAGATATTTTTCCGACTTGCGACGGTCAAGCAGTACCGAATCCACGATGTCTAAAGCGCCTTCCATTATCAGTTCGGCGATGCTTTGAAGAGTATTCGGTATCAACGAAAGCCGCCGCCGGATCACGACCGCGGCAACGCAAAAAATAATAAAAACAAGCGCGGAAAGCAACAGCGCGTTCGTGACCGGAAATCCGGCTATACTGAAAATCTCTTCGGCGCGGATGGAAATATGGGGAGACATGTTTTATTAAAAGTCCGTCTTTGAAGATTATCTTGAAAAATAAGGCGTGTCCCGTCCGTTTTAACAAAAAAATAAGCGCGGACAAGCCGTTATTAAGTGGAGTATAACAGAAAAAAACGCCTGAATGCAAGAAAATCCTATCCGGACAAGATACAATTTACAAACTGCTCCCTATTTCCTCTACAACCTTATCGAGCGCCATGGAATGGGATCCTTTCACGAGGACGAGGTCGCCTTTTCGGATGAGACCCTGCACTGGTTTTTTCGCGTCGTCGGCGGTGTCGTATGAAAGAATATCCGCGCTTTTCATACCGGATGCCTTTGCCGCCGCGGCGATAAATTTCGCGCGCGGGCCTACCGTCACCAGAACATCAAGAAATTCCGCGGCGGCATCGCCGACATATTCATGCGCCTCGGGAGTATATTTTCCTATCTCGAGCATATCGCCGAGCACCGCGACTTTTCTTTTCGCCGGCAAGTCGCGCAAGGTATCAAGCGCCGCATGCATGGAAAGCGGACTGGCGTTATAACAATCATTGAGAATAAGGGAATCCTTGACCCCCGGCAAAAGCTGCATGCGCCCCGGCGCCGGAACATAATTCCCGAGCGCTTCGGAAATATCGACGAGGTTCATGCCGAACGCGATACCGACCGCGCCCGCGGCGGCGGCGGCATACGCCTGCGCTTTCCCGAACGCGTATGCCACGCGCACCGGCACGAACGCATTCTGATATTCAAGCTTGAACGAAATGCCGAGCGGCGCGCCGTCGCGGATGACGTTCTCAAACCTCGTCATACGGACATCCGCTTCCCTGAGGAAACCGAAGGACATGACCCGCGCGCGGGTGCGATTTTTCAAACGCATCACGCTGTCGTCGTCGCCGTTCAGAATCGCGTACCCGGCCGCGGGAAGGCACTCGATAAGCCGTCCTTTTTCGCGCGCAACCTCATCCGCGCCGGAAAAAAATTCGACATGCGACGGAATATCGCCGATGGCGGTGATGACGCTTATTTCCGGCCGCGCGATTTTTAACAGATTTTTAATGTCGCCGGGACGGTCAACGGCATATTCCAAAATCAAAATTTCCGGATAGCGATCCGTTTTTTTTATAAGCCGCCATGCCGAAAACGCGAGTACTTTCATCCAGAAAAAAATCCTGCGGATCTTTTCGGCGCCCGCAGCCATGTCCCGCTCGCCCGCCGGACCGCCGGTTTTTCGGACGGGCTGCCCGTGGCTCACCAGCGAAAGATCCTCCGCGCTCCAATCTCCCAGAATGGCAAGCGAAAGCCCGAACTCGTTATTCAAATTTCCCGATGATGCGCGCACCCGGTGATGTTTCGCCAGTACGGCTGACAGCGCACGCTTCGTTGACGTCTTCCCGACGGTTCCGGTAATGCCCACGATCTTCGGTTCATAACGCGCTATGGTGAGGCGGGCAAGCCACTGTAATTTCACGCGCAGGATTTTGGTCAAGATTTTTTTCATTTTCGATAACGGAGATAAATATATTTTTTTCGGCGCCGCACCACTATGATTTTCCCGCTTCCATCTTAAGACGTACGCGCTTGCGCCGAGTACGAGACATTTCCCCCTGTCATTGTCCGGCTTGGCCGGATGATGACAGAAAAAATTTTTCTTATGATTTTTTTAAAATGCGTATGTCCTAATTTATTTTTGAAACGCGCCGCCGGGTCCTTATTGTCCGCATATGAGGTCGCGGCAGTTTGGTATTACGTCGCGCGTCGTCCGGTCCGGAGGAATGTTGTAATAATTCACGATATACTGGGCAAGCTGTTCCCATGCCGGAACCACGGTTTCCGCCGCAAGCGACGTAACGGGTATGGTGTTCAATCTGATAAATGCTACAAAACGCGGATTGGACGCAGGGCCGAAACCGATATATGAATCGGTCAATTCGTTCAAGTATCCGCCGCCGGCAGGGTTAGGAATGAACGCGCTGCCCGTTTTCCCTGCCATAGCATAACCGTTGATATTGGCAACCTGAGCGAGATCGACGGCATCGACCATCATCTGCGTCACCTGCTCCGCCGTGTTCGTGCTTATCACCCGGCGTATCTCCTGCGGCTGCAATCCTGCATTAAGATAGGGGCGCATCAATATCCCCTTGTCCGCAATGGCGGAAACCGCGCTCACAAGCTCAATGGGAGAAACGGCAACTCCCTGCCCGTAAGCGGCGGTGTCCCAATCGACCGCAGGCGCTCTTGGAGTAAGCTGGCTGAGATTGCCGCCCACCTCTCCGGGCAGATCGATTCCGGTTTTCTGGTCAAGGCCGAATTTTTTAAGATAGCTCAGAAAGATATCGTTGCCGGTAGTGTTCTCGGCCCAGATAGCGCCGGTATTTATAGAGTGCTCGATCACCTGGGTCATGGTGGTGCCCGGACCATATGCGCCATGCGTGGTCAGATTGTAATTGGTGATATGCGCCCTGCTGACGTCCACGTATCCCTTATCGTCATAGGTTGTGTCCGGCGTGATCTTCCCCGAATCTATTCCCGCCGACATCGTGATAACTTTCATAATCGAACCCGGTTCATAGACCGTCTGCACGTTGGGGTTCAAGAAATCCGCGATCGACGACGAGCTGTAATTGTTCGGATCGAAATCGGGCGTGCTTCCCATCGCAAGGATCTTCCCCGTCTGAGGATCTTCCACGATGACGCTGCCGCCCGACGCATTGTTCGCCGTAACCAGATTGTCGAGAATTTTTTCCGCCTCGATCTGGATATTCGGATCGATGGTCAGGTTGATATCGGTTCCCTGCGCGATGGCTTTCGTATCCGATGCCGCACCCGCCAGCGTATTATTATAAAATTCCTCGATGCCGTAACGCCCGCTTTCGCCGTCATTCGTCGCGTTCGGTCCGACATAGCCCAGAACCTGCGACGCAATCGGACCCAGAGGGTAAAAACGCTCCGACGCCGTATCGGTATAAATCCCCTTGATATTCAAATTTTCGACCTGCGACGCGACGGCAGGGTCGGCTTTTCTCACAAGCGCTTCGTAGGAATCATTCGGCTTCGACAAGATTTTAAAAAGCGAATCCGCCGGCATGTTCAAAATCGGCGCCAGCGTGTCCGCCGCTTCCCGCGGATCAAGTATCGCCTTCGGCACGGCATAAATGATCGGAAAATTTTCATTGATAGCCGCCGGGAGTATGCCGCCGTTCTCGTCCGTCAAATAAATGGCGCCGCGATTTGCACCCGCATCCGTCGATGACAGCATCTCTGACGCGGCGCGCGCGGTGTAATAGCCGCCCTTCACCAGCTCCAGGTTATAAAGGCGGAAAAGCAGGACGGCATAAGCGAGAAAAAATACTCCGATCAATATTGAGAAGCGCGCCATTTTTTATCGTTGAAAAATTGCCCGGAAATTCGTTTTTGCCGCGGATTGATTTTAAAGGTTTTCGGATAGCCCCGTTGAGAAATATTGCGGATTTTTTTCTTCCACCAAACCGTTCGCTTGGGCGAACGCCGCAACCTTATTACCGTCGAGCGCCGCGATAATGGTGTTGTTAAGGCCGGTATCTTGCGCGCTCACGGCATCAAGTTCCGTCTTTACGGCGGCAATGTTATGGCTCAGGTTCACCGTACTGTTGTAAAGCGTCACGAGGAAAAATATCCCGCCGAGCGCCGCGATACCCAATACGGCGATAAGGCCATTCCAAAGGCTGTTGTTCTTGTTGGGTTGGATATAAGTCATAGATGCGTTGTAATTGTTATAAGGTTGTAATGGTAATGTTGCGGCGAAATAGTAAAAATGATCCAGTGTTCTATTGTTGTAATGTTGAAAATTTTCATTTAAAACACTGCATCATTACATCATCCTGATTGCCCTTAGTTTTGCCGAACGGCTCCGCGGGTTTTTCTTTATTTCCTCCCTGGAAGCGGTGAGCGGTTTTTTCGTAAGGATCGCGGCTTTGTTTTCTTTCGCCAATTTCCGGAATGCCGCCTTCACAATGCGGTCTTCGATCGAATGGAAACTGATGACGACCGCACGACCGCCGGGCTTCAGGATCTTTTCCAAACCGCCGCAAACGCGTTCGAGATTTCCCAGCTCGTCGTTTGCGTAGATCCGCAACGCCTGGAACGTCCGCGTCGCCGGATCGATTCTCCCCCGTTCATATCCCCGCGGCAGGGCGTTCCGCACCGTTTCCGCAAGCTCTCCCACAAACATGATCGGTTTTCGTTTTTCGCGTTCCGCAATCGCCCGCGCGACTCTTCTCGAAAAACGCTCTCCGCCGAATTCAAAAATGATGTCCGCAATCTCTTTCTCGGGCATGGCACGGAGGATCTCCCGTACCGGCTTCCGCGAATCATCGTACGTCATGAGCAGCGGCTCGCCCGCCGATGACTCCCCGAAGCTGAATCCCCTTCCCGACTGCGCGAGCTGTTCGGAAGAAAATCCGAGATCGAGCAGCAGTCCGTCCGCTTTTCCGATTTTTTTCTCTTCGATGATCTCCGGTAAATCGGCATAATTGCCGTGCAGCAATGAAACATTCTCACGGCTGCCGATACGCACCTTGCATGCCGCGAGCATATTTTCGTCAAAGTCCAGCCCGATGAATCTTCCGCCCGGCATGATCTTCGCAAGGACCGCTTCCGCGTGCCCGCCGCCGTCGACCGTGCCGTCAATGATGCAATCGCCCGGTTTCGGATCAAGCAATGCCATCACTTCTTGTAAAAGAACAGGGATATGAGACATAAAAAAATTTTAAATCCGCGCTTCCCGTCCATCGCCCTCTTGAAGAAATCGCCCTCCTGAAAAAGAGGATCAATGCTTTCAGTCTATAATTCCCAAAGCGTGGACCCTCGCCTCCGCGGGGACGACAGAGAAAACTAAATTCCCAATTCGCCTAATTTTTCCGCAATCGCCTCCGAGGAATTTTCCGTCTTCGTCTTGTAGGATTGCCACGCCGCATCGTCCCATATTTCAATGCGATTATATAATCCCGCCACGACAATCTCTTTTTTAAGGCCGGCATATTTCCTGAGATAATCGGGAATGAGTATCCGTCCCTGGCTGTCGAGCGCGACGTCCGTTGCGCCGGCAAGCATGAGCCGCGCGAACGCGCGCGCGTTCGCCTGCGCGAGCGGAAGCGCAACCAGCTTTTTCGCGAGCGCATCCCAATCCGCATTCGTAAAAACAAAAAGACAGTTATCGATTCCGCGCGTAATAATGGCGCCGGCAACTAATGCATCGCGGAATTTCGCCGGCATCGCCATCCGACCTTTGCTATCTAAATTGTGTCTGTATTCTCCAAGTAACATGATAGTGAAACGATTAAGGATTAGTTATGAGCGATTGGTTTTTTTGTCACCCCGAAAAACATGATGCTTCAAACGTTTATCCGTGATGACAGGATGAGCACCCCCGTCACTTCTGCACAGAAAGTGGCACTTATACCCAGAATTATCCACAACCCTCCACTTCGCGCCACTTTCATTTAATAATAGTCCACTCTGTTACAATGTCAAAATATGCCGCTCAAAAATTCGGGCGGTGTTATAAGTGTTGATTTATCTATGTTTTTTGAAATAACCTACTTAAAAACCTTCGAGATATGCACAGCATATCCACAAAACAAAATAAAGAGGTCTCCACTTCGCTTATTTTTTTCTCCATAAAATACTTTTATCGAAACGATCAGTATTTCAATATTTTTATTTTTTACGCGCGAAATGCGGTAATATATTCAGTTTTATCGCAAAGAAAAAAATAAAAAACAGCCCGGGTTCCAAGCTGTTTTTTTTATTCTTTAGATACGGGCTCTATTTTTTCCGCGTATAAAAATGATTCCAATTGACGCGCGGAAGCGGATGATATTTTTTAAACTTATGTTTTGCTTATCTTTCCTCCGATTAAATGAACGGAGGAAATGCTTGCTCTGTAAATTTTTTATTTATAATACGCCCTGTCTTCGGTCCTGAAATCAAGATACTGCAAATTCTTGAATCCCGGATCGGCCATCAAGCTCTGAATAACCGGCAAGTCATCATCGGCGGGAAAACGCAAACTGAAATAAATATCCGGACCGTCATAGGTCGTCGCCTGGATTTCTTCGAGACCGATATCGTTCAGCCGCACCTCTTTCACGTTCAATCCGCTCGCGCGAAGCACTTTTATGATTGAGATAAGATTGGGAACGAAGCGAGCGGGTAAAATGGCGGCGCCGAGGGGCGCGCTACTCTGCGAATAATCATGCACCGCCATGACGACGCTCCCTTCGGAATCAAACCCGTCCTCGAACATGATCCCGCTTTCGTCAAACCAGGAGCATTGTTCGTTTGTTTCCATGGCCATTACCATCGTTCCCGTCGCCGTGCCGCCGGTATTCGCATCAGCGGCCGATCCTTTCGGCATAAAACACCACACGGCGAACGGTTTTCGTTCCGCAACCGTTATCGTAATCGTGCGCGCCATATAATCCTTTTTTATGTCCACGCCGACGAGGCTCGGAACGGACGCGATAACGTTCGCCGGAATCGCATCCGGCCATGCAAGCATGTTCCCCGTCCCAAGCAATAATGCTGTAAAATTATTTTTCGAAAAAGCGGAGGAGCGGACGAGCGCAATAATGGTATCGCTCGCAACCGTTGTGTTTCCCCGTACGTCGATATTTTTTATCCTAAAAACCGGCGACTTGAAAACGATCCAGTAAGAACCGAAAACGACAAAGCACGCCGCAATAACGGACAACGCAATCACGATATATTTACGCCGCTGTTTGCGCTTTTTTTGCGACGCCGAAATATAATCGCCGACTTCCATAATTTTGTTATGTTTTAATGGTGCGGCATTGCCATGATGAGAACCCGTCTCAAAAGCAGCTTTTCAGGCAAAGTCCGCGGGTTGTATGGAAATTTTATGAAACCCTGTTTCATCCGCCGGTTCGCTCTGAGAAAATGGATGCGTCCGCGCATTCATTTTCTCATCGCTGCCGACGGCTGCGAACCGCGATTCCCTCCTCGGAATACCCCGCGGCATTCCTCGTGCGGTGTCCGCGTTGCTCGCTCGGAAATTTCCATAATCCCGCTGGCCTGCTTTTGGAACAGGATTCTACGCACCGCCGCGCCGCGACGCGGTACGGGAACGCCTAAACACTACCATACGCCTTCCGTTGCTATCCGATCACCTTTTTCCCGACATATTTTTGCAACACTTCCGGCACTTCTATTGTGCCGTCTTTCATCTGGTAGTTTTCAAGGATAGCGATGAAAATGCGCGGGCTGGGCAGCGCGGTATTATTCAATAAATAGGCATATTTTTTCTCACCGTTTTTATCGACATACTTCACGTTCAGCCTCCGCGCCTGCCAGTCCAAAAAATCGCTCGCGGAACCCGTCTCCGCCCACCGGTTCATTCCGGGAAGCCACGCCTCAAGATCGAACGCGCGATATTTCCCCGCGCTCATGTCGCCCGAACAAATCTGCAGGCGCCGGTACGGCAATCCGAGCTCCTCGTGCATTGCGCCCGAAATGCCCGTCATCTCGTCCTGCAGCGCGTTCGCTTTTTCGATGTCGGCGGGGGCAACCACCACCTGTTCCACTTTCATGAATTCATGCACGCGGTACATACCTTTCAGCTCTTTGCCGTAACTCCCGATCTCACTCCGGTAGCACTGGCTGTAACCGCATGTTTTTATCGGCAGGTCTTCCTCTTTCAAAACCTCGTCGGAATAATATGCCAAAAGCGACGGCTCGGCGGTGCCCACGAGAAATTTTTTATCCTTACTCGCTTCGCCGGTCGATTCTTTATCGGGAGTGGCGATCTGGTAGATTTCATCAACCCCGGGATCGTATTCAAGCCCTTTGAAATATCCCGACCCGAAAAGAGCGGAACTTCGGACAAGCGTCGGCGGAATCATCGGCGCATATCCCTTCTCGACCATCATATGCACCGCATACATCATAATACCCATCGCGAGCAGCACACCGTCGTTTTTTATATAGTACCCGCGGAATCCGGCGACCTTCGCGCCTTTTTCAAAATCCAGGATATCGAGCGCTTGTCCAAGCGCGACATGATCCTTCGGTTCGAAATCGAATTTTTTCGGCGCGCCCCAATGGTAAACTTCGACGTTGTCCTTCTCGCTTTTCCCGATCGGTGTATCCGGCGAAATAATATTCGGTATAAGCGCCATCAACTCGTCGAATTTCCTCTCGATGCCGGCAAAACGCGCTTCTTCATAAAGCTGCTTGAACTTTTCTTTTAACTGCATCCCCTCTTCGCGGTCCTTGGTCTTTTTCTGCTCGGCGCGGATCGCTTCCGCGGACTGGATGAGCTCCCGCCTCGTTTTATCGGCCTCAAGCAGCGCGTCGACAAGAGCCGGGTCGATACCCTTTTTCACCGCAACGTCTTTTATAATATCGGGATTTTCCCTGATGAACTTGATATCCAGCATTGCTCTATAATATCACACGAAGAAAAAATACGAAAATTAATCCTGCGCTTTCTTAATAAAAACGGATAAAAAAAACGGCTCCGTGAAATAGGGAGCCGTTTGAACAAAAAGAGCTACAGAACCGTCGCGGCAATCTCTGCAAGTTTACTGCGCACGCTCCGAGGGAACGTAACGTGGCCGAAAAGCGGCTGGCCTTTCATTTTCTCGATGACGTAGGTCAATCCGTTCGACATCGCGTCGAGATAAGAATTCTCGACCTGGTCGATGTCGCCGGTTAAGACGATCTTCGTGCCTTCCCCGACGCGGGTGATCATTTTTTTCAAGTCCGCGGGGCGGAAATTTTGGGTTTCGTCTACGATGACATACGTTTTATAAAGCGTCCTCCCTTGGATGAAATTGATCGGTTCAATTTCGATATTCCTTCCCAAAAGAGGGTCTTTTGGATCGGACGATCTCTTCTTCTTTGAAACTTCCGGTTCGCTGTTCCTTGGGAAAAGGCGCAGGAGATCATGAATCGGACGTTTCCATGGAGCAAATTTCTCGTCAAGAGAACCGGGTAAAAAACCCAGTGGCTGCCCGATCTCGACGTTGGAACGATAGACGATAATCCGTTCATAAAGTTTTTTATCTACCTGACGGATTCCCGCAAGAAGAGCCATGAGCGTCTTCCCGCTTCCCGCAACGCCCGCGAGCGTCACAATCTCCACGGCCGGATCCATAAGAAGGGCAAGAGCGAGCGCCTGCTCTCTGTTGCGGGGCTCAATATCCTGGCGCTTCTCTTCTTTTTCTTTCGGCTTTGGTCTTGGCTTTGGAACGTGAATAAAATGAGGGGTGCCCTCGCTTTCTTTGTAAATGGAAAGGCGTTCCTCGTCGCCCGCAGAAAAAACGCAACATTGATTCGGAATAACGCGGGGAATCGAAACCATTTTTTTAAGATCTTCGCGAAGGCCGCCTCCATTACAAATCAACCGGCTCACGTCACCGAAATCTCCCTTATCGATCGGGATATGGATAATGCCGGAGTAAAGATGGCTATCCGGCTCAACGACCCTGCCCTTTAGGTAATCTTCCGAAGAGACGTCATATCCGTGAGCTTTGACCCGAAGCTTAACATCCTTTGTGACGATAGATACGGCCGTGATGTGAAAATTTTTTGAGAACACCGTGACGATATCATGCTCGCTGCCGCGGGCTTTCACCTTCCGCGTCCATTCCTCCCTCAGCGTCCATTTCAACGCAATGCTGATAATGGAACTGTAAGGCGCATCATCCGGCAAAGAAAAACGGCGCGGAACATATCCATGATGATCCACAAGAATAAGTCCTCCCGAAGCCGTTTTCACGCCATGATAAAGATCGCTTTCTTTCTCGCATAATGAATCGAGAATCCTGATGGCTTGCTGGGCATATGCCGCCGCTCCGTTTCCGCCGTTTATAAGTTCATCAAGGACAGAAGCCGGAACAACAACAATATTGTCCTGAAAACTCAGGATGGATTTCGGATCGTGAAGCAAAAGAGATCGGTCAACAATAAACACCTTTACGTTTTTTGGCTCAACTTGTGCGTCCTTTCCTACCATAAAAACCTCCTTTTATATTAAATTGTGAAGAGCAAATAACCGAATTTATTATACATTTTTACAAAAAATAAGCAAATCAAAATCGCAGCGCCATAATGGAAATAAAATACGCGGCGTAATCGTGATTCCATTGTCCGGCATCGCGGCGCATACCGCGGAAGGGAAGAATAAAAAATGCGCTCCCAATAAAATCGAGAGCGCGTAATATTTATCCGGCGATAGCGACACGACCTCCGCCGCCACAAACACGGCAGGTCACGGTTCCGCTTCCGCCACACTGCGCGCAATTATAACTATCAATACCGTATTGGCGCTTGCCGGTACCGCCACAATTGAGGCATTTTATCTGGCCCTTGCCGGAACACTTATTACATTCCTTCCACTCCTTCCACTTCCACCTCGAATTATCCTTCAAAGTTCCCATTAAAGTTCCCATAAAACCACCTCCTATTTTTTTAAGTTATGAAGACTGCACTGGCTTTAGTATCAGCAATTATAATTTGCTTGTCAAGCAATCTTCGTCCATAATTGTTTCATGGACGACATTGCGGAAAACCGGCGGGCGCGGCACGATTATGAAATCGAAATGGCCGCCGAAGCAGGCATTGAACTCACCGGACAGGAAGTGAAAAGCGCGAAAGGCGGCCGGTTTCAGATCGCGGGCGCGCGGGCGCTTATCCGCGGCGGCGAAGTATGGCTCGTGAATGCGCATATCCCTCCCTATCAGCCGAAAAACGCACCGGCAAATTACGAAGAAGACCGGGCGCGCCGGTTGCTTTTGCGGAAAGACGAAATTAAAAAATTCACGGGGGCGCTTAACGAAAAAGGGCGCATGCTTATTCCCCTGCGCGTCTACCTCAAGCGTGGTTTCATAAAAATAGAACTGGGTCTCGGCCGCATGAAGCGAACTTCCGATCGGCGCGAGGATCTGAAAAAGCGCGCGCACATCCGCGAGATGCGGCAAAATAAAATATAGAATATAGTATTTAGAATTTAGTAGGTAAAATTCAGAATTCTATATTCTAAATACTAAATACTGTATTCCATTTCTTCCGACGTCATCTCGGAAAAATCAGCAAGAAGCGCCGCAAGCTCTTCGGGGGTGCCGGCGACGAAATCGGCGCCCGCCTCTTCCAATCCTTTTTTCGAATTAGTTTCCCATGCGACCGCAATAACCGTGATCTTATTCTTCCTCGCCGCGACAACATCCCTGATCTCATCCCCGACGAAAATTATCTCATGATCTTCGAGGCCGTTGCTTTCGACCGTATGCCGTATCGCGCGCGCCTTATAAAAAACGCCGCTGCCGGCATTGATGTAATCGAAAATTTCCAGCTGGTTGTTTTTGAGAAATGCGAGAACATTCCTCTTTGAGTTGGACGTGACAATCCCGAGTTCACAGCCGCTCTTCTTGAGCGCAAGGAGAATTTGCTTCATGCCGGGCATGGGTGCGATCGCGGCAATCCGCGACTGCACTCCTTTTCTCAGCCGGCTCACGACCATCGGTATTTTTAATCTCGGAATCCCCAATTCCTGCGCGGCTTGCCGCACTCCTTTTTCCCTGAGCATCGGGATGTTGTCCGGCGTTACTTCCGAAAAACCCTGCTCGCGCGCCATTTCATTGAAGACATCGATACCCGCCTGCACGGTCGCCGCAATCGTCCCGTCAAAATCGAACAGCACCACTTTTTTACGCATCATACTATTATACTACATCATCTCAGAGATAAAACACCGGTTCAATCAAGCTCGGCAAAAATGGAATGTCTAATTGTTATAGTAAAGAATAGATATGGGCGGCGCGCGGCTTGTTCTTGAGATAGCTCCCGATGCAGCGCCGGCAAAAAAAATCCTGACTGGAAACATTAAAAAAATATATTGCACGGGAATCGCATGTGGCGCATGCGGCATAATCCGGATCCCAGCCAAGCGCGCGAAGGATATCGCGCCGCGCGAATTTTCCGGCGGCGCACGCCGCCCAAAGATCCGGCTCCGCTTCTCTTTCAGGTAAAAGATCCGACAAAAAAGAAAGATCCGCAAGCGATACGCCGAGCCGCGTCTCTTTGAGCGCATCCGCAATCAGCAAGCCGTTCCTTTCGATGAGCCGCGCACGTACGATATTTCCCGGCTCCAGATGCCCGGCGAGCTTCGATGCGATTTTCCGCGCGCTTTTCGCTTTCGCCACCATCTTCCCGAAACGGCGCGTAAAAAGAGCATAGCGGAAATCGCAATCCCCCACCGCCTGCTTTCTCAAAACGATTGCTTCGGTCACGTATTCCTGCATGAATACAGTATATCCCGGAACCCGTCATATCCGCGAACTGCGCTCTTGTGTTGCGTGACAGAAATTATGGATATGTTATACTACATTCAGTATCATCTTCTATCTAACTGTTGATTTTATAGGCCTCAGCAATGAGGCCTATTTTTTATATAACTTCTATTCGCTGTATCTTATTTATCCGGCTTAAATTCGGGATTATTCGAATAAAACATCCTGCGCGCCCGCACGCCGGCGGCATCAGTGCGCGAATAAATTCAAAATATACGGGAGGAAAACCAAAATGCCGACAAGAGCGGCGCCGCAGCTCGCGAGGAGCACTATGGCGGCCATCAAATCTTTGATGATTCTCACCCTGTTGTCGTGTTCGGGGACTATCACGTCCATAATCCTTTCAACGGTCGTATTGATGAGCTCCAGAATAAGCACGGCAAAAATCGTGAGCAGGAGTATTATTTTTTCCAGTCGCGAAGTGGGAAAATAAAACATGGCGGCCGCCACGAGCGCGGTTATGACGAGCATTATTTTAAAACTCTTTTCGAAAATCACCGTCTCCCTGAACCCGCTGAAAGCGGCCCTGAAATTATCGGAAAAATTTTTAGCCATTTTTTTAGTCATTTAATAATTGGGTGCGTCTTACGGGGATCAAACCTGCGGCTTCTCCGACCTGCCCGCTGCGAAATTTTGTGCGCGCACCTGGAATCGAACCAGGGACCTCTCCGATGTGAACGGAGCGCTCTAACCACTGAGCTATGCACGCTTCGGCAGGCGGGTTGTGAACAAAACGCTCTACCGCTGAGCTAAAGACGCGGCATGATGCGCAATTAAAAATTTTCCTTCCGCCCGGCGCCATAATGCAAGCGATACAGGAAAAAACGGTAAAAACACCTGCTGTAAAAGCATAAGTTAAAATAACGATTTCTTCAATCGATTAAAGGAAATCGTCGCTTAAAAGCGCAATGATGCGCATGAATCTCAATTTTTTATAGGACGTACGCGCTTGGCCAAGCACGAGGCATTTCCCGAGGATTTTCTGAGCCGTAGTCCGACTACGGCGATGAAAACCGCAGGAAAATAATGAAGGAACGAGCCAAGCCGTTGCGGTTTGAAACATCCGACGTTTTAAAAATATTTTTTCAAACGCGTAAGTCCTATATGAAATTATTTCGTGAACAACGAAAGTACCAGCGCAATGACGAAGAAAATAACGCAAACGCCGATCACGAGCACCGCCAATCGCCAATACCACGCCCACCACAATTCCAAAATGCTGATATTCGGATGCCGCTCCTCAAGCTCTTTCAACGGCGGGTTGAATTTCCTCCAAAAACTTTTATTTTCCTGATTTTTTATTTCTTCCATGAGCGTAAAATGATAACCGACCTTTTGTTTAATATCAGTGTACAGTATAACACAAAACAAAACCGTCCCGATGCGCATCGGGACGGTTTTGTTGCGGGTCTGCCATCGCCTCCGCGAGGATGACAGAAAAAAAACAGACAAAAAAGAGCTGGCTCGGATAATAATTTCCTCTCCTTACTGCAGCTCGACCGTCGCGCCGGCAGCTTCAAGTTTTTTCTTTATCTCTTCCGCTTCCTCTTTCTTCAGTCCCTCTTTCACCACTTTCGGAGCGGCATCCACCAGATCCTTCGCTTCCTTGAGGCCAAGCGCCGTCACTTCACGAACGACTTTGATGACATTCAATTTGCTTTCGCCGCTCGATTTCAAAAGAACGTTAAAGCTGGTCTTCTCGTCCTCCGCCGGAGCCGCCGCACCCGCCGCCGCGACCGGAGCCGCCGCAGAGATGCCGAACTTCTCTTCAAGCTTATGCACGAGCTCCGCGAGCTCCACCGCGCTCAAGGTTTCTATCTTTGTAATGATATCTTCTAAATTATTTGCCATTGGAATAATAATGCTTGCGTTAGCTCGACCTTTTTACTTTTTCATCCAACACGTATAACAGCGATCTGATGGGACCGGCGAGCGTTCCCAAAAGCCGGGACAACAGCACTTCGCGCGGCGGGAGCTTTCCGATGAAAACGATCTGCGCGGTATCGAACGAACTGTTCTTCGCCATGTCATAGCCGCCCAAAAGGTGCTTGATCCACATGTCCTTCGGCGATCCTTCGGGAATTTCAAGCGCGGAAAAGAACTTGAACGCGGGGGCGGTCGCGCGCTCGATGTCATTTTCGGAAAAAACGGTTCCGACCGACGTCTTGAACTGTGTAAGATCGGCGGCAATCCCCTTCTCTTTCAAAAGCAGGGACAAAAGGCGCTTCTTGATGACCAAAAATTGCGCGCCGGATTTCTTGAGTTCCCGCCGCAGCCGCCGCACGTCTTCCGCGGGAACTTTCGTGAAATCGGTGAATATCAAAGCCCGGCTCTTTTCCAAAAGCTCTTTCGCCCGCGCAAGTTCTTCGGTTTTTTGAATTTTTGTTTTCATATTGGTACGGATAATGCGGATTACAATGGATTCGCGCCGTATTATTTAAAAAACGACCCATCCAAAGGTCGTTGAAATAAACCGAAAGCGAACGCCTTCCGTTTATTCCTCGGCAGGATTTCCGTGTCCGGCACAACCTGCTGTCTTTGGAATTACTTCATAAGTATAGCCGCCGCTCTGTGATTGTCAAGGAAAAAGATCCTTCATGAAAGATCTGTTGCTTTGATTATGTATTTCGGCCGAAAATCCAGTCGTCAGAAACGCCGCCGTCAATAATGCAATTCAAGATTGAATTTGCGCAACGCGATTGACGACTCTGCTATACATAGTTATAATACATCCGCTCTTTGACAACTGAAAAAAATGCAAGGTTTTTATCTGTCTGTATATGAGATGAGTGTTCAGCGGGTCGCGCAAGCCCTTTGAATACTCGTCTCATATCGAGGCGTTTCTCCAACCGGAGGGCATCCGGTAATTCCAAAAAAGAGGAGGTAGTAATGACACAAGAAGCACAATTCGCCGAAGAAGAAGAGGTGGAATCCGGTTATGGATACTTCTCAGGCTACAAACCGAAAAGCATCACCGAACAGACAAACATCTTACATCAGCTTTTCCCCGGCATCGGTTTCGCCGACGAGACAATTGCCGAACGGCCGCTTCCGCCGAACACCGAAGGATGGTTCGCCGTCCCGAAGTGGCAGACGATGGCCAAAACCTACAACGAAGCGGTACAGATGGTGCTCGACAGGATTAAGGAGGCTCGCAACGGCAGATTCTACAACTATCGTGATGGCCAGCTCGGTCAGCGACATCTCCGCCAATCCGAAAAGTCGGAAAAAATATTCCGGAAACTCGGCGGAGAACAGAAGAATTATGACTTCCTCGTCATTGCGGCTCAGTTCGGATGGCATCATAGGGGCCGCTCGATTCGTAAGGCACGCATAATTATGAATACCTTCGAATCCGGCCTCGGCGTATTCGCCACCGGGATTATGCTTCTCACGCATCCCGAACGTCTCAAGCACGGCGATGATCTTTATATCAACTGCGCAGGAGACGAATTCAGCTGTAGCGCCAATGGCACGTTTAATGAAGCACCGTGTTTCTTTTTCCTCGACGACGAGGTGAGGTTCTGCGCGATCGTTATCGACAGCGCATTCGAAGAATACGGCTCGGCGTCCGTGTCCGTCCCGCAGCAAATGGAACCTTGAACGCCCGACCAATATATTTTTATTTTTTGCCTCTGTTGAGGCGGATATTGATCCATTCAATCCATCGCATCGTGCGATTTTTTTCACAGGGCTCTCCGCATATTTACGCGGCGAGCCCTTTTCTTTTTTATAAAACTCGACACTTGCCTCAAATAGGCCATCAAATACCGCGAAGATTTTTTTCAAAACAAAATTTCATTAAACACCACGAAACCCACGGGAGTTTTATAAAAGCTATTTTTGAGACGGGTTCTAAAGAAATCTTATGCGGATTCCCTACTCCGGCCGCGGGGATTCATGCGCGATATGATTGCGCGCGCGAACGAGCAATTCCTTCTGTACCAGTTTCGCCTTAGCTCTCCCTACTGCCGGCAAGACGATCTTATTGTGCGTATTGCCCCTCTCGGAACCCGTCATAAAAATGACGACATGGCTCACGCCCGAAAGCCGGTCGAGAATGCCACGATTGATATTCACGTTCTGGATCTGATGGTACAGCGCCGCAACCTCGCTCCGCATAATATAACCGGACGTCATCACGAACGCTTCCTCCGTGAAAACGTACGTATAATAGCGATATTCCAGGTAAGTCCGCACGAGCACTAAAACAAGATACGCGATACTCATAAGAAGAAAAAACTTCGTAATATAGTCCTGCCCTATCTGCCATATAAAAAACGATGGACCCGACGGAATCCATCGTTCGGTATACCAAAACACCGCCACAAGTATAAACATAAAGAACGGGATCTTGAGGCGCTTTGAAAGGAAAAAAATGAACGCGCGATGGCCAAGCGAATGTTTTTTATGATTTTCCATTGATGTAAAATATTTGTTATAATGTTATCATTGTACCATAATCATCCATGAAAAACGCCGCCAAATCAAAAATTTCCCATTCCCTGCGGCTTGTCATTTTTTTCCTGCGGCTCACGCTCGGTTTGAATTTTTTTTATCTCGGCTTCAGTACGATCTTTAACGTCCCGCTCGGACGTGAACTCGGCGCGCGATCGTTCGCAAGCCTCTATCAATGGCTGAGCAGCGGCGCGCCGACGGCAATCCCGGTAAGCCATGTCCAGCTCTATTTCCAGTGGGCATTCCTTATCATCGGCGCGTGCCTCGTCATAGGGCTCTTTACCCGTCTCGCGTCCATTATCGGCATCGGCCTCACGCTTGCGGGCTATTTACCCACTGTAAATTTTTCCGCCGTGAGCGCGTCGCAATTTATCAATGACGAAATCCTTATCATCGTATGCCTTTTGGTATTGGTCGCCGCGAACGCCGGCAGCTACCTCGGCATCGACAGTTTTATGCATATCCATTTTGCGCCCCGGCATAAAAAATCGTCGGAAGAATAAAGAAAGATCGGCGTGCACGCAAATTTTGCGACCGCCGGGTTTTATCCGTAAAAACATCATGCGCATTCTCGCCATTGAAACAAGCTGCGACGAAACCGGCGTTGCCCTGGTGGAAGCGACGGGCGGATTGCGGAATCCGAAATTCAAAATTTTAAAAAGTCTGGTTGCGTCGCAGATAAAGATTCACCGCCCGTTCGGCGGCGTCGTTCCCAATCTCGCGAAACGGGAACACATCAAAAATCTTCCGCTGCTCCTCAAAAAACTAAATGCTCGATGCTCGATGCTCAATTCCGTCGATCTCGTCGCCGTCACCGTCGGGCCCGGACTTGAACCGGCGCTCTGGACCGGCATCAATTTCGCGGAAGAACTCGCCGCACGATTGAAGAAACCTCTTATCGGCGCAAACCACCTCGAAGGACACCTGTACAGTTTTTTACTTCCCGCGCATCGTACATCACCCGCCGCGCGCCGTCCGGCTCTTTTCCCCGCCGTCGCTCTGATTGCAAGCGGCGGACATACGATCGTCCTCAAGATGGATACATTCGAAAAATGGAAACGGCTCGGCGAAACGCGCGACGATGCCGCCGGCGAAGCATTCGATAAGGTTGCGCGGCTGTTGGAGCTCCCCTACCCGGGCGGCCCGGAAATAGAAAAGATTGCGCGCAAGGGCGACGCGCGCGCGATTGATTTTCCCCGGCCGATGATGCGCGACAAAAACTATGATTTCAGCTTTTCGGGACTGAAGACCGCCGTGCTCTATTATTTGCGCAGCCATAAAAATGCGGACGGCGCCGATGTCGCCGCTTCGTTCCAGCAGGCCGCCGTCGATGTCCTTGCCGCAAAAACGATCCGCGCGGCGAAAGAATACGGTGCGCGATCGGTTCTGCTTTCCGGCGGCGTCGCGTCGAACAAACTTCTCCGGAAAACGCTTAAGAAAGAATCCGAAAGGATCGGCTGCGCGTTTTTCGTTCCCGACGCCGCGTATAACCAGGACAATGCCGCGATGATTGCCACCGCCGGCTTTATGGCGTTCCTCCGCAAAAAAAAATATAAGCTCGCCGCGAAAGGAGATCTGGATATTTAATACGCGCAATGCAAAAATACTTTTATCGGAACGATTGTTTCGATAAAAGTATTTTTATACCTTCCTATTTATCGGTTTGCGAAAGCGTTCATATTCGTTTGCTATCCTGTTTTTAACAACCATCAAAAACAGGATAGCAAACGAAGACAGATGACAAACGCCTGAAAAATCGCTTACAATACCCGTATGGACGAAAACGAATTCGAACCCCGCTACGACCACGTCAAAAGCGAAGAGAAGATTTATAAGCTCTGGGAAGAGTCGGGATATTTCAACCCCGATATCTGCGCAGAAAACGGAGTGACGGCGGCGGACGCGGAACCGTTCTCTATTATATTGCCGCCGCCGAATGTGACGGGCGAACTGCATATGGGGCACGCGGCAATGCTTGCCGTCGAGGACGTCATGGTACGCTACCACCGCATGAACGGCAAACGGACGCTCTGGGTGCCCGGTACCGACCATGCCGCCATCGCCACGCAATCGAAAGTCGAGAAAAAGATATTGAAAGAAGAAAAAAAGAACCGCCACGATCTCGGGCGCGAAGAATTCCTCTCGCGCGTGAACGCGTTCGCGCAGGAAAGCCATGATACGATCGTACGGCAGATAAAACGGCTCGGCGCTTCTTTGGATTGGAGCCGCGAAGCATATACGCTGGACGAAACGCGCAGCCGCGCTGTCCGGACGGCATTCAAGGAGATGTACGACAGGGGGCTCATTGAGCGCAATTTTCGCGTGGTGAATTGGGACCCGAAAGGTCAAACCGTCATCTCGGACGATGAAATTGTCTATGAAGAACGGAAAACAAAACTCTATACGTTCCGCTACGGGAAAATCCTGAGCGGTCCGGAAAAAGATAAACTCTTCCCTGTCGCCATTTCAACCACGCGGCCGGAAACGAAATTCGGCGACGTGGCCGTCGCAATCCATCCCGACGATGAACGGTATAAGAAATTCGCCGGCAAAGAATACGATGTGGCATTCTGCGGCGCAGCGCTTCACATTAAAATCATCGCCGACCAGTCGGTTGAAAAAGATTTCGGAACGGGCGCGTTGGGCGTGACGCCCGCGCACAGCGTGATCGACGGAGAAATCGCGCGGCGGCACGGCCTCCCCTTTAAACAGATCATCGACGAATACGGGAAGATGACAGTCGGCGGCGAAACGGTATACGGTAAAAAAACCGCGGAAGCGCGCGAAGCGGTCGTTGCACTGTTGCGCAACGCGAATCTTATCGAAAAAGAAGAGGAAATTTCACAAAATGTCGCGACGGCCGAACGCACCGGTGGCATCATCGAACCGCTGCCGAAACTGCAGTGGTTCATAATGGTGAACAAGCCGTTTGCGGCAAAAACCGGAAAACGACATTCCGATGCCGTCCCCGCGAAGGCGGAGATCCGCGCTTTCAATGAAAAAGACGAAGAAAGAACATTGAAAGAATTAATGCGCGATGCCGTAGAAAGCGGTAAAGTAAAAATTCTCCCCGGCCGCTTCGAGAAGATCTATTTCAATTGGATCGATAATCTCCGCGACTGGTGCGTTTCGCGGCAGATCTGGTTCGGGCATCGGATCCCGGCATGGTATAAGGATATCGACGATGAATCTTTGTTGACGCAGACGGATTTAGCCAAAGAACAGCCTGAAAAATTCTACGTCGACATTGAGCCGCCGGAAGGCGACGGCTGGCAACAGGATCCCGATACGCTCGATACCTGGTTCTCGTCGGGGCTTTGGCCGTTCTCGGTATTCAATTGGCCCGACGAAACAGCGGATCTGAAAAATTATTTTCCGAATTCCGTACTCGAGACGGGCTACGACATCCTTTTCTTCTGGATCGCGCGGATGATCCTTATGTCAACGTGTCTTATGGGCGAAGTCCCCTTCCATAAAGTGTATCTGCACGGCCTCGTGCGCGATGCGAAAGGGCGGAAAATGTCGAAATCAAAAGGCAACGGCATCGACCCTTTGGAAATGGCGGACAAGTACGGCGCCGATGCCACACGTCTTTCGCTCATCATCGGCGCTGCGCCCGGCAACGATATCAAGCTTTCCGAAGACCGCATCCGCGGCTACCGGAACTTTTCGACGAAAATATGGAATATCGCGCGGTTCATAATGCAGAATTCAGAATGGAGAGCGGAAAACGGAGAAATGAAAAAAAACGAGCGCCATGAAATATATCTCAAAGAATTTGAAGCATTGAAATCCGAAGTGACGGCGCATATCGAAAATTTCGAGTTCCACCTCGGCGCGGAAAAAATGTACCGCTATATCTGGCACACGTTTGCGGACAAAATCATCGAAACGGAAAAAGAAAATTTAAAGAACGGCACGGAAGCGGAAAAAGCGGCATCATACGCAATCCTCGAGTCGCTCCTCCTCGGCTCCATGAAACTGCTCCATCCTTTCATGCCGTTCGTCACGGAAGCCGTCTGGCGGAAATTCCGCCCGGAAAAAATACTGATGGCGGAAAAATGGTAGCAAGGTTGGTCGCGTCCAAGGATTTGACATTTAATTAAAGATAAGCTATGATATAACAATGTTCTTTGATAATTAAATAGATAAAAAAATAAGGCCTCGCGGCCACTCGCCGGAGAGATATCCGGTAATTCTTTAAAAGGAGGCAACAAATGCTACAAGATATTTTAATTTTCGCGATCGCGTTCGTCGCGGCAGGATTAAGTTCGATGTCGGGCGGCGGCGCGGGGGTTATTCTTTTTCCAGTCCTCCTTTCTATGGGAGTGTCGTATCCACTGGTCGCCGCCGTTTCATCGGTGAATTCCGCGGCATGGGTTCTTCCTGCGGCGAGGAATTATCTGAAAGGCGGGAGGAAAATACATTGGCCACTCGTCGCCATATTTTCAATCGTGGGACTTATCGGCTGCTACGCCGGCGTAATCTTCGCGATTGACGTGAATCAGCGGATTCTCGCAATCGTCGTGGGTATTATCATCGTCTTCCTGGCAGTATATACCTACTTCAGGAAAGGTTTCGGACTTAGCGAACATCACGTCTATTCGCGCTTCCGTCAGGCGATTGCATGGCCGTTTGCGCTGGTCCTCGGGTTTTACGAGACAGTGTTCGGTTCAGCGAACGGCATTATGTTTACATCGCTGACTGTTCATACAAACGGGTTCGATTTTAAGGATGGACTCGCCCATTACTACCTCATCTCGTTTTCATGGGCATTGTTCGCCGCAATCCTGTTCATTCAACGCGGATATTACGACATTCCTATGATGATTTTCGCGGCAACCGGATCGGTTGCGGGCGCATATCTCGGATCAAGGCATGTGCAAAAGAAAGGCAACAAATTTATAAAGTTGCTTTTCGTGATCATCGGAGGGTTGCTCGGCCTGAAGATGATTTTCGGATTATAAAAATAAAGCTGGTCCTTCATGGATCGGCTTTTTTCTTTTTAAATTAAAATTTTACGAAGTATATTTCCCGGCAACATGCCTCGGCGGCGCGGGCGTGGCGCAACAATGTGATAAAATAAACCCATGCTCCTCTTTTCGCTGATCCTTGCGCTTGCGCCCGGCTTCGCGTGGCTGGTTTTCTATCTCGGCGAAGATCCCCGTCCCGAACCGAAACGGCTTATCGCGCTCGCGTTTGCCGCCGGCATCATTGCCGGACTTTTCGCCATCGGCATCGAATTGATCTTCAAGCAGGCCATCAGCGAAACCGGCATCGGCGAATACTCCGTCATTGCGCTCATCGTATTCGCATTCATAGAGGAATTCCTGAAATTCGGCGCGGCATATTTCGCCGTCAATAAGGATCCGCGCTTCACCGAGCCCGTCGACGCCATGATCTACGCCATCGTCGCCGCGCTCGGATTCGCCACCCTCGAAAATATCGGCACCATCGCCGCGATGCCGCAACAGACCGCGCTTATCGCCGCGATCTTCCAGACCTCGTCGCTCCGCTTCGTTGGCGCAACGCTCCTGCATTCCCTCGCGTCGGGCGTCGTCGGATATTATTGGGCAAAAGGCATCATCCGCGGCAAAGTGGTACGCTTCCTCGCCTTCGGACTCGCGCTCGCCACCGTGTTGCACGCCACATTCAATTATCTTATACTGAACTATGAGAATATCGCTTACTCGATCATATTCCTCGGCGTCGTCGGTCTTTTCGTACTGGTTGATTTTGAAAAACTGAAAGAGAAGCCGATCGATATCATAAGTTGATAAAAAATCACAAAACAAACCGTATTATAAAAAATAATAATTATCAATCGCCATGGACGCATCGGAAAAAAATTTTTTTGAAACACTCGCGGTCGCGAATTCAAGCGCCGAAGAAAATTACGGCGTAGAGTTCGCGAAAGCCGAAACCGGCGCCATAGCCGCCGCGCGCTCGAAAGCCGCCGAACCGAAGATCGCGGACCAGGACGAGGCGGAAGAAAAATGGGACGACGGCGAGCCGGAAGGGAAGCTCATGGTTGACGTCTATCAGACGCCGTCCGAGATCGTCATCGAATCCGCGATTGCAGGCACAAAACCCGAGAACATCGACGTCAGCGCCACGACTGATTCCGTAACCATCAGGGGGTCGCGCAAACGGGAAAAAGAAGCGAGAGACGAAAATTATCTTTATCAGGAATGCTATTGGGGAAAATTCACCCGTTCGGTCATCCTCCCGCAGGAAGTGGATCCGGAAGGCGCGACCGTGACGTTCAAGAACGGCGTCCTCACGGTCCGGCTCCCCAAAGTGAACAAGAAAAAAACGAAAAAACTGAGCGTGAAAACGGAGTAAAATCCGTTTTAAAAGCAGGCCAGCCTTTTATTCTATACAATAGAATATACGCGCTTGTGCCGCGCACGAGACATTTTCTCTCCGTCGTCCCCCCGAAGGAAAAAATCTATCCCCTCTGTCGTCCTCGCGAAGAGGAGGATCCATGCTTCCAATCTTTTTTCTTAATCACTCATCGCTCTCTTCCTCATCGCTACTTCTTTATTAAAGCACGGATCTTCGCCTCCGCGAGGACGACGAAATGGACCGTAAGAGGTTATTTCCAGACAATTGCTTCCATGCTGCTTGCAAAAAAGCGGCGACACTGTTATACTCGACCCATCAAATGAAAAGCGGCCGGTGGAAATGCACGATACCGGACGCCGCCAATGACCGTATACTATCACTACCATGAGAAAATGCGCACAATGCGAAAAGGGATCAAAAATGGTCGGCCACCGGCGGCTTCTCCGCGGCCATTACAATCCGACCAACTGGACCCGTAAATATCCCAACATCCAATGGGCGACGATCAAGGGCATTCGCACGCGCATCTGCGTGCAGTGCATAAAATCGCTCCATAAAGCTCCGCATAAAACCACAAAAGCAGCAGTCACGAAATAAAACATATCCCATGTCCGGATTCGAAAAGCCAGGAATCGATCCATTGATAGAACGCGAAGAGGAAAAAGAAGGGATAGAAAAACTTAAAAGTTTTGTCGAAATTTTGACGGAGCCGTACCGCGCCGAAGGCATCCCCGTGGATAAAAGCGGGCGCATTGATATGCGCAACGGCGCTTATAAGGCCATCTATCCCGATGTTGAACAGGATTTTCAACGCACAAGAGAAGGAGGCACCGACAGCGCGGCGCTTTTGGAAAAAAAATTACACACCGACGGCGAAAAGCTTGAGATGCTCGCCTATGCCGTTTTCACAAAAAACCTCAGCGGGAAATTCATCGTGATGCGCTCGGCGCCGTACGACGATAAAAAACACAATGTCGACACGCTGATATTCGACCGCGAAACGGGGAACTTGGTATGCGCATTCGACGAGGTCGGCGACACGACGGGCGACGCCTACGAGAAGAAAAAGAACTTGGTCCAGAAACGTAACGTTGACGATGGCGGCGCGGAACTCAAATACGCACTCCGCCTCGACGAAAAGGACGGAAAAAAAACAGCCGTGCCGGGCGCCGCGGACCATATCCCTCTTTTCTATATCGCCCTCCCTAAAGACAGGATCGAAAAAGGAATAAGGGAATTCGCCAAAGGGCAGGAACAATCGGAATTCGAAAAAAGGCTCTTTAAATATTTTATTGCAACGCTCGGCGCCCAGATACAAGGCCTTGAACTTTATAGAAAACGGCTGGATCCCGCATTGAGGCAAAAACTTGTCGCATTCAAAAAGATAGTAAACGACTTAGATCAAAGATACGAGAAAGAGTAAAACCCGTCTCAAAAGTAGTTTTTCTAAAAATGGTCCGCAGGTCTTGCGTCCATTTCCGGCTGCGCACCGCGATTCCCTCCTCGGAAGACATGAGTTTCTCTCGTTAGGAGATCACGCCGCTCGCTCGGAAATTTTATGAAACTTTATTTCATCCGCCGGTTCGCTCTGAAAAAATGAATGTGCGAACGCATTCATTTTTTATCGCTGCCGACGGCCGGCAATCCCCGCTGGCCTGCTTTTGATACGAGTTCTGGGTTCCCGTAGCTTCCAATATGCCGGCGATCCCGCAAAAATTCACCTTGCATTCGTCCGGCCCTGCAAGTATTCTGAAAAGGTGCTGGATAAATGCGGGCTGTAGTATACCGGCAGTACGTGCGCATGGGGTGCGTAAAGACCGGGTTCAATTCCCGGCAGCCCGACATAGTGGGAAGTGCTTTAATTTTTTCAAAACCAACGCGCTCGCTTCGCTCGCTGTCAACCGCACGATAATTTTTTTTCCGTGCAATATGGTATACTGTGAATATGGAAAAATATATATGGACTCCCGACTATAGCGTAGGCGTCACGCTTATCGATGAACAACACCAGCATTTCTTCGAGATTGCGAATAATATCCTTGGCTTCGCGGATGGGAAAGCGGTGGAAAAGGAAATGCTCTTCACCTATCTCGGAGAACTCGGCGATTATTCTTTTTATCATCTTGGCACGGAAGAAAAGTTTTTTGACGAATTCAAATATGAAGGTGCGCAGGTACACCGGGCCGCCCATGACGTTTTCCGCGGGATAACGAAAAAATATCTTAACGACTTGCGAGATCCGGCATCCGACACCGCCAAGATAGCGCGCGCAATGGCGATTTATGCGGGCGACTGGCTCAAAGAACACATCCTCGTAATGGATAAACAATATACCGCCGTTTTCCACGAACACGGATTGCGATAAAACACCGCATTTTTCCGGATGCGGTGTTTTTCTTTTTCCTTTTTTGTTTCATTTCACAAAAAGATTTTCACCGCCCCCGATAATTTTCACGGTTGCGGTTTTTTTGAAACGAGGCAAAGAAACAGAAAAATCGGCGCTCGACCATTCAACAAAAAATCCCCGCTCACGGCAGGGGTTCTTTGTAAATCCCGATAGATCTCAGGCGTAACGCCATGTGGGTCGGCTCAATTGCGATCCAAGAATCGCAATGATTCGCCATCCCTTTTGTAATTGTTTGATCCGAGATCTAATACGGGATCTGCTTTCAGTATAGCAACCGTTTTCCGCCTGTAAAGTGGATAACTTTCCGCGCAAAAAAGGCTTTTATCGAAACGATTGTTTCTATAAAAGTATCTTTGTCTTTTCAATATCCTGTACGTAGTACGTATCCTTTCAAAATATCCTTAGATGCGCTATTATAGATGTTTCTACCGTATATTCCATGACCCTGAAAAAAAGAAAACTGATATTTTATCTCCTGGTCGCATTATTTTTCGTCATCGGCGCCGCCGTCATCCTTTATGCGCAGGGATGGCGGTTCGATGCGGCAACGTGGCGCGCGAGCAAAGTCGGCGGCATTTTCGTCCGATCATTCCCCGATGACGCCCGGATATCCCTCGATAAAAAACCCATTCAAAATGATTCCTCGTTCCTTGGACGCGGCACGCTCATTGCAAACCTTTTTCCGAAAACGTACGACCTTGAACTTGAAAAAACCGGCTATGACGCATGGCACGAAAACGCCGCGGTGTCCCCTTCTCTCGTTGCCGCATTCAAATCCGCGGTGCTCGTCCCGCAAAATGCGACTTCGGTCGCGCAGGGACCCGTACAAAAATTTTTCGCCGCGAATAATACGGTAGTAGTCCAAAATACGAATGGCGCGCTGTCGTCCGACGGCCTGCCAATCGGCAAAGGAACGCTTATCGATGAAGCGAAGGATGGCAGCGCCGCAATCATAAAAAATAATACGAACGGAAAATATTCGCTCTACCAATCCGGAAACGGCGGCACAACCGACCTGAGCGCCATCCTCGCGAAAAGCGGCGCGGCGAAAGGCGATGTTGCGAGCATCTTTTTCGATCCGCGCGATCCGGGAATGATCGTCGCGGCGGGACCGTCCAAGATATGGCTTATCGATACCGCGAATGCAAATACAACGCTGATTAAGAATATATCCGCAGCCGCAACCGCAAAAATATCCGCAAAAGAAATTATCGGCGATAGCATCGCCGCCGGAACAAACATGATCGCATGGACGGAATCGGAAAAATCGGCGCGTTCGTCGGATATAATGATTTATGATACGTCCGCGGAATCGATAGCCGCTTCATCCACCCTGCCCGGACAAAATAGCGACCTCAAATGGGTGAAAGACGGCATGCTCGGCATCCTTCAGAACGACGGCGAACTTTATCTTTACGATACGGGAACGGACAGCGTCACGCATATCGCCGACGACGTGAAATATTTCGCGCCGACCGCGGACGGATCGTCCGTCGCGGCGCTCGAAAACAAAAGTATGGAGATCATCCCGCTCACGGGCAATAGTTACGATTACTACCGCTTCAATCTGCCGGATATTGCGGATGCGCGGCGCGTCATCTGGTATAAGGACACCATGCACCTTTTCATAGAATACGGCGACCGCGTTTCGTTCCTCGACCTCAAAGACGCCGGCCTCGACAACTTCACGACCGTGGCGCAGGGCATGGCGCCGTTCTATGACGCCGACAACAACGCGCTGTATCTTATCAATCCCGCCCAAAATCTTGTCCGCTTCGATTTTCCGGAATAGAAAAAGATCTGCGATGGCGTCGACAGGGCCTTACGACGCTGTCTTTTTGATCACGCTTTTGTAATATTTAAATTTTAAAAAATCGATTCTATGTTCTCTCTTCCGTTTCCTGTATACTTTGCATTATGGATTATCTCATAACGGAAACAGCCGGATGCGACGGCTATGAACTTTTGGACAGCGGCGACGGAGAAAAACTGGAACGGTACGGCGGCGTCATCATGGCGCGGCCCGATCCGCAGGCGCTCTGGAAAAAACGGCTGCCGCACAACGAATGGCAAAAAGTAAAAGCGCGTTTCGCCATCCCCGGTCTTGTCGTTAAAAATTTTACGGAACAAAAATCAAGGGGACGAACCCGTGCGGCAGCGAACGCACAATGGGAACTCGCGTCCGGCGTCCCGCAGAAATGGAAAACCGATTTCGCCGGCCTTTCGTTCTGGATACGTCCGACCGCATTCAAACACACGGGGCTGTTTCCGGAACACGCGCCGAACTGGCAATGGATCGGCGAAAAAATCAGCGGCGCGCGGCGACCCGTTTCCGTCATCAATCTTTTCGGCTATACGGGCGGAGCGACGCTCGCCGCGGCAAAAGCCGGCGCGGCCGTGACGCATGTCGACGGCTCGCGCGTCGCCGTCGCATGGGCGCGAGAAAACGCGGAGGCGTCTGGATTAAAAGACGCTCCCATCCGGTGGATCGTCGACGATGCGCGCGCTTTTTTGAAACGGGAAATAAAACGCGGAAAACGGTACGACGGCATCATTATCGATCCGCCCGCGTTCGGCCACGGATCGGACGGCGATTTGTGGAAAATAGAAGATGATTTTTTGCCGTTTCTTGATCTGTGTAAAACCGCGATGACACCCGCGCCGCTTTTCTTTTTGATGAACGGCTATGCCTCCGGCTATTCCGCCATCGCTTATAAAAACAATCTCGAAATGCTTATGCGCGGCGCGAAAGGGACGATTGAAATGGGAGAACTTACCATACGCGAAACCGGCGCGGACGGACGGCTGCTCCCCTGCGGCATCTTCGCGCGATGGAGCGAATAAAGCTCCCCGCGGCAAAGCCGACGGGGCGTCCGGAAATAAAAACAGCGAACAAAAAAATGATGCTGCTTAAAATCCTTTACGAAGACAACCACCTTATCGCCGTCTGGAAAAATGCCGGCGTTCTCGCGCAAGGCGACCGCTCCGGCGAAACGTCATTAATGGATGACGTCAAAAATTACATCAAAGAAAAATATAAAAAACCCGGGAATGTTTTTCTCGGACTTCTGCACCGGCTCGACCGTCCCGTCGCGGGCATCACGCTCTTCGCAAAAACAAGCAAGGGGGCAAGCCGCCTCTCCGAACAGTTCCGCGAACAGGCGGTCAAGAAAACATATTATGCCGTCATTGAGGGACGGTTGCCGAAAGAGAGCGGGGCGCTCGTCAATATGATCGAAAAAAGGGAAACGATGTCCGGCGGACGGAAGGCGAAAATAACAAAAAACAGCGGCGACCGCGCCGAGCTTGCGTACGAAACCGTGCGGCGCGGGCAGCGCTATTCCCTTATAAAAATACGCCTCAAGACCGGCAAGTTCCACCAGATCAGGGCGCAGTTCGCCGCGGCGGGATGTCCCGTCGCAGGCGACATAAAATACGGCGGGCACCCGTCCCCGTTTCTCACAAACGGCACGATTGCGCTTGCCGCATGCGAATTTTCCTTCACGACCGCAACCGAAAATAAAACGATTGCACTCAAAGTTCCGTACCCGAAAGAATGGAACGCGCCGACAAGGGAATAGCGAAATATTTCGAGGAGAAATCCACGCTTTCCAGACAAAAAAACCGCACCGCTCTCGGGCGCCGTTTGTAATACTGCTTCGAAACGGGATCTCTGCCCATCCCTGCGCAAGAGGCGGCATATTCGCCTTAAAACGGGATAAAATTATTTTTCTCAGCAAGCAAATACTTCCTGTTACAGGAGACGGAATTTTAACTTTCAACCACGGGCGTTCGTTCCGAACGCGTGGTCCATGGAAAAGAAAACCATAAATCCAAACGCGGATCCAAAAAGAAGATTCAACAAGAACGACGGCGATGCGGTAATAATGGACTGCGGATCGGCGATGAGATAAAAAATAACGAATCCAGCGAAAAGCGAAATGATTGTTCCTGTCCACGGTTCCCACGGGAATGCGATCCGGGAAAAATACGCCGCGCAGGGAATGATGGCAAAAGCAATAATGGCGATACTCGGCGCCGGCTGCCAGTTCATTATGAAAACGCCGAGCAGGACAAAAAACAGCAATTCAAAAAATCCGCCGCGGCGCGGGAAAACGAATGCGAACGCTATGAGCGCCGCGAAAATAAGATTGACCGATCCCGCCGGCGCGAAAGAGAACTGCAGCACGCAGGCAATGGCGAAGACGAAAATTCCGGAAAAAAATCGTAAATTCATGTTGTAATGTTGTAGCGTTGTAATGAACTATACGAAACATTACAACCTGATTTTATTTCTCAATGGCCACCGTCTGGATACTGTTTATATCATACGGAAAATCAACCGTCGCTTCCTCGAAAAGATTGTCCGCCGAAACGGCAACGTCGCGGACCGTGCCTATCGGCGCGCCGTACGGAAAAGCGGGATCGGCGCTTATGATGACGTCCCCGCTTTTCACGGCAGCGGTTTTGATGATGGATCCCGCCTTCGGCTCCGTACCGCCTGTCAAAAGCGCGTCATATCCCGCGGAACCCACGCGTACGGGCATTTTGAAATCGCCGTCGAAAACCGTCTGCACGAGCGCGGTATCCTTAAAAACTTTTTCGACCTTACCGATAAGCGTAGTGCCAAAGAAAACCGCCTTGCCCGCCGTCACGCCCGACTGCGCGCCGGCATTGACGAGAAGCTCGTTCCTGAAATTCATCGGATACCGCGAATAGACCATCGCGCGGATGGTGCCCGAGGGCGCAACGGGCAATTGGGATTGGACAACCTGAAGTTCCGCAAGCTGCGCTTTGAGCACGATGTTTTCCGAGGCCAAACCGTTTGGATCGATCGGAGGTTCATGTGTTTCGCCGAGCCATTGCCGCACGCGCCATCCGTATGACGGCGCAAAAAAAATAAGCAGCAAAAGGATGGTGATGTACAGACTTAAAAACCAATTCTTTTTTTTCATAGGCGCCCCGTTCACGATCTAATACTAATTTCTCGCACCTCTGTCGTCCTCGCGAAGGCTCGCCCTATGGAATGGCGGCTTCGCCTACTCCATAGGGCGAGGATCCACGCTTTTAGAATTTTATAATCCGTGGCTCACGATGCACGAATTAAGATTGGAAGCATGGATCCTCCTCTTCGGGAGGACGACAGATCTATAAGTCAAAGATTGATGACAAGCGGCTTTAAGGGATTATCAAGAAGCCCTCGGTGCGATTGGAAATCATCAATGATGATACCGAGGCCGCGCGCGACGCAAAGCAGCGGATCGTCCGCAATCCTGACGGGAACGCCGGTCTCTTTTTGCAGCAGATGGTCAAGCCCGCGCAGGAGCGCGCCGCCGCCGCATAACGTGATCCCCTGCCGCAGGGCATCGCCGGCAAGCTCCGGCGGCGTTTCCTCTATGGTTTCATGAACGGCATCGATGATCGTGCGGAGTGATTTTGCGATCGCGGCGCGGACATGATTGTTCTTTATCCCTATCTCCCGCGGCAATCCCGTGCTCATGTCGCGGCCACGGATCGTCACTTCCATCCTCTCGTCGAGCGGAATCGCAGATCCCACGGCGATTTTCGCGAACTCGGCGGTGGGTTCCCCTATCGCAAGATGGAACTCGTCGCGCACGAACCGGATGATGTCCTCATTGAATCGATCGCCGGCAACTTTCAGGGTTTTTGCGATCACCGTGCCGCCCAAAGAAATGACGGCAATGTCGGTCGTGCCGCCGCCGATATCGACGATAACGCTCGCGGCGGGCGCGTCGATCAAAAGCCCTGCGCCAAGCGCCGCCACAATCGGCGATTCCACGAGATACACCTTCGAACAGCCGGCATTCAAAGCGGCATCCTCGACCGACTTCTGCTCCACTTCCGTAAGATGATTGGGAATCGCGAGCACCGCGCGGCGGTACGAAACAATCGGATGCGATTTTGAACGGTTCAAAAGATGCCGCAGCACTTCCTCGGTCATCTCGAAATCCGAAACGACGCCGTTCACGAGCGGACGGACGACGGAAATGTGCGCCGGCGTCCTGCCAAGCATTTTTTTTGCATCATCGCCGACGGCAAGGATATGGTTCGTCTTCGCGTTCATCGCGACGACCGACGGCTCGTTCACGACAATGCCGCGATCTTTGAAATAAATGACTGCGTTCGCCGTACCGAGATCGATGCCGACATCTTTGAAAATTGAATCGAGAAAAGCCATGAAAAATTTTAGTGTTGTAATGTTTTAAAGTTGTAATGAAAAATGGAACGCATGAGAAAATAATTTAAGTTCTTGCCGAAAACATTATCATCTTCACCGCTTCGCCTACGTCCACCACCTTTGATTCTTTTTCGCCGCGGCGTTTTATTTCCACCTTATTTTCCGCGATTTTCGGGCTCACGACAAGGCGCCACGGAATGCCGATAAGGTAGGCTCCCGCAAACTTCTCTCCCGCCGTCATAACCCTCTCATCGTAAAGTACTTCAACGCCGGCCGTTTGTAAAGTTTTATAAATATATTCGCCGTCCGCGCCGTTCAGGGCAAGCAGGTGCGCGCGGAACGGCGCGACCGATTCCGGCCACACGATGCCGTTTGCATCGTTATATTTTTCGACGATCACGCCCATAAGCCGCGAGACGCCGATGCCGTACGATCCCATCACGACATATTTTTTTTCGCCTTTTTCGTCGTCAAAAGAAAGATTGAACGCTTCGGAATATTTCGTGCCGAGCGGGAAAATATTGCCGACCTCGATGGCTTTTTCCTCTTTGATGATTCCGCCGCACTGCGGACATTTTTCCCCGTCTTTCAATTTCGATATTTCCTTGTTCTCGGCATATCCGCATTGCCCGCAAACATAGATTGTGTCTTCGCCGATATCCGAAGCAACCTGGAATTCGTGCGTGTTGCTGATCGTGAAATCACCGCCGGCGGCGACCGTGACGAACGCCTGTAGGCCGCAACGCCCGAAGACTTTCTTGTACGCCGGCACCGCCATCCCGTGATAAAACTTCATAAGATCCTCTTCCGAGGCGTGGAAACTGTACATGTCTTTCATCAAAAATTCCCGTCCGCGCAGAAGCCCCGATTTCGCGCGCGGCTCGTTCCTGAACTTCGCCTGTATCTGATACGCCGCGAACGGCAGATCTTTATATGAGGAAACATATTTCGTCGCGATCTCCGCCATAATTTCCTCGTGCGTCCAGCTCAGATTGAACGACGGCTCCTTCCCCGCTCCTTCGGCAACCTTGAACACCACGTCGACATCCCATCGCCCCGTCGCTTTCAGATATTTCTTGTCGTGCAGCGCGGCCATCAGCACTTCCTGTCCGCCGATGGCATCCATTTCCTCGCGGATGATCGCCTGAATCTTCCGCATCACGCGCCACCCGAGCGGCAGAAAAGAATAAACTCCCGCCGAATTTTTATAAATAAATCCGGCGCGTTCGAGCAGCTGCGCATTCAACGACACCTCTTCTTTCGGCGCGTTCCGTTCCGTTTTCGTGAATAATTCCGACTGGCGCATAGCGAATAATACATCCATGATAGCCTGTTTTCTTTATTTTGTCATCCGCGCGGATGGCTTTGTTGGGCGCGTTTGAACTCGCCGGCATCGCACGCCGGAAGAAGGGTACCTGACACTGTTCTCCCCGCGCGCGAAAACTCGGGATAAGCTCCGGCGAAGATCCATCCCCTCTGTCGTCCTCGCGGAGGCGAGGATTCACGCTTTAAAAATTTTATGATGCATGCTTTATGAATTAAGACTCAGTCGGGGGGGGAGAAAGGAAAGTCTCTTATATTATCCCTGTTCCAGTTCCGCTTCGATAAACCGGTCTATGTCCCCCGCGAGTACGTCATCAACCCGCGCCGTTTCAACATCGGTCCGGTGATCTTTCACGAGCTGGTACGGATTCAAGACATATGAACGGATCTGATTCCCCCATTCCGGTTTTACTTTCGTCCGGAGATTGCCGAGCTCGGCGACTTTTTCTTTTTCCATAAGACGGAACAATTTCGCTTTCAAAAGTTTCATGGCATATTCGCGATTCTGCGCCTGCGCCCGCTGAACCTGCGACGTTACCGTGATGCCCGTAGGAAGATGGATTACCCGCACGGCGGTTTCCACTTTGTTCACGTTCTGCCCGCCGGGACCTCCCGAACGGTAAAATTCGACTTTCAGATCCTTTTCCGGAATCTGCATTTTCGATTCCTCGAGCGGCGGCAGATCGGGCACCACTTCGACGAGCGCGAACGATGTCTCGCGCGAATGTTTCGTATTAAAAGGCGATATACGGACAAGGCGATGTACGCCGGATTCTTTTTTAAGATAACCGTATACATGCCCGCCGCGAAGCTCGACGGTCCGCGAACGCGGGTTATCGTCGATGACTTTTATTTTCCATCCGCGATTGCGGGCATAATTTTCGTACATCAACGCCAACATCCGCGCCCAGTCCTCCGCGTCGTCGCCGCCGGCTCCCGGAAAAACGGAAAGTACGGCAGCCTGCGCGTCGTACGGTTCCGTAAAAAGCCTGTCCAGTTCCAGTTCTTTAAATTTGTTTTTGATTTCGTAAAATTTCGCTTCATCGAATTTTTTCCGGAGCTCGCCGATGCCCGTTTCGATCGCGTGATAACGCGTAAGAATTTCCTGCGCCTCGCCCAGTTCTTTTATCTTGAGATCGGCCTCGGCGCGATTCGTCCAAAACGCCGGATCCGCCATGGCGGCGGTTAATGCACTTACGCGCGATGCTTTCTCCGCGACCTCAAAGCCGCCCGCCTAACCGGCGGGCTTCGATTGCAAGCTCTTCAAGTTCTTTTGCGTAATCCATAAATTCGAATGATTATTTTTTTTCGCCTTCAGACTTCAAGAAAGCGGTTTTAATTTTACTGTTCCTGCATACGTAGCAATTCCCATAACTTGCATACGCGTTGCCGCACGCGGAACATTCGCCGTCCTCTTTTTCCGGTAAAAGGCTCTCTATTTTTTCCGCATCATGCGCGGGCGGTCTTTTTTCCGACGCCTGAGGCGGCGTTTCCGATTTTTCGAAACCGAAGCTTAACTGCCTCATAAGTCCATTATATCATATTTTGCCTGCGCGCGGCGAGCGGGATTTTCAAACAAGCCCGAATTTCGGTAGAATGAATCCATGTCCATCAAAGAAACGGTAAAAAAAGATCCTCAAGGCGTGATTGCGCGGGCGTATGTTTTCGCAGAAAAAACGCACCGTGGACAGAAACGCAAAAGCGGCGAACCGTACTTCAACCATCCGCTTGCAACGGCGAATATCCTGTCAAGCTGGCGCCTCGATAACGCGACCATCGCGGCGGGATTACTCCACGACACCGTGGAAGATACGGACGTCACGCAGGATGATATTCATAAAGAATTCGGCGGCGAAATCGCGTTTCTTGTCGAAGGCGTGACGAAACTCGGCACCATCAAATACCGCGGCGCGGAGAATAAGGCGGAAAATATGAGAAAAATGATTCTCGCCTTAAGCCGCGACCTGCGCGTCGTCTTTATTAAACTCGCCGACCGGCTTCATAACATGCGGACACTTTCGGCGCTGCCGCCCGCGAAGCAAAAAAGAATCGCACTCGAAACGAACGACATCTACGCGCCGCTCGCCTACCGTCTCGGCATGCAGAACGTGAGCGGCGAACTGCAGGATCTCGCATTCCCCTATCTCCATCCGAAAGAATACCGGTGGCTTCTTGAAACAACCAAGGAACAATATGAATCGCGGCTCGCATATCTTCAAAAAATAAAACCCGAGGTCGAAGCCCTGCTCAAAAAGAACGGCGTGGCGCCGCTCGCGATCGATTTCCGCGCGAAACGCTACAGCAGTCTGTATAAAAAACTCCTGCGGCACGATATGGACATCGGGAAGATCTACGATCTCGTGGCGATGCGGATTATTGTCGCAACGGTTCCCGAATGCTATGCCGCCATGGGAATCGTCCACGAACAATGGCCGCCGCTTCCGGGACGGATAAAAGATTATATCGCCATGCCGAAACCGAACACCTACCGGAGCTTGCACACGACCGTCATCGGCCCGGATCAAAAAATAATGGAATTCCAGATACGGACGAAAGAAATGCACGAAGAGAACGAGTACGGCGTCGCCGCTCACTGGCTCTACAAGCAAAAATCGGACGGAAAAACGAACTCCCCGAAAACCGCCGCGGAAGACATCGCGTGGGTCCGGCAGCTGCAAAGCTGGCAGGAACATTTTTCGGGAAAACAAACGGAATCCGAAGAATTCATGCGGACGATGAAGATCGATTTCTTCAAGGAGCGGATTTTCGCCATCACGCCCCGCGGCGACGCCATCGATCTTCCCGCCGGATCGACGCCGGTCGATTTCGCATACCACATCCATACGGACATCGGCAACGCGTGCGCCGGCGCGAAAGTGAACGGCGCAATCGTGCCGCTCGATCACGAGCTCCGGTCGGGCGATCTTGTCGAAATCATCACGCAAAAAGGGAAACGCCCTTCGGAAACATGGCTTACGTTCGTAAAGACCGCAATCGCGCGCGACCGCATCCGCGCGGCTATGCGCGAAAAAAACCGTCTTGTCCGCGGCGCGGCGGCACCCACGCACGCGGAACTCAAAATCACGGTCGACGATCGTGTCGGCATACTTAAAGATTTTTCGACCATCATCGCCCGCAACCATATCAATATCCTCGCCTTCCACGCCGAAAACACGAAAGGGAGCCGCTTCTCGCTGAATAAAATAGATATCCAATCCATCGACAAACCGAAAATCGACAAACTGATCCTGAAATTGAAAAAAGTGGACGGCGTAAAAGAAATAAGCTACAAACTCGTCTGAAATATTGTCGGCGCGGATTCTTTCCCTTCCCGCGCCGCGGCGACGCAGGAAGGGAAAGAAAATTTTCATTTTATATGTTACTCAAATATCTTTTCTGCGCTGAAAGTGCCACCGCGATCTTTTTCTAAAATAAAAAAGGGCGACAATCCATGTCGCCCCGTTAAAAAAACTATTTAACATTAATTCAAAATTGAATCAAAATAATCTTCAATCTCGGCTTTCACTATGAAACCGAAAATTCCCGCCGCATGCCGCGCGGACCAAAAATCATATTCAGTATCGCAGATATCGGTCTGTAACGCCCTGAGGTCTTCGCGCGCATCTATTATTTTACAACCCTCAATTGGCGCGGTATTTTTAGTGAATTCTTTTTTTGCTTCGCGAGCACAGCAGAATTCGCGTGCATATTCCCGGAGTTTTTCATCTATCGCCTTCTGTAGAATCTTTATCTCTGCCGAGGAAGTTGGATGTGCAAATCCAAAACGATCAAAAAACAATTTTTGCTGTTTTGTCATTGCTTCTCCGATAAGAAAATATACTGCTCCAAGCATCATGCCAACCAGGACTGAAACCCCAAAGAAAAAGATGACAAATCCCTTCAGCGTCTGAATGTAGTGATCATGAGAAAAAAAACGACCATGCCAACCATGAGCACTACGCTCACTATCCAAAACTCCCTGCTTTTTCTCATTTCATTGAGATTTTTCAGGATAAACAGATCATCTTCCATAAATCAATCCTCCTTATTCTCCTTTTCGGAGAAATTTTAATTTTTATTAAGTTTTTAATGTGCATAACTTTCGACGCGCCGAGCTTAACAGCCAAGAATGGGATTTATACCACCCGAAAGCTATGCCTATTATAGGCTATATATAATAATATTGTCAAGTGGCGCGGAGGGCGGATCGGCGGCACGAAAATAAATTTTTTGCATTGATTAATTCCGATTTTTCCGCTATTCTTTAGGCTTAACGAAGGATTAAAGCCGATGCCAAACGATAATGTCATTCTGAAATTCAATAAGGTTTCTTTCGAGTTCGGACACGCAAAACCCATCCTCAAAGAGGCCGATTTTTCGATCCGGCGCGGATTGAAGTTCGCGCTCATGGGACAGAACGGCGCCGGAAAAAGCACGCTGTTCAGCATGATCACGGGCGGCCTCAAGCCCGAAAGCGGATCCATCGCCATCGAAAACAAATTGAGCATCGCGATCGCGAAGCAGGTAATCCCCCGGAATCAGATGGATCTTACGGTAAAAGAATTTTTCGAATCGCTGTTCCCGAAAAAAATATACGACATTGATCCGCGCATCGCGGAGGTCTTCGAGATCGTCCACCTTCCTGTTCCGTCCGACCGGAAAGTGCGCTCGCTCTCCGGCGGCCAGCAGGCGCGTCTTCTGCTCGCGTCCGCACTCATCCAAAAACCGGATCTGCTGCTGCTCGACGAACCGACAAACAATCTCGACGCCGACGGGCTTGCACACCTTACGCAGTTTCTCGTCGATTACAAAAAAACCTGCATCGTCATTTCGCACGACGCCGACTTCCTGAATGCCTTCACGGACGGCGTCCTCTATCTCGACGTCTTCACGCACACCGTCGAAAAATACGTCGGCAACTATTTCAACGTGGTCGCGGAAATTTCGGCGCGGATTGAGCGTGAACGGCGCAAAAACGTCCGGCTTGAAACGGACATCATGAACCGCAAAGAACAAGCGAGTTTTTTTGCACAAAAAGGCGGCCATATGCGCGACGTCGCGCGCAAAATGAAGGAAGCGATCGAAAAGCTCGAAGAGGAAAAAGTGGAAACGCGGGAAGAGGACAAGACCATCCGTAAATTCGCGATCCCCTGCGAAGAAGACCTCGCGGGACCGATTATCGCCATCCATGCGGTGTCGCTCATGGCGCACGGGAAGCCGGTGAAGAAAAAAGTGAATGTCGTATTAAAACAAAAAAATCATCTTCTGCTTTCCGGTCCGAACGGCATCGGGAAAACAACGCTGCTGCAGGATATCGCTTCAGAAAAATCGGCGGGTGCAATAATAACGAAAGGCATCCGCGTGGGCTATTACCGGCAGGATTTCTCGACGCTCGATCCCGAAAAGACGGTCTATGCATCGCTCGCGGAAGTGATGACGGCCGGCACCGAAGAAACGCTCCGTTCGGCCGCCGCGGGATTTCTTTTGAACGCCGGCGATCTCAAACACCAGATCAAAAACATTTCCGAAGGGCAGAAAGGACTCGTCATGTTCACGCGCCTCGTACTCCAGCGGCCGGGACTGCTTATCCTCGACGAACCGACGAACCACATCAATTTCCGCCATCTGCCCGTAATCGCCGACGCGCTCGACAAATATGCCGGCGCAATGATCCTCGTAAGCCACGTCCCGGACTTCGTAAAAAAGATCCGCATCGACGAAACGCTCGACCTCGCGGCGCTGATAAAGAAATAATGCGCTCCCCGCTGTCATTCCGGAAAATGCGACGCTTCGAGCGTTTATCCAGAATCCAGATTCGAATTTTAATTAAAGAGTATTAACCTGGATCCTGGATAGCCAAAACGGCTTCCAGGATGACATAAAAACATCATTATGCTTATCGACAACATCATCATTAAAGCGTCGGCGGGCAAGGGCGGCAAGGGCGCCGTTGCCTTCAGTAAAATAAAAATGAGCCTCGGTCCCACCGGCGGCAGCGGCGGAAAAGGCGGCAGTGTTTATTGCGAGGCGGTTGCCGACCTCGGCGCGCTCCGACAATTCCGTTCAAAAAAAGTTTTCACCGCCGAGGACGGGCGGGACGGGCGCCCGGCATTCCGCGACGGCCATGACGGCCGCGACCTCATATTGTTCGTCCCGCGCGGCACAGTTATCCATAACCTGACCGCAAAAACCGACCATGAACTTTCGAAAATCGGCGAGCGCGTGCAAGTCGTGAAAGGCGGGAAGGGCGGGAAGGGAAATTTTCTCTACCGGTCGGCGACCAACACGTCCCCCACGCAATTCCAGTCCGGCCTGCCCGGCGAGGAATGTTCCCTACACCTCGAACTCAAGCTCATCGCCGACATCGGCCTTGTCGGCCTGCCGAACGTCGGCAAGTCGAGTTTTTTGAACGCCGTAACGAACGCGCAAAGCCCCGTGGCGGATTATCATTTCACGACGCTCGAACCGCATCTCGGATCGTATTACGGCCTCATCATCGCCGACATCCCGGGCCTCATCGAAGGCGCGGCGTCCGGCAAAGGTCTCGGCATAAAGTTCCTCCGGCACATCGAACGGACAAGTATCCTTTTTCATTTCATCGATGCGAAAACCGACGATCCCCGCCGCGACTATGACATCATCCGCAAAGAACTCGACACCTATAATCCCCTGCTTTCAAAAAAACAGGAATATGTTTTTATTACGAAAACCGACGCCGTGGAAGAAAAACTGTGCGCGAAAACAATGAAAAAACTCGCCGCGCATATCCGTCATAAAAAAATATTTGAACTTTCCGTCAACGATCCGCAAAAAATGGCGGCGGCGAAAAAACTTTTGAACGAGATAAAGGACGAGATGATTGAAAAATAAAATCCTATATCCGCTCCGTCGTTCCCGCATTCGCGGGGATGACGGAAAAGAAATAAACCAACCATGGAAAAAACGTCCGAAACAGCGGCAAAGTTCGCCGCATCATACGAACGGCTCAATCCCGAGCAGAAAAAAGCGGTTGATACGATCGCGGGCACCGTCATGGTCGTCGCCGGCCCCGGCACGGGAAAGACCGAAGTGCTCACGATGCGCATCGCGAGCATTATGGAAAAAACCGGCACGCCGCCGGAAAAAATCCTCGCGCTCACGTTCACGGAATCCGGTGTTTCCTCTATGCGCAAGCGGCTTGCGGAACTTACGGGCGGCCTTGCGTATCGCGCAACGATCACGACCTTCCACGGCTTCGCGAATAACGTCATAAAAACCTACCCGAGCCGCTTTCCCGAGATCATCGGATCGAGCAATATCAACGAGGTTGACCAGATCCGCGCCGTAAAAAATATCATCGACGCGCTTCCCCTGAAAGAGCTCCGTCCGTACGGCGACAAATATTATTATCTGAAGCCGGCGCTCGGCGCCGTAAACGAGCTCAAAAAACAGGACGTGACGCCGGCGCAATTCGCGGCATTCGCGCGCGAAGAAAAGGAAGCAACCCTGAACGCGGATGATCTTTATCACGAGAAAGGCGCGCATAAAGGGAAAATGAAAGGCGTTTACCGGGAAGCGCTCTCACACGCGGCAAAGAACGAGGAGCTCGCGAAAATATACGAGGCGTACGAAAAATCGCTCCGTGCGACGAAACAATACGATTACAACGACATGATCATGTACGTCGCCCGCGCGCTCGAGCATGACGACAACCTCAGGATTACGCTCCAGGAAGAATACGATTACGTGCTCGTCGACGAACAGCAGGATACGAACCGCGCGCAGAACCGCATTGTTGAATTCCTTGCAGGAGATAATGCGGCGCATCCGAACCTGTTTCTTGTCGGCGACGAAAAACAGGCAATCTACCGTTTCCAGGGCGCCTCGCTCGCGAATTTCGAATATTTCAAAAAACGCTATGAAAACGTATCGCTTATTTCATTAAAAAATAATTACCGTTCCACGCAGGCGATCCTCGATGCCGCGCAGGAACTTTTCCCCGGCTATCCCGAGCTTGCCGCTCAAAAAGGATACTCCGAAACGCCGGTTGCAACGGCAGCGCTCTCATCTCCCGAAGCGGAATATTATTTCATCGCGGAAAAAATAAAGGAGTTGCTCGCCCACGGCGTGAAACCGGAAGAAATCGCCGTTCTTTACCGCGAAAACCGGGACGCCGCACCCATCGCCCGCGCGCTTGAAAAACAGAACATCCCCTCTAATATCGAATCCGACCAGGATGTCCTGGGCGACCCCGACATCAAAAAACTCTTGCGCATCCTCCGTGCGGTGCAGCATTTCGGTTCGCCGGTTCAGTTTTTCGAACTGCTTCATGTCGACTTTCTCGACATCCCGCCGCTTGATATCTATAAACTGGCATCCTTCGCGGCGAAAAAAAGAATGAACGTGTACGACATCGCGCGCTCCGAAACCTTGTTCGATGAAGCCGGCGCAGAATCAAAGGAAAAAATACTCGAGCTCTATCGCAAACTTTCCGATTGGAAACGCTCTGCGGAAAATCACGGCGCGGGAGACGCCTTCGAAACGATCGTGCGCGACTCGGGATTTCTTGCCTATCTCTTGGGCCAGCCGGCCGCCACAGAAAAGATCGCAAAACTTCACGGTCTTTTTGAACATCTGAAATCGCTGATCGAGAACAGGAAGAATTACACTTTGCATGATTTCTTCGACCACCTCGATCTCGTGGAAGAGCACGATATCGCCATAAAAAGCCCCGAAACACGAAACGCGCCCGGGAAGGTACGCCTTATGACCGCACATAAATCAAAAGGGTTGGAGTTCGAATATGTTTTCATCGTGAACGCAATCGACGGAAAATGGGGTTCGCGGCGCCGGTTGGAACACATCAAACTTCCCCGCAAAATTTATGCGATTCTGGAGGATGCGGAAACCACACTCGAAAAAGACGATGACGAGCGCAATCTTTTCTACGTGGCCATAACGAGAGCCAAGAAAGAAATATTCATCACATGGAGCGGGACCGGCCGCAACGGCCGCGAACAACTGCCATCACAATTTATAAATGACATAAAACCCGAGCTCATCGCGCCGTGCGACGCCGAACCTTATGAAAAAGAATATGCCGCGCACCGCGAGGTCGAATTCGCGCCCGCGCCCGCGCGCGAACCGGAGCTCGCCAACAAGGAATTCCTGAACCGGCTCTTTGAGGAACGCGGCCTTTCCGTCACGGCGCTCAATAATTACCTCGAATGCCCGTGGCGCTATTTCTACGTCAACCTCATCCGCATCCCGGAAGCGCCGAACAAGCATCTCTCTTACGGCAACGCCATCCATGCCGCGCTGAAAAATTTCTTCGACCGGCAGAACGGCGATGGCAAAAAGATCGCAGCGAAAGAATATCTCGTCCAGCGATTCGAGGAAGCGCTAGCGCGCGAACCCATCGAGGAAAACGATTACGAGGAAGCGCTCGAGAAAGGCAGAGGCGCGCTCGCGAGCTATTATGACGCCTATCGCGATGCATGGACGCAAAAGACCATGAACGAATTCAAGATCGATAATATTGCCCTTGCTCCTGGGATAAAAATCTTAGGAAAAATAGATAAGTTGGAAATCGGCGATGGCGGTAAAAACGTTGTCGTCTCGGATTATAAAACCGGAAAACCGAAATCGCGGAACTACATCGAAGGAAAAACAAGAGAAAGCGGCAGTGGCGATTATAAACGCCAGCTCGTGTTCTATCGGCTCCTTCTCGATAAAGGAAGCGATTATAAAATGACGTCCGGCGAAATCGACTTCATCGAACCGGACGAAAAAGGCCGCCAGCGCAAAGAATCGTTCGTCATCACAAAAGAAGAAGTCGACGAACTCGTGAAAACCGTTCTCGATGCCGCGAAAGAGATCAAAGACCTCGCCTTCTGGGACCGCACCTGCGACGATCCGGATTGTAAGTATTGCAAACTGAAGAAAGCGATTATTAAAAATAGTTGAGCGCGATCAGCAAGCCCCTCCCTCTGTTGTCGTTATCCGCGAAAGCGGATAACCTACGCTTCCAATCTTTTAAGAGGTGATGGAATAAAAAATCGCCTCAAAATTGCCGACCTCTGTTTCACTAAAAAAGCTGCGGACCCGCCGGAACTTGTCCCGAAAATCTCCGAAGGCGCATCGCCTGAGGGTAGATTTACGTGGATCCTGTCTTTGCCTGCGATAAGGTTATGCAATGTCCTCATTCGGAGATAAACGGAATCCACGCAACTGCACCACTCGCCTTTGGCTCGCAGGCATTTGCGGGACATCCGATTCCTCGTCTGGCAAGAACAAGATCTTACTATATAAACGACGAGCTCATCATCCACGGGCAAGATCAAAATAACAAAAATACGATTAAAACTATCTAAAATTCTCCAACGAAAACATAAAACGACCACCAAAGTGGTCGCTTTATGTACCATACAGCGAAGCCCGCCATTACGCAGACTGCCGTCCTTATGAACCATAATACTATTGCCCCAATCAAAGTCAATTACCGTTTAATGATTTTTTAATCTGCATAAAAACGCATTAAACAATGATCCCGCCGCCTAACATGTGCCCGTTTTTTGAATAAAAAACCGCCGATTGTCCCGCTGCGACGAATTTCTGCGGCGTGTCAAAAACCAGCATTATCTTCCGCTTTTTATCCTTATTATCCTTGCCGCGCGATGCGGAATACATTATGCGTGCTCTTACAAGCGGCTGGCGGTAACGGACACGGGCAAGCACCGGCACGCCTTCATTTGTTAATTCAATTGAATGAGTAAATAAAGGATCAATAAAATGAACATCCGTAAGCTTGATCTCTTTTTTATAGAGCGCCGGATGATCGCTTCCTTCGGCGACCACTACTGTATTTTTTTTCACGTTCTTTTCCGCAACGTAGAACGGCTTCTGCTCTCCGCTTCCTTTCGACTTTAAACTTTTAACGTTATAACGTGTCCCCAGATGTCGCTGCCCTATCGTATAGAACGCCGCGCCGGCATGCTCCCCTATCGTTTCGCCTGTTGTCGTCATAAGCACGCCTTTCTTTTCCGGAATATAATTCTTCAAAAAATCCGCAAGCGATACCTTCCCCAAAAAACAGATCCCCTGCGAATCCTTCTTTTCCGCCGTGGACAGCCCGGCTTTTCGCGCCATCGCCCGCACCTCCGGTTTTTTATATTTTCCGATCGGAAAAAGGCAATGCTTCAACTGCTCCTGCGTCAGCGTCCAAAGAAAATAGGATTGGTCCTTGTTTTTATCTCTAGCAGCTTGCAGAACGTAAAATGTAGAATGCAGGGCGGAATCTTTCTTTTTCGCCCCTTTCCCAACTTTCTGCGTTCCACTTCTTTCTTCCTTTCTCCTTTCTACTTTCTGCGTTCTGCGTTCCACATAGTGACCAGTGGAAACGTAATCCGCTCCGGCCGCACGCGCCTTCTCGAAAAACAATCCGAACTTTATCTCCTTATTGCACATCACGTCGGGATTCGGCGTGATACCGCGCCGGTAGCCGTCCACCATGTATTCCACCACGCGCTTTTTATACTCCTCCTCGAAATCCCAAACATAAAACGGGATGCCGATATGTTCGGCAACGCGCCGCGCGTCCTCGGCATCCTGCTCGGAGCAACCGTCCAGATTATAACAACGCATAAAAACACCGACGGCATCATAGCCATCGTTCTTCAAAAGCAGCGCCGCAACGGATGAATCCACGCCGCCGGACATCGCCACAAATACGGTTTTCTTTTTGGGAAATTTTTTCATATGCAGCCTACCAATCTGTCATCCTTAAATTTTGAGTCCGCGAAAAATATCCAGGATCCAGGATTAATTCTCTTTTAATTAAAAACTGGATTCTGGATAAACGCCCGAAAACTCGCATTTTTCAGAATGACAAGAGGGTTTACGCCCGTTCCGTGTATTCGCCCGTTTCGGTATTGACGCGGATCATGTCGCCTTCGTTGATAAAAAGCGGGACGTTCACTTTTGCGCCGCCTTCAAGCGTCACCTGTTTCGTGCCGCCCTGGGCGGTATTGCCGCGGATCGCGGGCGGCGCTTCCGTGACTTTGAACTCCATTTTGATCGGAATTTCCACTTTGATCACTTTGTCGTTAAACAACGTCGTCGTCACTTTCGTGTCCGGCTTCAAAAATTTTCCGCGCTCGCCCATGAGTTCGGCGTCAAGCGAAAAACGGTTCTTCGTATTTCCTTCCTCGTTGAACCAGTACTGTCCGCGGCTTTCGTAAATAAAAATCGCCGGCTTCCGCTCTATTTCCGCCTCTTCAAACGTGTCGCTCGCCTGATAGTTCCGATCCAGAATTTTCCCCGTCATCAGATTGCGTATCTTCGTCTGCACCACCGCCTTCCGCTGCTGCATGCGCAAAAAATGCGTCTCCAGAACTTCGTACGGAGCGCCATCCAGAATAAACAGGGTTCCTTTCGTGAGGTCGGTATAAGAAAGCATAGGTATAGATTTATTCGTTTATTATGAAAAGATTATAGGCGCAAAAATGCCCCGACGCAAGAGGCGGGGCATTTTTCATAGAACAATTATCGAGGTTCCGCCTCGATAATTTTACGCTCCGGATTCCGGTGCGGTCTCCCTCGGAGCACGCGTGCTTCCTTCCGGCTCTTCAATCTTCAGGTTTACATGGGCATTGTTTTTTACGCCCACGATCCTCAGAAGCAAACGGAGCGCCTGCGCGGTCACTCCTTCGCGGCCGACCACCTGACCCATGTCCAACTGGTTCACGTGAAGCGAGAGCAAAACGCCCCGCTCATCAACCTTCCGTTCGACCTTCACATCATCAGGATGGTCCACGAGCGACTTCACCAAATATTCGAGAAATTCCTGTTCCGGCGCGGCAGATATATTCGCCATAGATTCACTGGTTATTCTTTCTTTCTTTTGCCCGATGATAAATTTTACGGTTCCACCATCGGACCATCGACCTTTTCGTTTTCAATCGGAATTTTTTATTTCAAAAAGTGCAAGGTAAAATCGCGGCGGCGGTTTCTTATACCGTAGCCGCAACCGCAACCGACGCCTCAGTTTTCCCTCCGGCTTTCACGGAAGCCGCCTTCATTTTCACGGCTTTTTTGGAGACCAAAATGATCCCGTTTTTTACGAGAAGATTATGCGCCGTCACGGTCGGCTGGGCGCCTACCGAGAGCCAATGCAAAACGCGCTCTTTTTTGAACGCCGCCGCTTTTGTCCGCGGATTATACGATCCCAAATCTTCCACGGGCGGCGCGCCCATTTTTGATTTCTTTACGGCCGTAACCAGCCGATAGCTCGGCTGATGTTTTTTCCCGATCCGCTGTAATTTTATTGCCAACATAATAATAGAAAGTATAGGGCACGACCATGCTCCGCGTCAAGTTTAACGCGAACCGTTTCAAAACAGAAAGAATGGTGATATTATGGATATATTATGGAAATTTTCTTTTTTATCGTCATCCTCATTGCCCTCGCCGCCGGATTCTGGTTTATTTCCCGGACACTTAAAAAGCAATCCGAAAAGAAACCCGATAATAATGGCCAGGCGCTCGTCATGCTGCAAAACCAGATCGCGAGCCAGCAGAATCAGATCAATAACCAAATGAACGAACTGAACCGGACATTGGACGCAAGGCTCGGCGAATCGACAAAAGCAATCCATATGCAATTCGGCGAAAGCACGAAAATAATCCGCGACGTTACCGAGCGGCTTACAAAGCTCGACGAAACAAACCGGCAAGTCGTCAATTTTGCAGACCAGCTTAAAAGCCTTCAAGATATCCTCAAAAATCCAAAACAGCGCGGCGTGCTCGGCGAATATTATCTTGAAGCTCTTTTAAAAAATGTCTTGCCGCCCGGAAGCTACGAGATGCAATATCACCTAGGCAAAGACGAAAAGACAGGCAATGACCTCATTGTCGACGCTGTCGTATTTATGAAGGACCGCGTCATCCCCGTCGACTCGAAGTTCAGTTTGGAAAATTATAACCGGCTCGCGGAAGCGACCGACCCCGTGGAACGCAAACGGCTCGAACGGGCATTCCGCGACGATCTCAAAAATCGTATTGACGAAACGTCGAAATACGTCCTGCCGGAAAGGAATACTATGGAATTCGCATTCATGTTCATTCCGCACGAGGCGATCTATTACGATCTTCTTGTCTCCCAGGTCGGCTCGACCACGGTAAATGCGCGCGACCTTATCGAATACGCTTTTAAAGAGAGACATGTCATCATCGTATCTCCCACGTCGTTCCTGGCATATTTACAAACCGTGCTTCAGGGATTAAAAGCGCTCCAGATCGAAGAGTCCGCAAAAGAAATCCGTCATAATGTCGAAAAATTACTCCAGCATCTTAAGTCCTATGAAAGTAATTTTGTGAAAATCGGAAACCATCTCGGGACAACCGTCGCCGCCTACACCAACGCAAGCAAGGAGTTCAAAAAAGTCGATAAGGATATCTACCGCATCACCGGCGAAGCCATCGGTCTCGATATTCCCGTAATCGAAAAACCGGAAGAGTATGAGGACGAATTATAAATGGCACCGCCTCTCAGCTATCCTGTTTTGGACGGTCGTCCGAAATAAGACAGCAGAGACCGCACAATAGAAGGAAGGTCGCAAAGACAAAAAAATCCCCGCTCTCACGGGGACTTTTTGTATACTCTATATCTTCGCAATCTCCGTTTCGGAGTAAAGCTGGCGGTGGCCTTTTTTCTTCCGGAACCGCGTTTTGGAATGATATTTGAAAACGATCTTCGTCCGGCCGTGACCGTTCTTTACGAGTTTCGCCTCCACGGTAGCGCCCACAATATACGGCACGCCGATCGTGACCACGCCGCCCTCGCACTTCAAAAGCACCTTGTCGAAAATAACGGCCCCGCCTTCGGCAATGCCGAGCTTTTCCACTTTCAGCTTTTCTCCCGCAGAAACTTTATATTGCTTCCCGCCGGTTTGTATAATCGCGAAATCTTTTGTCATGGAATTAGTTTAAAAGAAAATAAGAAAAGATTGGAAGCGTGGATCCTCTCCCGAGTTTATCCCGTACCACGATACGAGACGGGGATGACAGAAAAGAAATGCGCCGATTGCGAAAGTTCTGTTATCAATTGATGCTCAGTATAGCCGCAAAGGCGATAAAAAGCAAGACGGCAAAAAGCACGGATGCCGCGGCGGTAATCTTCCCCAAAAACCGGTCATGTTCCTCCAGTTCCGTCGCAATAAAAAAATTCATGACGGTAATGATGACGCCCAGAATTCCTATTGTCGCTATATCCCATAGATTGCCTATTTTCGTGATCCCGTTCATATCGTCGAAATGAATGACGAGCGGCGAACCACCGGCGGCGGCCTGCAATCCAAAATACGCCCAGCAAAAACCTCCGAGCGCGAGCGCAATAGCCGCGAGCGACGCGGCGCTGACCGCCTTATGTTTCATAATTTTTTCCATCATCGCCATAATTATTATTATTAATTACTTCCGTTTCAATAACCGCGGAAATGAAAGTAGTTTCCCCCGTATTCTAAATTCTCTATTCTATATTCTAAATGCTCTATTCTATTTCTCCCCTCTTAAAATCGCCGCTGCCGTATCCGGATCGACGATATTGATATCGATCTCCGTCGAATATTCAAACCCGCCGAAAACGGATGTTCGCGGCACCACTTCGATATGCCAGTGATGATAAAAATATTTGCCGTGATCAAGCGGAGCGCCGTGGATGAAAAAATTAAAGTCGGGATCGTTCGCATATTTTTTTACTCGCCGCAAGACCGATTGCAAAAGCAGGGCCGCCGCGCGAATGACATCCGGCGGCGTTTCGCTGAACGCGGAAATATGCGCTTTCGGAAAAATACTCACTTCAAACGGGCTTTTTGAGACATACGGCGCAAAGGCGACGGCGAATTTGTTTTCCGCGACGATCCTTTTTTTATACGCGCGCTCTTCGCGGATGATGTCGCACCGCACGCAACGGCGATGCTTCCTGAAATACGCCTTCGATCCGGCAAGCGAACGCGCGATATGCGGCGGGATGATGGGAAGCGTAAGGATCTGGTAATGGGGATGTCCGATTGAAGCGCCGACCGACGGCCCCCAATTACAGAATGTGGCAACATACGAACTGCGCGGATCTTTCGCCATCATGCGATGCCGTTCCCGGAACACTTCAAAAACCTTTGCCGCCATGGCGGGACTGAGGTCTCCGAAATTTTTTTTATGGTCGCGCGTAACGACAAGGTCATGATGGCCGATTCCCGCCTTTGCGTGATAAATTCCGTGCGATAACGGCACGGCGCAGGAAAGCGCTTCGTGGCTCAGCGCCGGATATTTATTTGGAAGAAGGACAATCCGCCAGTTTTTCTCGTTCGGATACGCGGCGATCGGCGACCCATTGCCGGATTTTTGAAGATGTTCAAAGGGGCATGCGCGGAGAGGCGTCGGCATGCGCGGCGTATTTTTTTTATCAAGAAAAACAGGCCGTTTCGCGCGTCCCGGCGCGATAATGGCCCAATCCCCCGATGCGATATCCTGGCGAAGTTCCGACATGAAATTAATTGGATAAAAAAAATTAGGACTTACGCGTTTGAATAAAAATATTTAAAAAACGTCGGATGTTTCAAACCGCAATGGACAGGACCCATTACTTCATTATTTTCCTGCAATTTTCATCGCCGTAATCGGACTACGGCTTCCAAAATCCTCGGAAAATGCCTCGTACCCGGCACACGTGCGTACGTCCTATAATACTAATACTTGCTTCATTCTGTCATCGTCCTGCCGAACGGGACGATGACAGAGGGGAACGCAGTGGCGGCATAAGAATGCCGCTTTTCACTTTTAGTTTTTAGTTTTTATCCTGTTTTCATAATACCAATTCAAAACGTCTTTCGCCACCGGCACGGCGTTCAAGCTTCCTTGTTTGGAATTTTCTATAAGGACAAGTATGGCTATCTTCGGGTTGTCGCACGGGGCGTAACCCACGAAAAACGCGTCCTCCTCCTTATTGTCTTTTATCTGTGCGCTGCCGGTTTTCGCGCAGGATGGAAAAGGCAGGTCATCCATGGTATAGGCGGTTCCCTGAGGCGACGTTACGGTTTCGCGCATTCCCTGCTGGACCTGTTTTATTTCGGGAAGTAGCGAGGTGAGATCCTCGTTAACCGAGGGCGTTGACGACGCGTTCAAGAACGGCCGGTAAATCGTTCCGCCGTTCGCGATCGCTCCGATATAATCCAAAAGCTGGATCGGCGTCAAAAGCAGGTCGCCCTGCCCGATGGAAACGTTATACGTGTCGCCCAAAAGCCACGGCGTCCCCATTTTCTTCTGTTTCCAGTCGGGTGTCGGAAGAAATCCGGATGCCTCGCCGGGCAAATCAATCCCCGTCGGCTTTCCCAGCCCGAATTTTTCCCACCAGTCATGAAGGCGGCCGATACCGAGCCCGCTTATGCCGTAATCGCTCGGATCGTTGATGAGCGGCGTGGTTACGGGCGGCGAACCGCCTCCCACAATATAAAAATAAACGTCGGACGATTGCGCAAGCGCGGCGGCGAGATTGACGCTTCCCTGATACCTCCAGTCGAGATAGCGGGTCGGCGTGCTCGAATTATACGGATCCGGCACCATAAGATATCCGGGCGAAAATATTGCGCGTGTGGAATCGATCACGCCCTCATGCAGCGCCGCCACGGCATCAAGCGGTTTTATCGTTGAGCCCGGATTATAAAGACCGCTCACGGCGCGATCGAACAGCGGTTTGTCGGGCGAAGACAAAAGACTTTGTATCGCGGCGGAATTCCCCGAGCCCGAAAAAACGTTGTTATCGAAACCGGGAAGATCCACGAGCGACAGCACGGCGCCCGTTTGCGGATCCATGGCGATGCCGAGGCCGACCTGCCGCCCCAGCCTCGCGAGGTCGCTTTGCATCTGCGAATAGAAATACGACTGCAGACCGCCGTCTATCGTAAGCTGCAGCGGATGCCCGATCACGGGCGGCGATTTCATTTCTTTCGTCAGGACATTTCCCTGCGCATTCCTGAAAGAAACATCCACGCCCGGCGTTCCCCGCAACGTGCTGTCATAAAACGCTTCAAGACCGGCTTTCCCGATAAAATCATTGCCGGAAAGCGCCGGATTATTTTTAATATCGTCCCCGTTCACGCGGCTCACATATCCGAGCACCGTGGAAAATGCAGGACCTGCGGGATAATCACGCTCGAAATCACTCTTGACGGTCAGCGTCGGAAGGTTGAGCGCTTCAAGATTCACCAGCTGGTTCGGGTCGACATTCTCGCTTAAAACGATCGGCGCCGCGAAATCCTGCGCGCTTCCCTGGTTGATGAGCGACCACACGCCGTCCGGCGCAATGCCGAAAATATTCTGGATCGCCGCGAGCGTGCTCGTCTGCAAATTCTCATTTTGGAGAAATTCACGCGGGTCGAGCATCGCCGCAAACGCCGCCTTGTTGTCGGCAAGAACATCCCCTTCGCGGTCGTAGATGATCCCGCGCGGCGCGGGCGTTTCCTTCAATTGAGCGACATTCGCCTGCGCCCTCGCCGTGTAATAAGCGCCGTCCGCGCCAAGCGATATTATTTCTACCGCAACTGCGATCACAATCACGGCGATAGCGATACCGAGATAGAGAAACGGACGGTCTCCCAGCGGAACTTCGGCCACGCCCGCATCGCGGTTCCATTCGTCATTCAACGATTCTTCAAAAGCAATGATTTTCTTTTGTTTTTTACGCCTTAACATGAGTTCAGATTAGTGAAACGGGAATGGTTTGTAAAGCTGACGGGGGCTTGAAAACGAAATGCCGGAGCGATGGCGGCGTATACCGCCATCGCTCCGGCATTTCTTGATCTATAAATCTATCGAATTCCTATTTTCCCGACGCGGGCGCGGTATTTAAGGAAGAAGTCGCGGTTCCCGCCGCCCCGTTCGTTCCGGATGTTCCCGCGGGAACGCTGCCCGCTTGTGCCGCAGAAGCGGCGCTTGCCGCCGCTTGCGGATTTTCGATCTCCTGGACAATCTGGCTGTCGTTCCGAAGCGGCGCCGTAAAGAGTACCTGCGCCGGGTTAAAATAGATATCACCGGTCGGAGCCCATGCAACCGATTTGAACATTGCTATGCCATACTGAGGCTGTCCGTTCTGGCCAGTGCCTTTCGTGACGTACATCGCGTCGGCAATGTACGGCTTGGGGAACCAGTACAATTTACCGAAGTAAATATCGCCGCTCGTCATATAAACCGCCGTATAACCCGACGCCGCGGACGGATTCGCCGATTGGCTTCCCGCAACCTCGACGCCGATCAAAATACCGATACCGACAAGAACGACCAACACCGCGAAGAAAAGAACAATGAAAAGTTTTTTGTTTTTAAGCATGTTTTTATTTTTATAAAGTTAATAATTATTTAATACGTCCTTGCTATCCCTTTGTCATCCTCGCGAAATCAAAGATGATAGCTTACTCTGTTACTACGATATACCCCACCGGGCCTTTCGCCGAACTGCCGCAGGAAACGCAATAAAAAGTAAACTTGCCGGACATAGTCGCCTGAAACTGAATTTTCTGCGTCTTTCCTTTCGTAAGCACCACCGCAAGACCGTAATCTGGCTGGGTGAAATCGTAATTTTTATCTACCGCCGTTATTTCGAGGTCGACCGTATCCCCTTTTTTCACGATAACGGTAGTAGGAATGAACTCATTATTATCCGCACTGATAGAAAATTGCCTATAACTCGCGTTGCTTGATGGAGCGGCGGTGCCTTGCACCTGTGGGACGGCAACATTTTGAGGAACGTTCTTATCTCCTTCGTTCGGCACGACAATATTCGCGGGAACCGGCGCGCTGGTTGCCGATTGCGGAACCGAACCGCTTGCCGCGGCCGGCGCGGCGGAACCGGAATTCTTCGGCGGCGGATTATTCGCGCCGGGCCAAAACAGAAGAACAAACAGAAGAACGATAACGATCGCTCCTCCGATGATGACTATTGTTATTTTATGTTTTTCCCACATAGCGTTGATAATACCACATGAAATCTGTCTCAAAATAGGCCGGCGGATTTTTTGTAAAATCTATTTTTGAGGCGGGTTCTTGTTACGGACACGTTACCGTGGTGGTCGCAAGAGCGCCGCTTGTTATCTGAACCCGATAACAGGTCCCCGTACTCGTATCCTTCAGGATCAGCCCATACGACGCCGAAGAAATATCTATATCTCCTGACGCAACTGTTAATGCCGAGCCTGGCGCGGTGGTGCCGATTCCGACATTGCCGGAGGAATTAATTATCATCGAAACAGGATTATTCCATGTCCCGCCAACAAACTCAATGCTCTTACTGGAAGCGTTAGGTGAAATAATCAAATTACCTACACCATTCGTTATCAATACATCTCCCGCGACCGCATTTGCTAAGCTGCCTGCAAATGGCATGATCGTAAAATCGCCACCTCCCGTCGCGTCGTTCTGAATATTCAAAGCCTGATAATAGGAACTATCCGATCTATGAATATCCAGCGCCGCCCCCGGACTCGTCGTCCCAATCCCCACATCGCCCGTTGATGAACTGATGAAAAGCGTCGAGCTCGCGGAAAGCGCCGTGCCCGCCGCATTCCAGTAAGGAACATAAAATGCCGTGCCGGTCGCGGAAACCCCCCATGGAAGGCCGTTCCAATACAGATTACCGCCGACGTTATAGAGCCGATCCGCGGTCGTAGCGGGAGCGGAAGATGGCTCGAAGTAAAGCCGCCCGTTGAGGTCGAGCGCTTCCTGGGGGCTTGCGGTGCCGATACCGACGTTCGTGCCGCTGAAATAAATACTCTGGTTGACGGAATTCCATATGTTGCCGGCGACGCCAAGATTATAGGTCGCCGTTGACGACGGAAGAATATTCGAATCGAACGTCGCCGCCGAAACGCGCGCGATGGAGGTCTGGAGCATCTGGGAAAACGCCTGCTCGATATTCGACGTGTTGTACGCGATCGTGAAAGCGACGCTCACCGAATCGTGCGACGGCGCGTTCGCGCGCTTCGTGAACGTGAGATCGGAAACGGTCACGCGGTTCGACGTGAGCGCCTGCGGCGTCCCCGTCGCCGTCTGCTGAAGATAGACGGTTCCGTTCTGCAATGAAATATAAGTCGGATCCTGCGCATCCACGCCCGTATAAAGCTTGAGCGTCGAAGTCGGCGTATCCTGCGGTATGTCGATCAAGCTCGATTGCTCGACGTAATACTGTATCTTCTGGAGCAAGGCCTGGCTTTGCGTTCCCACCTCAACCGCCGACGATTGCTGCACTTGCACGCGCGTCACGGCGATCAGGATGGTGATGAATGCGACGCTGATGAACGCAAAAATACCGAGAGAAATAAGAAGCTCGACGAGGGTGAACCCCATATGAAATACCGACCGATGAGAACGTAGAGTTTTATGATGACGAATACTCATTTTTTTATTTTCTTATATTCCAAAAAAGGATCGCATTTCTGACGGGGCGGATGCTTTTCGATTCGTACGTATAATTTTATTATAGCACACGCTGAAGAACAAGTTTTCAATATTATGGGAAAAACCTCCTTTTCACGCTCCTTGTCATTGTCCGTGAAGACGGACGACCCATGCTTCCCGTCTTTTCTTTTGATTTTTAAAGCATAGATTCTCAGCCAAACTGAGAATGACAGACGGGATTGTCATCGTCTGCGATTGATGACGAGAGCTACGGATAAGAGTTAAATATACCCTGCTATTTCTTGACCCTGTCTATTTCCTTCCTTCTTTTCGGCGTTACCCAGAAACCGAGCCGATATTTTCCGCCGAGCATGAGGCGCGTTTGCGCTTCGATGGCGGGAATGGCGCCGAACGCGACAAGCGTGACCGGCACCAAAAGCCACTGCAAAAAATAAACGCCGTAATCCCCAATCCTCAATCCGCGCGGCGCGGGCGGTAGGACCAAAAAGCTCAGAATCGCCGAACTCGCGATGCCGACCATGGAAAGTTCGATGATAAAGCGGGTAATATGCGGCAAGTTATAGGAAAGAAGCGTTTCGTTGAAATGATGGCCGCCGAAAAATAGCGGCAACCAGCCGAGTGCGAAGATCATAAGCGCATTGGTCGCCCACGAATGGTATCCTTCGATGGCATTAAACGTCCAATACCACCGTTTCTTTTTCGGGATCGTTTTGTCCGCGCGGAACCCCTCTAATATGTAAGGAACATTCTCGGATCCCCACGCCCAGCGCCGCTGCTGCCGGTAAATATTATTTAACGTCCCCCAGAACGTTTTCGCCGCCGGTGCATCCATGGAAACCGGAAAAAAGAGCGGCACGACGCGGAAATCGCCGTGGTACTTGAAAAAGCCCTGCCAAAATATCCGGGAATCCTCGGACACGATGTCTTTTTGCCAGAAGCCGATCTCGGAAAGCGTCGCGAGCGGCATGGATTGCGTGGAAAACGAGGTTAATCGCTCCGGCCGCGACTGCTGCATCATCTGCCAAAAGGAACAGGAAAACGAAACCACGCGCGCGAACGCGCCGCTTTCGTAAATGTTGTTCGTAAAAAGCGGAATCGGCTGATAAATGGAGCGTGACGGATTTTCCGCCGTCAAGAAAACATATGTGAGACGGCCGAAATATTCGGGGAAAATCTGCGTATCGATATCGAAAACCGAAACCAAAACATTGCGCTCGTCGATCTTCATAGGATCAATGATGATTTCTTTCGCGCGCGCGGCGGCCCACGCTTCGTTCGATCCTTTTCCGGGAATCTCGCCCCGAAGATCTTTCGGATGCACCGTAACAAGAAACGCCCCGAAAGCCGCGGCGAATTCTTTTTTTATTTTTTCTCCCGTTTCCCGCGCCG
>DAICZW010000001.1:0-9020 GCA_027310965.1 bacterium | reverse complement strand
GCGCAAGCACGACCGCGATTTTTTCCATGGGATAATGCGCGCGCGCCAGACGGATAAAACTTTCGCGGACGACCTCGTACGGCTCGTTATACATCGGCAAAATGACGAGATGCTGCACGCCGCGCCAGACGGAAAACGAGTCGGCTACCGAAAACGCTGGATCGAAAAGTTTCTTTTCCCCCGCTGCTTCCGTTTTTCGTTTTTCCAATTCCCCTATCCAATCGATTTTCATGTTCTTTTTCATTTCCGCGAACGTCGCGTTCAGATGAAACGAAAGGTAGATCGTTTTCAAAAGCCAGTAGATATCAAAAAGGATAATGAAAAACGAAACCCATACCGGCAGGAGCCATGAAAATAAAAACATCAAAACAAGCGTAAGCCACGCCAAAATTCCCGGGATCATTTCATAGAAACGGCGCATGGTGATAAATAGAATATAGAATATAAAGCATAGACCACGGAATTTAGGAAATACCTCCTCCCTTTCGATCTTCCTGCTCTATTCTCAATGCTATATTCTTCTTTTTTATTGGTCTTTGAAAAAAATCGGTCTTTCCTATATTATATCATCACGCTCGCTCTGTCATCGTTTTCCGCGCGGCCTCATCGTCTAATGGTTAGGACGGCGCCCTTTCACGGCGTAAATCGGGGTTCGATTCCCCGTGGGGCTACCAGATTCCTTTGAATTTACTGTGTTGTTGCATGACTTTTCGAATTGCCGAAAAGTCTTATATGTTTCTGAACTTATACATACTGCGAGGCTGATTAATGCCCCGCGCGGCGGCCGCGGATCACTGAACCGCGATCCGCGGCGCAACCCGATAAAACTGATAAAAATACGATACGCCATCCCCTGCCGGACAATAACGCAATACCCCCGACAAAATCCGTTTCGATTCGATCGCTTTCAGCTGATAAGCGCGGATCGAAACCGGATAATGATCGGGGGTATTGTTGGTTATTGCTTTTGCAGGCAATTATGGCAACTGCGGAAGCGGAAGATCGAGCGGTGGGCACATAAGCTCATTGATCCACCTCTTCGTCGTCTTATAGACGTAGCCCGTAGGGGTCGTTTCATTCGCCAATCCATAAGGAATCCACGGCAAGAGAACGGTTTCTTTATACTTCACCTGGAATTGTTCCACTGCATGATACGTGAGCCTTCCATAATAACCCGTTATCGGAAGATTGGTCCCGAGATTCTGATTGAGGAATAATTGAAGCTTCTTCACCTGAGTTGGGTCGTTATCGGCTCCCAATCTGATATAGGAATCAAGATAAACGCCGCAACTTATAGAAGCTCCAAGAACCTTACCGATGCGGCCTTGAATAAGATCAATCGACGCGTTCGCGGTCCCCATTGTGGTACCCGTGACGGCACGGTACTGCACGTAGACCGTTTTCTGGCCTGAACCAGAGGTAATAATCCACGGCAATGTCGTCGAATACGGTATCCATGTCGAACTCGAAAAATCGGAAGTGTTCGAAACTTCCATTGTGTACGCTTCCGTTCCGTAAAGCGAAAGCATAACGCTGGTCGTCGCGGTCGATGACGCGCCGCCGTTGATCGTTAAATCATACGCCGAGCCGCCACCTGACACTATCACGCTACCGCCGCAATTACCGCTGCAGCCTGGAGAAGGGTTAACCGGCTGAGGCGTCGGCGCACTCGACGTCGCAACCGTGATGGTCGCACTTGCACTCGGATCAGGCGTCCCATTGACGTCCACCGTATTCACGATAGTCGTGCCGGAAGACGCATTAACAAGCGCGGTGACAATCATCGTAGCGGTAGACCCCACCGCCATATTCCCTACCAGCCATGTTCCCGTCGAAGACGCATAACTGCCTTGCGAGGTAGTTGCGCTGACAAAAACAAGACCCGAGGGAAACGTATTGGTATCGGTTGCCACAACATTCGTCGAGCTCGCCGGACCGGGATCTGAAATTACAATCGTGTAATGAACCGTATTCCCTTGATAAGGAGTGGCATTGTCAACGATCTTCGTAACGGCAAGATTGGCGGAGGGCGTTGAAGTCGTGTTACCACCACAATTACTCGTGCAAGCTGGAGTCGCCACTATCAAAGAAGCGGCTGCCGCATTGTTGCCCATATCGGGATCGGTCGATGACGCCGATTCGTCGACGGTCGCCGTATTGGTGATCGTTCCGGATGACGCGTTCACGATGGCCGCGATCGTAAGGGTCGCGGTTGAGCTTGCGCTCATGTCGCCGATCGTCCATGTCCCCGTCGAGCTGGCATAAGAGCCGCGCGATGTCGTTGCTGAAACGAACGTAAGTCCCGCCGGCAAAATATCCGTCGCCATGACACCGGTCGAAGTCGCAGGCCCGAGGGCCGAAACCATCACCGTGTAATCCACCGTGGCGTCTTGATCGGGATTTGTGTTATTGACGGTTTTCGTAATGGAGAGGTCGGCCCGAGGAGTCGATGACGGCGTGGAAGTTGAAGTACTGGTTGAAGTACTGGTTGAAGTACTGGCACCGGTAAAGATGCTCGTACCGACACTCGCACTCGCGAACGCGCTGGAACTCGCGGAACTTGTCGCGTCAAGAGTACTGGACGAACTTGAAGTCGTCGTAATCTGCGCGCTTGAAGTCGCGATCGACGTCGCACTGGTAATGACCGAACCGGTCACGTCGATAATAGTAGGATTCGTCGAACTGCTGCCGGTGTTAACCACCTGGACGCTTGATGTCGCAGTTCCCGAAGCAGTGGAACTTGCCGAGCCGTCCGCGGTGGCCTGATCAGAAGAACTGCCTCCGGCGATGCTCGCGGAACTCGAAGTGTTTGAGGAAACACTCGAAGTGGCGGCGTTGGTCGTGTCAATCTGAGTACTGCTGCTCGTAGTACTCACATAGACATAATCGGTCGCCGATGCCGTAGAGCTCGAATTCGAAGAATCACTTGCTGTGACCTGATCTGAATGCACGATAGAAACAGCGAATAATCCATTTCCCCCGACTAAGGAACCTATTAAGGCGCATTGGATCGTGACGATCCCAATAACCGCCAAAAACCGGCTTCTCTTCAGGGAAGAAAACTTTCTGGCAAACTTTTTCATCTGTTTTTTCTGTATTATTGATTTTTCCGACTCTTTTAGGTGTTAAAATTTAAAAGAGCCCGAAAAATATATTGTCAAAGAGCTGGGGAAAACCACAAAACAACTGTTATATAGCTTACAATACGAACAGTTATTTGTAAAGCGATATCTGTTGACAAAATAATATAACCATGTATACTGTTGTCAGTTGATTTGACAATAAAAAAATAAAAAAGGGAAGAGGAACGCGCATCCGCGGTACGACATCATGCTTCCATTTAACATTTAAACGGCTCCCGGATAATCTTCCGGCGGTCGAAAGGAGGTTTTATGAAGAAAATTTTCTTTTTATTGCTTGCGATAACATTGGCGTTATCGTTTGCAGTAGTGCCACCCGCGGCAAAATCGACGTTTGCCGATGTCACGGTAACGGCGAGCCCGTCGTCGTCATCGACGTCGACGTCATCGGGCACCGGCACAGCGACGGCGAATCCGACGGCGACGGCACCAACGAGCGTCACGGTGAAGAATCCCGTGACGGTGTCGTTTCCAACGACACCGCTGAATGTCACGCCAGCGACGGCGGAAGGGATACATTGCTTCGTCTTCACGCCCGCAAGAATGACGGTCGCCGAGGCCTGCGGTAAAGCCGGAGAGATGCCGAATGGCGACGGCAGAGGAATGTTGACTATTCTCTACCAAGGGAAGGACAACATTGCCGCGGCAATGGGAGGAACAATCCCATTTGGCGACTTCGTTGAACAAATCGAAGTCAACGGCAAAGGGAATATGTACATGCATCCCTTGTTAAAGGCAATCTGCGCGCTTGCGAATCACGGCGCAAAGACTGTGATCGTTGATTTCACTTCGTCATCCATGACGGAGACAGCAGCGGCGGGGATCGGCATGGGAACAGGAACAAATGTTTCCTTGCTTGGAATAACGATAGGAAAGACGTGGACAATGGCAAAAACGTTGTTGCACGTCATAGCATTGGGTTTTAGCAATGCTATCGGCTCCAAGGCGTCTAAATAATCTTTTTATTTTACACTACCCCGAAGACAATTCGTCTTCGGGGTATTTTTTTGCGACGAAACTGAAGAAATGAAAAAACGTATGAAAAATGACGGCTGTTCCGGCTACAAAGACGAACAGTGGCGCTTCCCGACTATTCAGCAAGAAAGAGGAAGTTCATCCCCTCTGTCGTCCTCCTGAAGAGGAGGATCTACGCTTTCCATCTTAAATTCGGAAAGCGTGGATCTTCGCCGGAGTTTATCCCGAGTTTTCGAGGAGCGAGGACGACGGAAAGAGCACGCGAGAGGTTACCGACGAGCCCCTTTACAAAATTTTAGAAGCGTGTATAATATTGACACTTGCCGATAAAACGACGAGCGCTCTTTGTCAAATAAAAACGGCCTAAAAGCCGTCAATATAAGGAGAAGAATAATAACGAAAGAAATGAAAGGCCGATGGACGGGCGTCCTTGCCGGCAAATAAATTTAATTAACGAAAGAAATGAAAGGAGGAAAAAGAAATGAAAGGAAAATTTATTTTTTTGGTGATTGCTATGTTTATCGCCTTCACCGTACCGGCAACATCTGCGAATGCGGCCGATAACGGCTCACAAACGACGCAAGCGGCCGCATTGCAAAACGCGGCGTTTGCCAACGCGAAAACCGCGGCGCAACTGAACGCGACCGCAACGGCGTTGAAAAAAGCTGCGGCGCGGCAAAAAGCTGCGGCGAACGACAACGCAAAAACAGCTACAAACCTGAGCAGGGTTACGACAACGCAAAAAGTTGTCGCTGCAAAACTGGTTGGAACGTCGAAAACGCTCGCCAATGCCACCGGCGCGAACGCAAAGACGGCGGCGCAACTGAACGCGACCGCAACGGCGTTGAAAAAAGCTGCGGCGGATCAAAATGCGACCGCAACGGCAAACGCGAAATTGGTCGCAACCATCAAGATGATTGTCTTGATTGCGGCCGCGATCATCGCGACGGCCGCAATAACTCTGATCGGGCTAATGATCAGGGGCACAAGAAAGAAAAATAAGCAACAGGAAGAGACCGCGAAAACGCCGGCGATGGCAAACCGCGAAATACTTATCGACCCTACGGCGGAAGAGTTGAAAAGGATCGCCGTCGGAAGAGGTGAGACTGAAATAAAATTCAATCTTCCGCTGAAAGAAAAAAGTTTTAGCTGTATCGCCCATATTGCGGACGGCGAAATCTACGTGAGTTTTTTAGGTGATCCTACAAGAACTCTCGTGGGATGGGATACGAGAAGATCCCATGCGGCGAAGCTGATAAAAAAAGCAAGCGAACTCGCCGCTTAAAAATAGGCCGGGCCACCGGCGGAATATAATTTCAAAAAACATCTCAATTCAATAATTAATTTTAATTTGAACCAAAGATGTCTTTATGAAACGTGTAATCCGCAAAGTGGTTCGTTGCCCGTCAAAAGGGACGTTCGCATGGAGCAGTGATGAAAGTTTTTAAAGGTGCGGTCAAAGCGGTTATTTGCAGATTTTCTCAAAGTGGTTCGTTGCCCGTCAAAAGGGACGTTCGCATGGAGCGAAGAAAAGCCGATAATTTGTTTTAATCGTCGAGGTTCTCTACTCCCGATTGTTCGGGAAAGGAGGAATAATGAAAACGTACGAAAAGGCGATAATAACCCTGCTCGGGATTATTGCCGCATCACTGTTCGTCATCGCGGGCTGTCTTTTTTATCTTGCGTTACATTTAAGCGCATACGCGCCAAATGCAATGCAGAAAACAACGGCACCGACGACGACAGCGACCGCGTGCGTACCGTGTTGTCCGCCTGCGGTAACGAAGGCGATAAAACCGGTCAAGTATGCGACGCGTCCTGCGAAAAAAATAAGACGGGTTGTGATAAAGCATTGGAAACCCGTCGCGTACTACCGTCATTACGTTAAGCCGATAAGGCAAAACGTGATAAAAGCAGTGACGAAACCGAAGATTGCAATAAAAACTTCGGTGACGAAACCGCAAGCGGTAGTGATAGCAGTAAAGAAAAAACCGGCAATAAAGGCAAAAGCAAAGTCGGCAATAAAAAAAGAAACAGCGACGACGACGCAGAGTGAGTGGAATGATTGCGCGGAACCGAAAGTGTTCCCGCAACGATCATGTAAACTCACGCCACAACAAGAGCATTACATTGTTGCGGAGTCGAAGGGGAAGATTACCATAACGCAGTTACAAAAAAACCGCGCAATGAATATGTCTTTCTGTGAAATTTTGAAATCGAGTTCTTCTTCTCCTTAAGCTAACGCAATTTAGCACCACATCCGGACCCTTTTTAAAAATAAAAAGGGTCCGTTTTTTATTCCAAAAAAGAACCGCGGCAATGTGCAAACAAAAAAAGAAAAACATCTCTCCTTTTGCGGGAACAGCAAAAAAAGCGCAAGCGGCGCGGCGCGTGGATTATTTCAATATGTTATACCGCGGTACCCCGTCGTATAAGCATCAAAAAAATCATCAAATCGAATCTTTATAAAACCGTGATTGCCCTCGAAAAAAGATACTGGTTCAGATAAATGAAGGACGCGGCGGCAATAACCACGACCATGCCGCCCATGATGAGCTGCGGATGCTGGATGCGGATCTTTATGAAAATATTGAGGCTGAGCGCGAGCAGGAAAAGGACAAGGATGCCGAATAGGAGATATTCAACGGCACCGTACGGCCCCGTCAGCAATCCCTGCCAGAACGACGACTGCGGTGCGCGCAACGTGTTTTGCGACGCCTCGCTCGTACCCAAAACGGCGGGCGCCGATCTTATGGCGGCAACCGCGATGAAATCCTGCACCGACGTCGTGGTTTCCGAAATGTTCGATGCCGTCACGACCACGGGCGCTATTTTTACAGGAGTCGCTTTAGGCAGCGACGCGGAAGCGACGAAAGGCGCGCTTTTTTTCGGCGCGGACGCCGGTACATTTTTCGACACGGGTACCGCGGATGCGGAAACGACGGACGCATCAGGCGTGTTCTCCGCAAGCGGCAGCGCGAGAGCCGGCGTACCGAAAAGCTCTACAACGTATATCGCGGGATGGCCTTCATACTCCCCGTCCGCCGTTGCAATACCGATCTGAGTGAAATTGCCGTTCAAAATGTTTGCGCGATGTTCCGGAGAATTCATCCATGCAGTCGTCACATCCTGCGAATCGGAAAAATCGACCGCGAGATTCTCGCCGGCATACGAAAAATCATAGCCGACGCTTTCGAACCAATACCACGGCGTAATGCCGTCGGGACTCGTATGCGCGAAATACCCCTTGGAAGCCATATCGTCCGCTTTGCTTTGCGCAGCGGTCCGAAGAAGCGGACTCACGGTAAGCCCCGGAAGGTTATTGTCGATACGGTTCTGGTTCGTCTCATCCACCAATACATTCGAAATGATGACACCGGAAAGCTGCGGGTGCGGCGCCGCGAAACGCAAGCCGGCAAGAAAGACGCCTTCAGAAACGAAAAGTACAATAAAAAAGAAAACGACGGCATGCGTGCGCAGGATATGGGGCCGATGGTCGTTCCACTCGTGCGGAATAAAATATTCCTTCAAAAATACAATTATCTTTTGCACATAATTATTGTGCCATAAATTAAAGATTTACGCAATAATTCATTCATATTTGAAGGGGTAAACCAGTGTCAAAAATCACGGATTTTGGGTAAGATGGGTTCTAAGGGATCGGTACAGAGATACCAAGATTCAGTTCTGTTAAATTTAGCGTGATGATCCATTCTCCTTCTCCTACAGCCAGGAAAGTGTCAATCGGCCTTCTCGCAGCCGCATTGGTCGTTTTTTTTGCCATGATGGCATGGCAATCCGTTGCGCCGCAACAGGACACGGGTTCTTTGCCAATAAAGCAGCCTCCATCTATCCTTCCCGAAGCGACCTCGCCATCGTCGCGCCGCTATCTGAAAGTGCCAATCCTGATCTATCACAGCATCGCGCCCTATAAGGCGGATATGTCGCCGCTTGTCAGGGAATACACCGTTCCTCCCGAATCCTTGGCCGAACAGCTTCAGTACTTGCAGCAGAACGGATATACCGTTATCTCTTTCGAATCGCTTGCCGATGCAATGGTCGATGCGAGCGCAACGCTCCCGTCGAAATCCGTCGTGCTCACCTTCGACGACGGATGGGAAGACCAATATCGCGATGCATTCCCGCTCCTTAAAAAATACGGCGATACTGCCACCTTTTTTGTCTTCACGAACGGCATGGATACCACGGACTTCATGACATGGGACCAACTGAAAGAAATGCAGGCCGCCGGGATGGATATAGAGAGCCATTCCGTGTCGCATCCCTACCTTTCCGCCATCACCGATAAAGCCGAACTTTGGAAGGAAATCGAGGGGAGCCGGGAAATCATTGAATCTCATTTAGGCCGTGCGCCTGACCTCTTCGCTTATCCTTTCGGCGATTACAATGCCCTTGACATCGCGATGCTCAAAGCAGCCGGTTACCGTGCGGCGCGCACCGATCTCGGATGGGCGCTCCCGACTGCCACCGCAAACCTCGCGACGACCACAGACGCACTTTACCGGCTTCCAGGTGCCCAGGCAACGGATGATTTCGAAAGATTTTTGTCGTTAATAAATAAATGAATAGCGGCCTCTGAATCCCGGGCTGAAATTGTAACCACGACGGAAAATCGAACCTTTTCCGTGGAAGAAGATCGTCGAAAAGAAAAATGCCGTAGAACACGAAGTTGCGATGGTTCGAACCTCCGAAAAATCAATCACTGCCAATCAAAGATTGGATTTGTCCCGAAAATTTCTAATACTGCGGGAGCTGGAGGAATCGGACCTCCGATCGTTGTTTTGGAGACAACCGGTATACCACTTACCTAAGCTCCCGAGGCATTATTATACTAATGGAAAAATATAAAAAACAAAACAGGTCTTTTGATATTATCACAAAAAG
>DAICZW010000019.1 GCA_027310965.1 bacterium | reverse complement strand
AAACGAAAAACGAAAAGTGAAAAACTAAAAACGGAGGTATTCGCTTCGCGAATTCAATAACTTTTCATTATTCACCTTTAACTTTTCACTTATTATCATGGCTAAAAAAATAAAAACAATCATCAAATTACAGCTTCCCGCGGGCGCCGCAAATCCCGCGCCGCCGGTCGGCACCGCCTTGGGGCCGCAGGGAATCAACATCCAGGAGTTCTGCAAGCAGTTCAATGACGCGACGAAGGATATGAAGGGCGACATCGTTCCCGCGGAAATAAAGATCTTTGACGACCGGAGCTTCAGCTTTGTGCTGAAGACTTCGCCGGCATCCGCGCTCCTGAAGAAAGCCGCGGGCATTGAAAAAGGATCGAAAGAATCCCTGAAAAGCAAAGTCGGCAAAGTGACCAAGGCCGATATCCGCGCGATCGCCGAAAAGAAAATGCCCGACCTGAACGCCGATACGCTTGAAGCTGCCGAACGCATCATCGCCGGCACGGCAAAGAACATGGGAATCGAAATAATCGGATAAGGAATATTCTTTCTGCCATTCCGGAAAACGCGCGTCTTCGGGCGTTTATCCGGAATCCATGATTGATGCTCTGAAGTTCTTATTCTTTGATGGAAAAAATTCCGGCACGAACCGGAATTTTAAATTCGTTGTCATCCTCGCGGAGGCGGGGACCCGCGCTTTGTAAATTTTCCTATCTATCGTTCTCAAATTGGTCGAGAAGTCACGTCTTAAGAAAAATATTGGAAGCATGGGTTATCCGCCTTCGCGGATAATGACAAAAGATAAGAAAGGCCATCACCGATATGGCGGCTTTGGCTACGAAATTTCATTTTTTCATAATTTTTGATATACTCCACATATCAATATGAGCACCTATCAACCCACCATCGGTCTGGAGATCCATGCCGAATTAAAGACGCGGACGAAGATGTTTTGCGACTCGCTGAACGATCCGGACGAGCGTCATCCGAATGTGAATGTCTGTCCGGTATGTCTTGGTCATCCCGGGACATTACCGGTCGCCAATAAAAATGCCGTTGAGGCCGTCATTAAAGTAGGGTGTGCGCTCCAGGGAACGATCAATAAAGAATCGAAGTTCGATCGCAAGAATTATTTCTATCCCGATCTCGTGAAAGCATACCAGATTTCCCAGTACGATAAGCCGATCGTTTCGGGCGGGACGTTGCGCGGCGTGCGTATCATGCGGGTGCATCTCGAGGAAGATACGGGGACGCTGGGCCATGGCGATCATGCGAGTCTGGTTGATTTCAACCGCGCCGGCGTGCCGCTTATGGAGCTCGTGACCGAACCCGACCTTCGCAGCGCGGAGGAAGTGGCGGCGTTCGCGCGGGAGCTGCAACTTATTTTGCGCTACCTCGGCGTTTCGGATGCGAATATGGAAAAAGGCGAGATGCGGATCGAGGCGAACGTCAGTCTGGATATGGGTACGAAGGTGGAATTGAAAAACATTAATTCGTTCAAGGCGGTCGAGGACGCGATCGCATACGAAACGAAACGGCAGGAAGAAGCGCTTTCGCGCGGCGAAAAAGTGCATCAGGAAACGAGAGGATGGGACGAAGTGAAACGGAAGACGTTTTCCCAGCGCTCGAAAGAAGAAGCGCACGATTACCGCTATTTTCCCGATCCGGACCTGCCGCCGTTCACAACCGACGTTTTCGATATCGAGAAATTGCGTGCGGAACTTCCCGAGCTACCCGCGGCGAAAACGGAGCGATTGAAAAAAGAGTATGCGCTCACCGCCGCGCAGGCGGAGCTTTTGGCGGGAGATTTGGCAATCGCTGAATTTTTCGAGGATGCCGTTTCGGAATTGCGGGCGGATACGCCCAACGCAAAGACGGCAACGCTCTATAATTATTTCACGAGCGATCTCCGCGGACTGATGAATGAGACCGGCGTACCGCTGAGCGAGATAAAGATTGATCCCGAACATCTCGCGCATCTTGCGGTGCTGGTTGACGGCGCAAAGATCACCAGCCGCCAGGCGAAGGATATTTTGAAAAAGATGTTTGAGACCGGCCTCGATCCGGAAGACATTATAAAGAACGGGAAGATCGGTCTTTCCGATATTGGTGAAATTAAGGCGGTTGTTCTCGCTATCATCGAACAAAACCCGGCCGCCGTTGCGGATTACAAAAAAGGCAAGACCGCGAGTCTGCAATTTCTCATCGGCCGCGCCATGGGCGCCCTTCAGGGCCGCGCCCGCCCGGATATGCTGAAGGAGGTTTTCGAGAAGAATTTATAAGGGTGGATATCGGTCTTTGTTTTTTTGTCGTCCTCGACCCGCGGAGCAGGCGAAGCCGCCGCTCCATAGGGCGAGGACGACGGAGGAAAAATAAGATATTCTCCTTACGGGAACGGCGGAAAGAAAAGATAGTTCAATGCTGATTTTTAAATGCGCCCCAGGTTCATTTTGTCTTTCTGATCTTTCACCCACCGGATTCTTTTGTCTTTTTTGAACCACGTCATCTGGCGCTTGGCGTAGGCAACGGTATTTTTATTTATGAGTTTTTCGGCTTCGCCCGGCGAAATTTTTCCGTCAAGATAATCGATGACTTCGCGATAGCCGATGCCGTCGAATGTTTTGCAACGGGAGCCGTATTTTTTTACCAAACTTTTCACTTCTTTCACAAGCCCTCCTGATTTTTTTTTCGAAAAATCCGCGCGGGCGGGTCCGTTCCCGAACATTTCCCTGGTGCGTTTTTTTATCCTTTTTTCCAAAACTTCTTTTCCGGGAAAGATACCGATGTGCACGGCATCATAGAGCGGAGGACCGGATTTTCGCGTTTCGGAAAACGGCTTTTTTGTCGCGACTGCGATCTCAAGCGCGCGGATCACGCGGCGGGGATTTTTCGGATCGACGATATGCGCCGCTTCGGGATCGAGCGCTATGAGTTTTTGAAAAACGGCCGGGAGGCCTTCTTTTTTTATTTCCGTTTCGAGCCGTTTCCGCAGGCGCGGATCGGCTTTTACCTCGGGGATTGTGAGGTTGTCTATCACGGCTTTGACGTACAATCCCGTACCGCCGGCGAGAATGGGAAGTTTCCCGCGTTTGAGGATAGCATCGATTGCGCGCGTTGCGTCGCGCTTGTAATCCGCGACGGAATAATCCTCGTCCGGATTTTTGATGTCAAGCAAATGATGTCGTATGCCTCCCGAGATGTAATCTTCTGATTGACCTTCTTTTTTCTTTTTTTTGTATTCTTTTTTCTGTATTCTATATTCTGTATTCTGCCGCAACGGCTTTGCCGTGCCGATATCCATGCCGCGATAGATCTGCCGCGAGTCCGCAGAAACGATTTCGCCGTTATATTTTTTGGCGAGCCTGATTGCGAGCGCGGTTTTCCCGCTTGCCGTTGGTCCGACGATGGCGACGATCTTCTGGTTCATTTCAAAAGAAGCAACGAATGTTTGTTTATCGGTTTATTCGGGAAAAAACAACGGATTTATTTTCGCCGTTGTCAGCAGTTCTTTTTTTAAAGGCGGGTTCTCCACGCCGCGGTCACGAAAGATTTTCAACGAGTGCCATTTCGAGCGGGACGGCGGCGAACGGGGAGTAGCGCATTTCCGAATAGGCGCGGATGAGGGATTTTATGCATTGTACGAGGAACGCGGCGTCGGCGGCTGCCGCAAGTTTTTTGAGTGCGGCAATCTCGTCGCGCGTAAGTTCCTTTTCGAACGCGGCGCCGAGCGCCGGATCTATTTTTACGGAAAGGACTTTGCGCAGGTAGTGGATGAGGTCTTTCGTGAAGACGACAAGATTATAGCCGTCGTCCTGCAGTTCCGCCGCGCGCGCCAAACTGCCTTTCAAATCTTTTTTAACGATATCTTCCGCAAAGGCATGCAGCTTCAGGATGCCGGTGCGGCCGGTGATGCGTTCGACCGCCGTGCAATCGATATTTGCCTGGAGCGACGCGATCTGGTCAAGGAGCGATTCCGCGTCGCGGGCGCTGCCTTCGGCCGTCGCGGCGATGAGTTCGAGCGCCGGTTCGTCGATCTTTATTTTTTCCGCTTTCGCCATCGCCGCCAGTTTTTTCATGATATCGGTTTTACCGAGCTTTTTAAAGGGGAAACGCTGGGCGCGGGATGTGATGGTCGGAGGAAGTTTTTCGTATTCGGTGGTCGCAAGCACGATCACGGCGTGGCGCGGCGGTTCTTCCAAGGTTTTCAAAAGTGCGTTGAATGCCGCGCCGGTAAGCATATGCGCTTCGTCGATGATGTATATTTTATAGCGCGCCGTCGCAGGCGATACCGTGATATTTTCCTTGAGGTTGCGGATTTCATCGATGCCGCGGTTCGACGCCGCGTCGATCTCGATGACATCGAAAGAATTCTGCGCGTCGATCTGCGTGCATTCCCGGCAGGCATTGCAGGGTTCGCCGAGTTTTGCGAATACGGGGTCAGTGTGCCGTTTTTCGCAATTCAAAAGTTTTGCCAAAAGACGCGCCGTTGTTGTTTTGCCGGTCCCGCGCGGTCCGTAAAAAACATAGGCCTGTCCCAGCCGGTTGTTCGTCGCGGCATTCTTGAGGATTGCCATGTTCGTTTCCTGCCCCAGGACATCCCCGAGTTTTTTCGGACGGTATTTGCGATAAAGCGCTTGTGCCATGTTTCTATTATAGCGTTTTTTTTATGGAAGCGTGGATCCTCGCCCTATGGAGTAGGCGAAGCCGCCACTCCATAGGGCGAGCCTGCCGCGAGGACGACGGAAAGAAAGAGCATTGTTGTACTTCTTGACGGCTATTTTATAGCCGCTCATCGCTTGCTTTTCTTTTTCGACGGATTTTCTTTCCAGTGCTTGAGCGCTTCTTCGAGTTCGGCAACGGATTCGGGTTTTTTGTTCATAAGGAACGTGCAGTCGGGATAGCGCGTGCAGGCATAGAACGGCTTGCCGCGGCCGCGTGATTTTTTCAGGACGATGTCGCCGGGTTTTTCCTTCCGGTCGGGCGAAGCGAGGCAATTCGGACATTTGAATCCGGTCTTGTCCCATATTTTCGCGATGCCTTTGCATTGCGGATAATCAATGCAGCCGAGGAAGAACCCGAAACGTCCGCGGACGACTTTCATCGGCTTGCCGCAGATCGGGCACCGTTCGTCTTTCGTTTTTTCTTCAAGCTCTTTTATCTTCGCCGCTTCTTCAGGCATGGGGAGCGTCACTTTCACGCCCGGCTCGGGACACGCGAGGAATTTTCCCATGCGGCCGAATTTTATGATCATCGGCTTGCCGCAATGCGGGCACGGCGTCGTCGAAATTTCTATCTGTTTTTCGACCGTCGCTTCTTTTTCGTCGAGATGTTTTTTAAACGGGCCGTAAAATTCCGCGCACACGTCCGTCCATTTCACTTTGCCTTCGGCGATGTCGTCAAGCTCTTCTTCGACATGCGACGTGAATTTGATATCCACGATTTCGGGAAAATTTTCGACAAGCAGATCGTTCACGAGCGTGCCGATTTCCGTAGGCCGGTATTTCTTGTCGATTTTTTCCACATACTCGCGGTCCTGAATGGTGGACAAGGTCGGCGCATAGGTGGACGGCCGTCCGATGCCTTCGGCTTCAAGCGCTTTGACGAGCGTCGCGTCGGTATAGCGCGCGGGCGGTTCGGTGAAGTGCTGAATCGGCGTTATGCCGTCCTGCCGCACGTTTTCCCCTTGTTCGAGTTTCGGCAGGCGTCCTTCGATCTCATCCGCCGCGTCGTCGTCTTTGCCTTCCGTGTAGACGCGGATGAAACCGTCGAATTTCACGACCTGTCCGTTCGCGCGAAAAGTTTCTTTTTTTGCCGTGCCGGCCTCGATGTCCACCGCGGTTTGTTCAAGGAGCGCTTCTTTCATCTGCGATGCGATCGTGCGTTTCCAAATGAGATCATAGAGCCGTTCGCTGTTTTTTTCTTTGAGGTCGAGTTCGCGTCCCGATGCCGCGCGGAGGTCGGTCGGCCGGATAGCTTCGTGCGCTTCCTGCGCTCCTTTGCTTTTCGTCGCGTAGCGCCGCGGTTCGGGAAGCCGGTAATCGCGTCCGAATTCTTTCTCGATGACGCCGCCCGCCGCTTCAAGTGCGGACGCGGCCAGGTTCACGCTGTCGGTCCTCATATAGGTGATGAAGCCGTTCTCGTAAAGCCGCTGGGCGAGCATCATCGTCTGCTTCGCCGAGAAACCGAGTTTGCGCGCCGCTTCCTGCTGGAGCGTCGAAGTGGTGAACGGCGGCGCGGGATAGCGTTTGACGTCTTTCACCGCAATTTCCGCGATGCGGTACGCGGCGCCTTTTATTCCCTCTATAATATCTTTCGCTTCGGCTTCGTTTTTGATGCCCATCTTGCCGACCGACTTTCCGGAAATCGAGAAAAGCGTCGCGGAGAAAAAAGTTTTTCCTTTTTCAGGAGAAAATTGCGCTTCGATGGACCAGTATTCCTGTTTATCGAACGCATTGATCAGGCGTTCGCGTTCGACGACGAGCCGCACGGCGACGCTTTGCACGCGCCCGGCCGAAAGTCCGTAGCGTACTTTGCGCCAAAGGAAAGGGGACAGACCGTAGCCAACGAGGCGGTCAAGTACGCGCCGCGCCTGCTGTGCGTCGACGAGATTGATGTCCAGCGCGCGCGGATTTTTCAAAGCTTCAAGAATCGCATCTTTCGTAATTTCGTGGAAAGCGATGCGCTCGATATTCTTTTTTTCCGGTTTCTTTTTATTTATCTTATTCAAGTCCAGCGCTTGTATGAGGTGCCATGCAATCGCTTCGCCTTCTCGGTCTTCGTCGGTTGCGAGAATGACCGTGTCGGCGCCCGCGGCGAGTTTTTTCAGGTTCGCGACGACCGGTTTCGCTTTTGCCGGAATTTCGTACTGCGGCTCGAAATTGTTTTTTACGTCGATGCCGGTCTTGCTTTTTGGAAGGTCGCGAATGTGGCCGTAGGACGATTCCACGGTGAAGTCCTTGCCTAAAAATTTACCGATTGTTTTCGCTTTGGTCGGCGATTCGACGATGACGAGGTTCATAAAATGAGTGAAAAGTTAAAAGTGAAAAGTGAAAAGCGTGAAGAAGTGAAAAACTAAAAACGAAAAGTTATGAATTAAAAATTGAAAAGAGAAGTATCCATAACTTTTCACTTTATCTTATATCCTCCCGCGGTTTCCTCTATTATTTCCTTAATGAGGAGAAAACTCAATGCCTGGTTCGCGGTTCGGGGTTCCAGTTTAGCCATCGCGGCAATTTTGTCAACATCGGCGCCGGCGGCGCATGCGCGGAGCGCGTTCAAAATCGATCCTTCCTCGGGCGACCAGCCGGTTTTTTTCGCGCCGGAAAATTCCCCGTGCATAATACCATATGCTTCCATAATATGCTCCGGTTTCGCGACCAGCTCGGCGCCATTCCTTATAAGATGATGCGAGCCGGCGAAGTTCGGATGCGCAATTGGACCGGGAACGATGAAGACGTCGCGGTTCTGTTCCGTGGCAAAACGCACCGTCGCGAGCGCGCCCGAAGATTCCGGCGCTTCGATGACGAGTATGCCTTTTGAAAGTCCGCTGATGATGCGGTTTCGTTCGAGAAAACGATAGGGCAGCGCGTCCGATCCGGGAGGATATTCCGAAATGACCGAGCCGCCGTTTTCCAGTATTCTTTTCGCAAGCCGGTCGTTCGCGCGCGGCGTAATGACATCCGCGCCGCTTGCGAGAACGGCGACCGTGATGCCGTCCGCGTCAAGGCATCCAATGTGCGCCGCCGCATCAATGCCGAACGCCAATCCGCTTATGATTACAAACCCGTGCTTTGAAAGTTCGCCCGCGAACCGCTGCGCCGTTGCTTTCCCTTCGCCGGTGGCTTTTCTTGTTCCTATGATGGCGATGGGAATTTTTTCGGACGAAGGAAGGTTGCCGCGAACATAAATGCCAAATGGAGGATTTGCGATTTCCTTAAGCAAGGGAGGATATTCCGGTGTGTTTAAAAGGATAAGCCGCATGTTCGACCGTTCCAGTTTTTCCCATTCCTTTTCCGGATCGGGGAGAAGGGGACGGTTGCGCAGGCATTTTTGGTACGCGCATTGCCAGTCGCCGCCGCAGGCGTCGCCGAGCTTTTTCAGCTTTCCGCGGTCGCCGTTTTCCTCACGGGCGAGCGCGTTATAATAGAGCGCATCATGCATCGGTTCTCACTGTAGCGTTTCGCGTGAAAAAGAAAAGAAACGTTTAATGTTTTTATAATGATTTTCTCTGTCATTGTCCGCCCTCTTTCTGTCGTCGTCCGGCTTAACCGGACGACCCATTTTTTGAAAATAAAAAGATAAGATGGAAAGCATGTGCCGCCTGCCTGAATTTATCCTCGGCGGAGTTTACCCCGTACTTTGATACGGGAACCCTGGGCGGACGATGACAGACGCATTTCAAAATTCTCTTTATGCTATAATAAAAAGCGATGAAGAACGGGTTTAAAAAATACGCATGGATAAGTTTCGGGGCGGTTTTCGGCGCGATCGCCATTACGGGCGCGGCGTTTTATTTTCTTGCGGGAGATATCGCTTCCCGGTCAAGCGCGATAGCGGCCGATCGGACGGCCATTGCGCAGCAGGATAATTCCCTTGCCGCTTTCACGGAGGTAAAAGGCGACGCGGTCCAGGCGGCGGCGTACCAAACGGCGATGGATGAACTTTTGCCGACGTCGAACGGTCTCATTGATTTCCCGCAATGGCTCAAGAATTTCGCGGCGACCTATAATGTCACCGATAATTTCGCTTTCGGCGATATCATTACGGTAATTACGCGCTATGTTCCGGGGGAAATCGGTTTTTCCCTTACTGCGCAAGGAAGCGAAATCGGCGTTTTCTCTTTTCTGGAAAATCTCGAATCCAAGGCGCCCGGTTTTTTGCTTGAATTTGATTCAGTGAATTTTACCGAAAACGGATCTTCATCCAAGGCCGTCATCGGTGGAAAGATGTTTTTCAAATGACATGGAATGTAATTCCGTAATCGCGCCATGAAAAAATTATTCAAAAAATATCCGGAAGGGACGCTGATCGTCCTCGCGGTCATTTTCTCCGCTTTTATATTCTATTATTTTATCGGGGGGATGATAGTCGCCGCGCGCGGCATCGACAATGTTTTCACGGTCAATAAAAACGCCACGGAAAACATGACCTTCAACCTTTCCGGAGCGGCGAAACTGGATCTGCGGGGATTGGCGCAATAAGATTTTTTATATATCGATTTTTCGTCGTCTTAGTTTTTTCCGTCCTCCTCGCGAAGGTTCGCCCTATAGAGTGGCGGCTTTGCCTATTCCACAGGGCGAGGATCCATGCTTCCGATCTTTTTTTAAGTGCGGGTTATCAGCCAAGCCGAGGATGACGGAGAAGAAATCGGTTTTTGAAGGCTTGATCTTTCGTCCGGTTGCGAAATCAAAAATTTCCTGTTTAAATGGAGGGCATGCGCGGTTAGCTCAGTGGTAGAGCGCTTCGTTGACATCGAAGAGGTCAGAAGTCCGATCCTTCTACCGCGCACCATCAAAGCTGTTTCGATGCATCCGAATGCTGGATTTCTAAATCCGACAGTATGCGCATTTTGATTTTTCGAAAATTTTGAGTATGATAAACCAGCATCCACGGGCGGGCGGCTAGTTCAGTGGTAGAACGCTGTCCTGATAAGACAGAGGTCATAGGTTCGATTCCTATGCCGCCCACATAGTTATTTTTCCTTCGTTGCCGTTTTGAAGACAGAGGTCATAGGTTCGATTCCTATGCCGCCCACAAGAAAATTTAGACCTGCCGATAGTTCGAAATTTCAAAATAGCGGAATATCTCCATGGATCCGGAAATAATTTATGAGGATGAAAATTTTCTCGCGATCGACAAACCGGCGGGGCTTATGGTGCATCCGGCACGGGTGAGCGCGAAAAAAATGGCGGCGGGGGAAAAAGAGCCGGCGCTCACGGACTGGCTTGTAAAAAAATATCCGCAGATAAAGAATGTCGGCGATGATCCTTCGCTGCGACCGGGGATCGTGCATCGTCTCGACAAGGAAACATCGGGCGTGATGCTTGTTCCGAAGACGCAGGAATATTTCGAATATCTCAAATCGCTTTTCAAAACGCATGCGATAAAAAAAACGTACGTCGCGGTCGTGTTCGGGATCCTCAAAAAAAACGAGGGGATTATCGACGCGGCGATCGGCATAAAGAACGGCACGCTCAAGCGCAGCGTGCGCTCGAAAAAAATGGCGAAGCCGGCCGTGACGGAATATAAAGTTGTGAAAACCATGCGGCTTCCCGGCGCGGATAATAAGGAAGCGGATTTTTCCCTGCTTGCGGTAACGCCGCTTACCGGCCGCACGCATCAGATTCGCGTGCATCTTGCGAGCATCGGCCATCCGATCGTGGGAGACCCTTTGTACGGCCCAAAAAAACAGCCGGCATGGGCTCGTCCTCCCGCCTTTTCGGTTGCCGAAAAAGATAGGAGGGGAAATCGGCTGATGCTCCACGCGCGGTCGTTGGAATTCGCTCCGGAACCGGGGCGGGTCATGAAAATGGAAGCGGAGACGCCTTTTTTCCTGCCATAGTCCGCCCTCAATCGTTATCGTCCGGATTTTTTCTGTCATCCTCGCGAAGGCGAGGACCCATACTTCAAATCTTCTCTTTTTCTTTCTAAAGCATAGGTTCTTAGCCAAGCCGAGAATGACAGACGGGATTGTCATCATTTCTTTTTCTTTCTCTCTGTAATCGTCCGGCTTGGCCGCACGACCCACGCTTTGAAAATAAAAAGAGAAGACAGGAAGCATGGGTCGTTCCTCTTCAGGGACGATAACAGGGGGAAATGAGTAAAAGAGCCTTTTTTCGCGGATAATGATGCGGAGGTACTTATCCACAGGTTCTTTTGTTGACAGGCGGCGATATGCTATAATAATTTAAATTATATGAAAGGTCGAACAGGAAAAGATAAAAAGTAATTAAAAAAGATGAATAAAATAAGCAGAATAAAAAATAGTTTTACTAACCTAACTTTTTTACAGAAGCGGAAAAAGTTAGGTGGGTTCACCCTTATTGAATTGCTGGTGGTTATCGCGATCATTGCGATTTTAATGGTGGCAGTCGTGATCACATTGAACCCTTCGGAGCTTTTGAAGCAGTCAAGGGATTCCAACCGCCTTTCCGATATGTCAACACTGAAAACCGCGATTGCGCTTTATCAGGCAGATGTCACAATGACGACGCCATTAGGAACGGCAGGTACATGCTATAATTCTTTTGGTATTAATGCATCGTGTACTTCCACTATACCTACTGGAGAATTTCTTTCTGTTCTTGCGATAAATGCGTCTACGTCGAGGGTTGTTGACGGTTCTGGTTGGATTCCGGTTGATTTCAATTTAATCAGCTCGGGCGCGCCAATTTCCCAGCTTCCGATTGATCCGATAAATAGTGCTTCCTATTTCTATGGTTTTGAAGCAAGTGGTACGTCAATGTTCAAGCTTACGATGAAGACGGAAAGCGCGAAATTTTCGGCGAGTGGTACCGCTGACGTTGAATCAACCGATGGCGGTTCTTTCAATGATACTTACGAAACAGGACCTGGCGTGGCTACATTGTAGTCATCCTTTCTTTTCGCAGGTGCTAAAAAATCCAAAATCCCCCGAAAGGGGGATTTTGGGTGTTATGTTAATGGAGCGCCGTCCATTATGGTTTCATTTCTTTCTGTCATCCTGGAAGTCACTTCGACTATCCAGGATGATAGATTTATTCTCTTTAATAATTCAAGAAATGCAAAATACGAACCTGGATCCTGGACGCCTCGACCAAGGCGTTGAGGTTCCGGGATGACAGAGTGGATGGGGATTAGCATACTTGCGGACTCAAAATTCTAGAATGACAGAACAATCGCTTTCGTCGAAATAACACGATATGCTATCATTATTCCATGAGTATTCCTTTGCCGTTGGCACAACTGAAGAAACTGCTGGTAGACGAAAGCGTTCTTACGGGTGAGCAGTTTGATGTGGCATCCGTCGAAGCGGATCGGAAAGGCCAGTCCATTCTGGATGTGCTCGTCGCGAACGGCAGCGTTGAGTCTGATTATCTGAATAATCTCATTGCCAGGATATTGGGCGTCCCGCGTGTTAATTTTTCACATATTCCCATCGACAATACCGTTGTGAGGATTATTCCGGAAAATATCGCGCGTGAACGTGAGACAATCGCTTTCAAAAAAGAGGACAACGGTTCATATGACGTCGCCATGGCGAATCCGTCAGATCTCGAGGCGATCAAATTCTTTGAACAGCGGCTTCATGCGCGGATCAATCCATATTTTGCGACTGAGAATGATCTGAGGGAAGGTTACTCCATTTATGGATATGCGTTGGGAGAAGATTTTAAAAAAATAATAAGAGAAAAAGCTGCGGAGGCGATTATGAGTCAGGCGAAGAATATCAAAGAAGCAGCAGCTGATATTCCCATCGTCGGCATTGTGGAAAATATCCTTTCGTACGCGCTCGCGTCGCGCGCGTCGGATATCCATATTGAGGTGCTCGAAGAATCTATGTTTGTACGGTACCGCATTGATGGCATCCTGTATGGAGTTATGGAGGTTACGAAGGCAGTACATCCTGCGATTGTGGCGCGGCTCAAACTACTCGCTGGTGCGAAGATCGACGAACACTATGCCCCACAGGATGGCCGTTTTAGGTATAAGGTAGGTAATCAGACCATTGATGTGCGGCTTTCTGTGATTCCAACGTTTTACGGCGAAAAAGTAGAATTACGTCTTCTTGAGTCATCGCAAAAACCACTTTCATTGAAAGACATTGGTATCATGGAGGAAGACGAAAAAATAATACTGAGGAATATAGAGAGGACATACGGTATGATTCTTTCATGTGGTCCGACCGGTTCGGGAAAAACTACAACGCTTTATGCGATGATGAATATTTTAAACAAGCCTGAGGTGAATATCACGACTATCGAAGATCCGATTGAATATAATATGCCGTATGTAAACCAGACGCAGATCAACGTTCAGGCGGGGATTTCTTTCGCTTCGGGACTTCGCGCGTTACTGCGGCAGGATCCGAACATAATCATGGTCGGTGAGATTCGTGACGACGAAACGGCGGACATTTCTGTGCAAGCAGCACTCACTGGTCATTTATTACTGTCCTCTCTTCACACGAACGACGCGCCGACCACAATCCCTCGGCTTTTCGATCTGAAAGTAGCTCCGTTTCTCGTAAGTTCCGTTTTGAACCTTATTATCGCCCAGCGCCTCGTAAGGAAAGTGTGCGAGACATGCGTATATTCGTACGATCTTGATGAGGAGATGAAAGATATCATTAAGGAGCAGTTCGAGGAACTGGGCATCGCCACTGAGCATATGAAAATACCGAAAGCATTTTATCGCGGTAAGGGATGTGCCACCTGTGGCGAGACGGGCTATCGCGGTCGTATAGGTATTTTCGAAGTGCTTGAAGCAACGAATGAGATAAAAAAAATAATTATGAGTCCGGATTTCAGCCTTGCTGAACTTCGCGCGCAGGCGCACGCTGCGGGGATGAAGACGATGTTTGAGGACGGGTTATTGAAAATAGAACTTGCCATTACGACGATTGATGAAGTAATGAGGGTGATAAGGGAATAACGTGATGCCCATATGAGTGAGTGTGAATGCCGCGAAGAATGAAGAAAAAATCGTTTTTTAATCTGTTGTCGTCCGGCTTGGCCGGACGACCCATGCTTTGAAAATAAAAAGATAAGATGAAAATCATGTGCCGCCCGCCGGAATTTGTCATCGAGCGCGATCGATGACGGATGATGACGAACATGCGTTTTCCATGATGACGGATAATAATGTATAATAAAAAAATACAAAACGATTTCTCGCTACCATATTCTCAATTCTCATATTAAATTCTATTAACTT
>DAICZW010000018.1:8470-13968 GCA_027310965.1 bacterium | reverse complement strand
CCTATAATTTCATAACCCACAAGGACGCGCAAGGGAACCGGCGCGAAGATCCTTTACGATGGCCGATATGCCATTTATGGCAAAATCGACACCCGTATTCATGGACATTCGGATCCGAGTGTCTGCGCCGATAGAGTAAGGCGGCTTCGGCCGCCCCCGCCTTACTGTCAAATTTAATTTTCTCCCCGCATTCCTTTTTGCGAAGCCGCCGCTTGCTTGTCATACCCCTCCTTTCTTAATATCTCTATAAAATTAAAAACTGTTAAAAAGCTGTTTTTAGAATAACATAAAAATAAGATTACGCAAGCCCCGCAGTGCGGAATATCCTTTTTCCCGCTACAATGAAATAATGGCAAAAAAACGGACCGTACTTATTATCCTCGACGGCTGGGGCGTCGGCAGCAACGATGAATCGAATCCGATCTATGGCGTGAAACCGGCGACGTTCAAATGGCTCGAGGAAAACTATCCCATGACAAGCCTGCAGGCATCGGGTATCGCGGTCGGACTGCCGTGGGGCGAAACAGGCAACAGCGAGGTCGGCCATCTGACCATCGGCGCGGGAAAAGTGCTCTATCAATATTATCCGAAGATCACGATGGCGATCGAGGACGGCAGCTTTTTTGAAAATAAGGCATTTTTAGACGCGTTTACTCATGCGCGCGCGCATGGCGGCGCGGTGAACTTCGTGGGGCTTCTCACGAAGGCGAATGTGCATGCATCGCTTGGCCATCTTCAGGCGCTCATCAAAATGGCGCGCGGCGAAAAAATGGAAAAAATCAACCTTCATCTTTTCGGCGACGGGAAAGACAGTCCGCCGCGCACCTTCGAGAAATTCCTGAAAGAAATTCCGCGCGAATATCTTGCGAGCGTGGTCGGCCGCTATTACGGTATGGACCGCGACGGCAACTGGCGGCTCACGCAAACGGCATATCAGACCATGACGGGACAGCTCGGCAAAATAGTTGACGACCCCGCCGCGATCGCTCAGGCGACATACCGCGACGGCAACAGCGAGGAATATCTTCCGCCGATGCGCTTCGCCGACGACAAAAAAATAGCGGATGGCGATGCGGTTATTTTCTTCAATTACCGAGAAGACAGCATCCGGCAGATCGCGTCTTCTTTTATACTGAAAGATTTCGACAAATTCCCCGTCCTGAACTTCCAGAATCTTTATGTCGCAACCATGAGCCATTACGACGACCGTTTTTCGGTTCCCGTCGCCTATCCCGCCGATATGGTAACGGCGCCGCTCGGAAAAGTGATAAGCGATCTGGGACTCACACAGCTTCGCATCGCCGAGACTTATAAATATGCCCACGTCACTTATTTCTTCAACGGCCTGCACGAGGCACCTTATAAAGGCGAATACCGGACGCTCGTCCCGTCGCTCCCGTCGCTTCATTACGAGGAACACCCTGAAATGATGGCGGCGGCGATCACCGATCGCCTTATTGAAGCGATACAAAGCCGCGGATTCGATTTCATATTGGTCAATTACGCTAACCCCGATACCATCGCTCACACCGCGAACTACAACGCGGCCGTCGAGGCGGTGCGCGTAATCGACCGCGAAATCGGTCGCGTACTCAAGGCCGCCATCAACCCCGAAACACTGCTCATTATCACATCCGATCACGGTAATATAGAAGAAATGATAAACCGGATGACCGGCCTTCCGGAAAGCCAGCACGATGCCAACCCCGTACCGTTTTATCTCGTCACCGAAGAACATAAAGGAAAGAAATTTGCGAACTACGGCCGGCTGGCATCGGAAACCGCCGGCACGCTTGCGGATGTCGCTCCCACTATCCTTGAAATTATGGGGATTAAAAAACCCGATGCAATGACCGGAAATAGTTTATTGGAAGAGATCGTGTGATAACGGACGCTTAATACGGAAAGATCCGTCCCGATTGAATAAATGTTCCAATTTTTCGCTCGCGGATTTCCGCAGAAAAGATAAAAATGCTTTTATCAAAACGATCGTTTTGATAAAAGCATTTTGCGGACATCCGTTGTTGTGCGCGGGCGTGTGTTATATGCTATACTTCAGGCATGCATTGGCTCGGAAAAATAATTATCATTGTCGCCGGAAATGCCTTGGGACTTTGGCTCGCAAGCTTATGGATTCCGGGGTTTGTTCTCGTTGCCGCCATTTCTCAGCTTGCCCTTATCGCGCTCCTGCTCGCAATCCTGAACGCCGTTCTGAAGCCGATTCTTACGCTTATTTTCGGACCGATCATCATTCTTACCCTCGGCCTCGGCGTCATTGTCGTAAACGCGGCCATTCTCCTTATGCTCCAGTTTCTCAGTAATAATCTTGACATTCTGCGCGGAACCATTAGCATAGAGAGCGTTCCGGCGCTCATCTATGCCACATTGCTTCTCGGCGTCATTAATTTCGTAATCCACCTCGGAATAAATAAGTGAAGGATTAAAAGCGAATAATGAAAAGTTATGGATGTTTCGCTTTATAATTTTTTAATCTTTAGCTGCTTTTAATTTTTAACTTCTTCTCATGATTGCCGCCATCCAAATTATACTTTCCGTCGCCATCATCGCGCTCATCCTTCTTCAAGAGCGTTCTTCTGGCATGTCCGGCCTTTTGGGCGGCGACGGCATCGGATTTTATCAGGCGCGCCGCGGCGCCGAAAAGATCATATTCTACGCGACCATCGTTCTCGTTACGCTCTTCGTGGCGGTTGCTCTCTATGGACTCGCCGCTGGAATGCATTAGAACTGGTTGTCCCGTAAGAATATTATCCGTTCTCTGCTCCCGTTATGCTGCCGTCTCGTCGAGCACAAGACCCCCGGAACCGAATGATCCGGAATCCGCCCCGGCTACTCAGGATCCAGCATTAATTCTTTTTAATTAAAATTCAAAACCTGGATGCCGGATAAACCCTCGAAGACTCGCATTTTCCAGGATGATAAAAGATGTCTTTCTTTAAAAAAATATTTAATGCGCTGACGGCGAAGGAACGCGTTTCATTTTTTGCCGCCGCGGGAGTAGTCGCAATAAGCGTTATCATCATCGCGGGAATTGTGATTGTAAAAACCACCAAGACGGTACCGTCGACCGGCGGCGAATATACGGATGGCATCGCGGGACAGCCGGAATACGTAAATCCCGTAACGGCCGTAAGCGAAACCGACCGCGACCTCGTCAAAATGATTTACAGCAACATCAATGACGTCGCCGATACGATAAAAGTTTCATCCGACACGAAGACGTGGACGGTGCGCCTCAAGGAAAATCTCCACTGGCAGGACGGTGCGCAATTAACGAGCGATGACGTGGTATTCACGGTTGAAGAAATCCAGAACAAAGACACAAATTCCCCTCTTTTCGATAACTGGGCAGGAATTTCGGTAAGCCGCGTGAGCGAACTGGAAGTCCGGTTCACGCTTGACAAGCCCTATGCGTTCTTTGGCGACGATTTGTCAAATCTTTATATCCTCCCCAAGCATATTTTCGCCGCTATCCCTCCGGCAAACTGGCGGCTGTCGGACAACAACCTGAAACCTATCGGAAGCGGGCCTTATAAGTTCATTTCATACGAAAAACGCCCTGACGGCTTTATCACCGCCTATCACCTCGAAGCATGGGACGGTTATTTCGGAACGAAACCGCTTATTCAAAACTTCGATTTCCAGTTTTCGGCGGACAAGGATTCGCTTATTAAAAGTTTTAACACCGCGCAAATCAACGGCTTCGGCGGCGCATTGCCGGATGATATCGCAAATATCACAAGACCCTATGATCTTTTCACGTTCCGGACGCCGGGCTATTATGCGGTATTTTTAAATCAGACGGAAAATCCCGCGCTTGCGGATCCGGCCGTGCGCGAAGCGCTTTCTTCCGCGATAGACCGCAAAAGCATCGTAAGCGCCGTCTTGAATGGATTCGGCAAATCCGATTACGGACCCATTCCCCCCGATGCGGCATATACCATTCCCATCGCGGCGACCACATCGCCTGATTTCGCATCCACGACACTGGATAACGCCGGCTGGAAAATGGGCGGCGATGGTTTTCGTTCCAAGACCGTCGGAAAAAACACGATTCCTCTCGCAATCACCATTACCGTCCCCCAGATAGATTTTCTTATGAAAACCGCCTCTTTGATACAGACCGCATGGCAGAATATCGGCGTGCGCGTGACCATCGCTCCCGACTCTCCGGACAACATTGCAAACGCCGACATACCGAACCGTTCCTATGACGCCCTGCTTTTCGGAAATGTCCTCGGCCCAAGCTCGGATCTTTATTCGTTTTGGAATTCGTCGCAAGCCGCCGCCCCGGGGCTTAATTTCTCGATGTACGACAACCCAAAAGCGGATGCTCTCCTTAAGTCGATCCGTGAAAGTTCCGACGAAGCCTCCCGCACCGCAGCATTCGCAGATTTACAGAATATCATCACGGGAGATAATCCCGCCGTCTTTCTTTATTCGCCCGATTATCTTTATATAACAGACAAAAGCGTCCACGGTATTACGACCGGACCCCTTGCCGACCCCTCCGAACTTTTTCGCACCGTCAGCGCGTGGTACCTCGACACGACACGGGTTTTAAAGTGATAATATTCCGTAATCGCCTGTCGTCCTCGCGGAGGCGAGGATTCATGCTTTTAAGGGGGAAAATTGAAAGCATGAATTCCCGCCCGTCCAAATTTTTCTCCGAAAAATTTGGACGAACGAGCCGGAGCTTGCCCACGGCGAAGTTTACCCCGCACTTTGATGCGGAGATCGAGGACAAAGACGACTGAATGGAAAAATCCGAATAATCATCGAAAAATCTTTGACTTTTAAACATGGCTCATGCTATACTCCATCTATTAAGACGATTGCTCCAGTGCCCCTCTCTGTTTTCTTTTTATTTTTCGAAAACACCATTGATAAAAACAGGGTAAGTTCTGAATGCCGCGACGGCGAAACCCTCCTGCCTTAGAAAAACTTTTTATTTTTTTTATAAGGCAGGAAGGCGTACCGGCGGATTTATCCAGCTTTATGTGCCCCTCTGGCGAAACTGGCAGACGCGCACGCTTCAGGTGCGTGTGTCCGCAAGGACGTGGAGGTTCAAATCCTCTGGGGGGCACATAGTGCTGGATACGCCACGCTTCAGGTGCATGTGTCCGCAATGGTTTCAACTCCCGCCCGCGGCATCGCAAGCATCGCAATGCGATGAAGACCTATGAAAAAACTTTTCATTCTTTTTGATTTTGACGGCGTGATAGCGGATACTTTCCAGCCGGCCTTTGCGGTCAATAAAATGATATGCCCGCGCATCACCGAAGATGGCTACCGAAAGCGTCTGGATGGCAACATCAATGACTGGAAGGATAACGATCCGATAGGCGTCCACACGGAAGAATGCCGGCACGATATTGATTTCTTTACGGAATACGCTCCAAGAATGAAAAACGAGGCGCGCATAATGCCGGAAATAAAAGAGGTTATTGTCGAACTTGAAAAAAAACATACCCTTGTCG
>DAICZW010000018.1:532-8306 GCA_027310965.1 bacterium | reverse complement strand
TCAAAACCGATACGCTGGGCGATATGCGCGAAGCGTCGCGCGCGGGCGTCGGCGCAATCGGGGTTACGTGGGGATTTCAAGCGCCGGAAACGCTGCTTGGGGGAAAACCGTTCCGGCTTGCCGAAAAACCCGCCGATCTTTCAAATGCCGTTACCGACTATTTTAACTTTAAAAAAATGATAAAAAATAAAATAATAAACCTATGATCAAAAAAAATGAATCTCAAAAACCGGAACGGCAGAGAATAAAGCCGCCGGAGATCCGGAGGCGGCCCGCCGAAAACGACAGCACCCGTCTCGGAAACAGGCCGACGGACCCTCGTTCCCAAAAATTTTCAACGGGACGCGATAATAAACATTCACCATACGCTCCAAAAAAATTCGGAGGGCAGTCCGGCTATAGCCAAAGGAATACCGGCGGGCAGTCCCGCTCCGCGTCTTCCGAAAGAAAATTCGGCGCGCGGCCGAACTCTTCGTCGCGCGCCGGTGCGGGCGGTTCTTCGTCATCGCGCCCGCTGCCGTATGCAACGCAACCGGCAGCAACAAGCAATGGCGACGCTCTGCGCTTCATCCCGCTCGGCGGACTCGAAGAAGTCGGCCGCAACTGCGTGTTCTTTGAATACAAAAACGAGATTGTCATCATCGATGCCGGCCTCCAATTCCCCGAAGAAGAAACGCCGGGCATCGATTATATCATCCCGAACGTCGCCTATCTGGAAAAAAAGAAATCAAACATCCAGGGCATCATCCTCACGCACGGACATTACGATCACATCGGCGCGCTGCCGCATATCCTTGAAAAACTCGGCAATCCTCCGATCTATACGACCGCGATGACGAAAGCGATCATAGAAAAGCGGCGGGACGATTTCCCGAATTCGCCGAAAATGAACATCCAGGTCGTGAAGAATCACGACGAAATAAAGCTCTCGAACCATTTCACCGCGCTTTTTTTCGGCGTACCGCATACCATTCCCGACGCGACCGGCGTTCTCTTGAAAACGCCCATCGGCAATATCGTCCATCTCGGCGATTTCCGCGTGGACTATGACGAAGAGGGTGTTGCGCAGGGGCTTGACGAATTCGAAAAGATCGGGAAGATGGGCATCCACAGTTTTATGGCGGAAAGCACCAATGCGGAAAAACCCGGCCATTCCGTTTCGGAAAAAATCGTCGAGAAAAATCTCGAGACGATTTTCAAAGCCGCCAAAGGGCGCATCGTCGTTGCGACTTTTTCGTCACTTCTTACAAGGATCGCCGAAATCATAAAAATCTCGGAACGGCTCGGGAGAAAAGTGGCGTTCTCCGGCTATTCCATGAAAGCGAATGTCCAGATCGCCCAGACCCTCGGCTTCATCAAAGCGAAAGAAGGGACCATTGTCCCCCTTGAAGAGGTCAGCAAACTCCGCGACGACAAAGTGATGATCCTTTCGACCGGCGCCCAGGGCGAATCGAATGCAAGCCTGATGAAAATCATCAACGGCGAACATCGCAACCTGAAAGTGAAGCCGGGCGACACGTTCATCCTCTCCGCGTCCGTCATCCCGGGCAACGAGCGGAGCGTACAGTATCTGAAGGACAACCTCGCACGCCAGGGGGCAATCGTGCATCAATCAACCCTGATCGATCTCCATGCCTCCGGCCATGCGCTCAAAGGAGATATGCAGATTATGACGAAACTGATCAACCCGAAATTCTTCATTCCCATCCATGGCTACTATTTCATGCGCGCGGCAAACAGCATTTCGGCGCAAGAGGTCGGCATCCCGAAAGAAAACACTTTTCTTATGGACAACGGCCAGGTTGCGGAAATGACGAAAACCGCTTTTAAAATAACGAAGGAGACCGTACCGGCATTTTACGTCATGGTGGACGGCCTGGGGGTGGGCGACGTGGAAGAAGTCGTTCTCCGCGACCGGCGGGCGCTGGCGCAGGAAGGCATGCTCGTCATCATCATGACGCTCGACCACGACAAGGGAAAACTTCTTAAAAATCCCGACATTATTTCGCGCGGTTTCATCTATCTCAAAGAGAATCAGGAAATACTCGAAGAGATACGAAAACGGATCCGCGCGCTGCTCGCGCGACTGCCGAACTACGACAAGCCCGATCCGGATTATCTGAAAACGCTCGTCCGCGACCAGGTCGGCCAGTTCCTCTTCAATAAAACCCGCCGGAGGCCGATGATCTTGCCGGTGATAATAGAGATATAAACATACGAGCGACATCCAATGTCGCTCGTATTCCGTCGTCCTCGCGAAAACGAGGATCCACGCTCCCAATCTTCTCTTTTTGAATTTTAAAAGCATGGATTTTCTCCTCCGCGGGAATGACAAAAAAATTATGTTAAAATAAACTCATGAAGCCAATCTTAGTTTCTGGCATCCAACCGAGCGGACGATTGCATATCGGGAACTATCTGGGCGCTCTAAAAAATTTCGTCGACCTCCAGGATTCCGACGAATATCAGTGTTATTTTTTCATCGCCGATCTCCATTCACTCACGGAACCGTTCGATCCGAAAGAAAAACAACGGCAGATACTGAATCTTACCGCTGATTTTTTGGCAGCCGGAATTGACCCGAAAAAGTCGACTATCTTTCTTCAATCGCAGGTTCCCGCGCACAGCGAATTAATGTGGATATTAAATACGATCACGTCGATGGGAGAGCTTTTGCGTATGACTCAATTAAAAGACAAAGCGCCAGAAACAATAAAACAGATAAAAGAATTAATCGCTAAGAATATGAGCGATTTAGAGGCCATTGCGATACGGGAAGATATAAATGAAACACAAATGAATCTTACCAATGTCGGTCTTTTTGATTATCCCGTGCTCATGACGGCCGATATCCTACTTTACGGCGCCAATATCGTACCGGTCGGCGACGACCAGCTCCAACATCTCGAACTCACCCGTTCGCTCGCGCGTAAATTCAATACAAGGTTCGGCAAAACCTTCATCGAACCGAAAGGGTTACTCACAAAAACCCCGCGTGTTATGAGCTTAAAAAATCCCGAGAAAAAAATGTCGAAATCCCAGCCGGAAAGCTGCCTCTTCATCGATGACGACCCCGAAGATATACGGCAAAAAATCGCCCGTGCCACGACCGACTCCGGCTCGGAAATAATCTATGATCCGGAAACGAAGCACGGCCTCAGTAATCTCTTGGATATATGCGCCGCAATCACCGGAAAAGAAGTTTCAATGACAGTAAGGGAATTCTCCGGAAAAAATTATTCGGAGTTTAAAAACCAACTTGCCAAAATAGTATCAGATCACTTCGCCGCTTTCCGTGAAAAGAAAAAGAAGTTGCTTGCCTCCGATAAAAAATTGAAAACAATTCTTTCCGCCGGCTCCAAAAAAGCGGCGGATGTCGCCGATAAAAAAATGGCGGATGTGAAAAATAAGATCGGCATCGCGCTTTAAAAAATCGTCCGAGCCGTGGATCCGCCGAGATTCGCACCCGGTTCCCTGTTTGGCAAAAGCGGGATTTTACATGCATAAACTACGGACCCGTATCCACGGCTCCAAAATAATAATGAAAAGAGAATTAAAAATATCTTAAAAACAGAAACAGCCACAAAAGTGGCTGTTTCTGCGCCAAACGAGGATTTAAAGTCGGCAGTTACGCAGACTTTCCCGCTTCGTTATTATCATAATCCTCACATCTAATTCGTCAATTCTTATTTAATTATTTTTTAACCTTTAATTTCGCCGATTATCCAATCAAAACATCCTTCCTTGCACGCTTTTCGGTTTTGAATCTTCCGCCGGCTCTTTTCCGTTCGCGATAAAACGCTTCATAAGCGTTGTAAATCCTTTTTTTTCGAAATAGGCGGTAATGACGGATTCGTCATAATCCGGCGCGAGCGTGGAAAGCGCCACGTCGCCCATCGGAACATTTTTTTCAAGCACGACCAGTTCCCTCGAAAGATCGGCTTCCTTGCGGAACGGTCCTAATTTTTTTTCGAGCTTCGGATCCGATCCGAGATTTTTATAAATATTTTCGATGCTCCCGAATTTTTTTAAAAGTTCCGTCGCTGTTTTCGGCCCCACGCCCGGCACTCCCTTGATGTTATCCGACGCATCGCCGGCAAGCGCCTTATAATCGATGATCGCGCGCGGCGGCAGTCCGTATTTTTCCATCACCGTTTTTTCGTCGTAGATCGTCGTATCGCTCACGCCCTTATTGAACGTCTGCACGACAACTTTATCGCCTTCCACGAGCTGAAGCGTATCGCGGTCACCGGTTAAAATGACGACACGCAAATCTTTTTCGTCTTTGAATTTCGTCGCGAGGGTGGCGATAAGATCGTCCGCCTCGAATCCCGCCTTCTCGAATGTCGCCACGCCAAACGCGCGGAAAAGATTGTGCATTTCGATAAGCTGCGCAATGAGAATATCCGGCGCGGGCGGGCGCTGCGCTTTGTATGCGGCATATTTTTTGTCGCGGAACGTCGGCTCAGGCCGGTCGAAAAGCGCCGCCGCATAATCGGGCCTGTCTTCGCGCCATAATTTCAAAAGAATGCTCGCCACGCCGTAAATAGCGCCTGTCGGGCTTCCGTCCGGCGCGGTAAACGGCGGCAACGCGTGAAACGAACGGTGGATGACCGAATTGGCGTCGACAAGAAGGAGTTTCTTCATGTTTTATTTCTGTCGTCCCCGTCTCTCGAAAACGCTGGATAAGCTCCGGCGAGGATTTATGCTTTAAAATTTAAAATCGAAAGCATAGATCCTCTTCTTCGGAGGGGCGACTGCCTTATATTATTCTTTCTTTTATAATTCTTTCGTTTTCTTTTTTGCCGTACCGGAACGCCAGCTGATGCGCGCCGCGCGGGATAACCTCCCGCGCATTCTCCGGCCATTCGATAAGGATAACATTCTTCGGGTCGGATAGTATTTCCTTAAACCCGAGATCGACAAGGTCTTTTGTTTTCTTCAGCCGATAAGCGTCGACATGATAAATATTCTCGATCCGCGATGTACGGTTCACGAACTTCGGATCGCGTACCTTAAACCTCCTGAAAATAACGAAGGTTGGACTTTTCACGCGGCGCTTGATGCCGAACCCGCGGAAAAATCCTTTCGCGAACGTCGTCTTACCGGAGCCGAGATCGCCGCGCAACGTAAAAACCGCTGCGGTTTTTCCACTTTTCACTTTCTTAAAGCGTGGGTCCTCGCCTCCGCGAAGACGACACAATAAAAATTGTGCCGATTTTCCACTTTTCATTTTTTTGGCAAGCTTCTCGCCAAGCAACTCAGTTTCTTTCGAAGAAAAGCTGTGATAGGTTTTCATTTTCTTTAAAGGCGTACATGATAAGTCCCGCCATAAGCGCGGCGGTGCCGACAAGAAGCGAGGCGAACTGCACGCCGCTGATTGACGTCCGGTTAACGGGAATATTGAACGGATGGTTTTCCGACGCGATATGAATTTGCAATACCGGATCATTCGCGGCGCCCGGCGTCGGATCGCCGAAGGCGAAATGCTGCGACCCGTCCGTGCCGTAATTCACGCGATTGAAACTTTGCCCGCCCGCGGCACCCCCCGAAAAACTCGACTGGTCTACCAATACGCCGTTCATATTATAGAGCGACAATGTATCATCGCTGTTCTTGAGCGTCAGCTTCGTTTCGCTCCGCGGAAGGACAAGATACCCGCCCGCCGCAAGCTGATGCCCCGAAAGCGAAAATTGTTTCCCGTTCGCGGTCGCGATCTTCCATCCGTTCAAATTCACCGGCGCGCCGCCGTTATTGAAAAGCTCTACAAATTCCCCTTTCGCGTCCGCTCCCGCCGGATTCGGCAGCCATTCATTGATGAAGATCATGATTATTTAAATAATACCAGCGTTACCGTTAAAAATTAATAAAATATCCAAAAATCTTTTTGTTATGAAGTTCTGTATTTCTGTCGTCCTCGCGACGGTGAGGATCCATGCTTCCAATCTTCTTTTTTTAATTTCAAAGCGTAGATCCTCGACCGGAGTCGAGGACGACAGAGAGGAGCCGCTTTTTGAATTACAACAACTCTTCCTTCCCTTTTATGCCAAGATGCTTATATGCCGCCGGAAGCACGATCCTGCCTGATGACGACCGCTGGATGAAACCGAGCGTCATGAGATACGGCTCGTAAATATCCTCGATCACGCCCCGCTCTTCCGAAAGCGCGGCAGTCAGCGTATTAATCCCGACCGGCCCGCCTTTGAATTTCTCGATGATCGTCATCAAGAGCCGCCGGTCCTGCGGCTCAAGCCCGACCTCGTCGATCTCAAGCATGGCGAGCGTCTGCCATGCCGCATTTTCGTCAATCGCTTTCGTGCCGCGCACTTCGGCGAAATCGCGGGCGCGCTTCAGAAGCCGGTTCGCGGTGCGCGGCGTTCCCCGCGACGCGCGCGCGAGGATTGCGACCGCTTCCGGCGTGATATCAATGCCGAAAAGCCCCGCCGAGCGGTTGAATATTTTTTTAATATCGTCAATATCATAAAACCCGAGCCGCAGGGTCGCGCCGAACCGCGAACGGAGCGGCTGCGACAAAAGATTTTCACGCGTCGTCGCGGCGATGAGCGTGAACGGCGGCAAGTCGAGAGAAAGCGTCCGCGCGCCGGGGCCCTTGCCGACCACAAGATGGAGCTTCCGCGATTCCATCGCCGGATATAAAACCTCTTCGATCATCGGATTGATCCGGTGCGCCTCGTCGATGAAAAGAATTTCGCCGGGGTTGAGGTTGGTCAAAACCGCCGCAAGGTCGCCGGTTTTCTCGATGGCCGGCCCCGAGGTTGTCTTGATCATCCCGCCGAGCTCCCGCGCGACAAGATACGCGAGCGTCGTTTTTCCAAGTCCGGCGGGACCGGAAAATAAAAGATGGTCCGCCGATTCGTTTCTCGCTTTCGCGGCCTCAAGAATCACCCGCAGGTTGTTCTTTATTTTTTCCTGCCCCACATATTCATCCCATGCGGCCGGGCGGAGCATGCTGTCGATATTCTGGTCGTCCTTGTTATGGTTTTGATTTGCTTTCTTCATGTGTGGTATAATGTACTTCCCGCCGTTTAATGATGATGTTCCTGCTTCCTGCGGCTACAACGCTTCGTTTCAAGAGAACGCCGGAAGGACGTACTGTGGATAAAATGGGTATTGCATGGGACTTGACAAGCTATTTTCTTTATGCTAACATCCCCTAAGGATCGGGTTTTGGTTCTTTCAAATCTGGGGGCGGAATTATTTCTAAACACTTCAGGACGGATCGGTTCCGGCTGATCCTATCCTTTGAATAATTCTAACCTCTTTTATCTTTTGATAAAAGAGTTCATGCAATCCCTTCTATGAGGGGAATTGCCCCCAGGTTTGAGAGAATAACATCCTTAAAAACGGCCGCCAGCCGTTTTTTTATGTACGACTCAAAAAGTGAACATGCGGCGTCACCACGCTATCTCTCCCGTCGCGCCCACGACCTCGTCAAACGTCGTCGTACCGATCAACACTTTCAAAATACCGTCCTCCTGCATCGTTATCATTTCCTGGCGCTTCGCCACCTCGCGGAGCGCGACCTCGGACGCTTCTTTCAAAATAGTCGTTTCGATATCCGCCCCGCCTTCCAGAAACTCGAATATCCCGATGCGGCCTTTGTAGCCGATACCGCTGCATTGGTCGCAACCCGCCGCGGCAGATACGGCATACTGTTCGTATTTCGATTTATCGATTTTCGCCGGAAGCCGTTCGAGAAAGCTTTTTATTTTTTCCGCCGTCGCCGCATCGGGCGGCGACGGGTTTTTGCAAT
>DAICZW010000018.1:0-522 GCA_027310965.1 bacterium | reverse complement strand
CACGCGCACCCGCCGCTGCGCGATCACGAGCGTGAGCGCCGGACCGATACTCACCGGCTTCACGCGGAGATTGATAAGCCGCGGAACGGCGCCGACGGCATCGTTCGTGTGGAGCGTCGAAAAAACAAGATGTCCCGTAAGCGCGGCCTGCAGGGCGATATCCGCCGTTTCAAGATCGCGCACCTCGCCGACCAGAATAACGTCCGGATCCTGCCGCACGATGGCGCGGAGGCCGTTCGCAAACGTATAACCCGCTTCGTCGTCAACCTGCGTCTGCTCGACGCCTTCAATCTGATACTCGATAGGATCTTCCAGTGTGATGATTTTCTCCTCGGGGTTATTCATGTTCCGCAAAAAAGCATAGAGCGTCGTCGTCTTGCCGGAACCGGTCGGACCGGTGTTTAAAATAAGGCCGTTCGGCTTTTTGAGGTTTTTTTCGACAAGCGTTAGATTGTCCTCGCGGAGACCGAGTTCCGGCAGTCCCACCATCGTCGCCGCCGGATCCAGAATCCTCATTACGAT
>DAICZW010000017.1 GCA_027310965.1 bacterium | reverse complement strand
CCGCGGTATTTCCACGATGCAGAGAATCTATTGATAATTTAACCTCAATATTATAAAAACTCTTGCAGGAAAATACCGCGAGGTTCGTCCAGCTGCGCTTCGCCGGAAGCTCCGGCGAAGCGAAGGGACGACCCGTAAAATAGCGTATACTACCGCCATATTTTATCATTTTTTAAGATGAATTGTCAAAATGGAGAAAGGGTGCGATGATGAAAAGAATGGAACCGCGGTCAAAAAAAATAAAAAAAATCGGCATTCTTGGATTCGGAAAGGAAGGGCAATCGGCGTATCGCTTTCTGAAAAAAAACGGAGCGTTCCGCAATGCCGAATTTTGGATATTGAGCAGCGATAAAAAAACAGAAATTCCGGCGGGAGCGTTTGCGAAACTTGGCGATGCCTATCTTGAAAATTTAGCTCAAGGCCGCTTCGACATCATCGTCCGCTCTCCCGGCGTAAAATATCACGCGCCGGAAATACAAGCGGCAAAGAAAGGCGGTGCGGTCATAACGAGTTCGACGAAACTTTTTTTCGCATACGCGCGTCGGAAAACGAAAAATATTATCGGCGTTACGGGAACAAAAGGGAAAGGAACGACCGCGACGCTCATCGCGAAAATCCTTACGCGCGCCGGAAAAAAAGTTTTCCTTGCGGGCAATATCGGCGTGCCGGCGGTCGATCTTATCCCGAAACTTACGGACAGCGCATGGGTCGTTCTCGAACTTTCAAGTTTCCAGCTGGCCGACCTTACGGAAAGCCCGCATATCGCCGTGGCGCTCATGACAACCTCGGAACACCTTGATTGGCATAAAAATACCGCGGACTACCGGAACGCGAAAGCGAATATCGTCAAATGCCAAACCGCGCATGACTTTGCCGTGCTCGCGCGGGATTATGCCGCAAGCGCCGCTTATGCGCGGCTCACAAAAGCGCGCGTCTTTATGTTTTCGCGGCGCCCCCTCCCGACTTTTACTCCGCAAAATTCGGGAGGGCGCGCGCCGGTCGCAAACGGCACCTTTGTCGAGAACGGAAATTTTTATTTTTCCGCCGGAAAACGAAAAGAAAAAATATGCGCAACGAACATATTACAAATCCCGGGCGAACATAATTGGGAAAATGCCGGCGCGGCGATCACGGTCGCAAAAATTCTCCACATCCCGAACGGCATCATCAAAAAAACGCTCTCAAATTTCAAAGGACTGGCGCACCGGCTCGAATTCGTCGCAGAAAAAAACGGCGTCCGCTACTATAACGATTCCTATGCAACGACGCCCGAAACAAGCATCGCCGCCATCACGGCTTTCAAAGAACCGAAAATCCTTATCCTTGGCGGTTCCTCGAAAGGAAGCGATTTCACGAAACTCGGAAAAATAATTTCGAAGTCAAAAAACGTGAAAGCGATCATCGGTATCGGTGCCGAGTGGCCGCGCATCAAAGCCCGCATCCGCAACCCGCGCATACAGCTCGTTGAAGGATGTAAAAATATGGAATCAATCGTCCGCGTCGCGGCGGAAGTCGCGGAGCCCGGCGACGCCGTCCTGCTTTCCCCCGCCTGCGCATCGTTCGGAATGTTCAAGAATTACGACGACCGGGGCGAACAATTCAAAACTGCCGTCAAAAATTTGAAAGAAGACCCAAAAAAGGGTAGGATTCCCGTATGGCATCGCCGATAAACAAAACCGAGCTCGCGCATCTTGCGAAGCTTGCCCGCATCGAACTCGCTCCCGACGAAGAAATTAAACTTCTGAAAGACCTCGCCGAGATCATTGATTATTTTAAGGAACTTGAGGCGCTTGATACGTCGCGGATCGTTCCCATGACCGGCGGTACCGATCTCAAAAACGTTTTTCGCGGAGACGACGAACGCGAGAACACCGATCGCGGCGCGGGCGCGGAGCTTTTTCCGGAAACCGAAAACGGTTTTTTGGAAGTGCCGCCCGTGTTCGAATAAAAAAGAGAATGCTAATCTCTAAAGCGCGAATCCTCGACCAGGTCGAGGACGACGGAAGGAGATAAAAAATATAAAAAATGAAAGCATTGCATAATCTCACAATCAAAAAATTTCACGACGGGCTTTTAAATAAAGAATTCTCGGCGCTTGAAGCGACGCAGGCTTTTTTCGAACATATCGAAAACAAAGATCCTGAAATAAACGCTTATTTAAGCTTGGCGGAAAAATCGGCCGCGCGGGAAGCGGAAGCGGCGGATATCGCGCTCGCAAAAGGAGAAGCAATCGGCGATCTCGCGGGCGTGCCGCTCGCGATAAAAGACAATATCCTCGTGAAAGGGCTTCCGGCAACCGCGGCGTCAAAAATGCTCGAGGATTACGTCGCAAGCTATGATGCCGGTGTCATTAAAAAATTAAAAAATCAGCGCGCCGTTTTTCTCGGCAAAACAAATATGGACGAGTTCGCCATGGGGTCATCCACCGAAAACTCGGCGTTCAAAAAAACGAAAAATCCGCATGATACCGCGCGCGTGCCGGGCGGCTCATCGGGCGGCTCCGCTGCCGCCGTCGCGGCGCACATGGCCGTCGCGGCGCTGGGCACCGATACCGGCGGATCGATCCGCGAACCGGCATCGTTCTGCGGCGTTGTCGGATTGAAGCCGACCTATGGCGCGGTCTCGCGCGCGGGCGTAATCGCGATGGCGTCGAGCCTGGACCAGGTGGGACCTCTCGCGAAAACCGCGGAGGATGCCGCGATCCTTTTTAAGGCAATTGCCGGACGCGATCCCATGGATGCGACGAGCGTCGAAAAAAACTATTTCAATAACGAAGCGCTCTCGAATCCAAAGCTGGAGGATATTCGAAAATTATCCATAGGGCTTCCCGAAGAATATTTTATTCCGGGAACAAGCAAGGACGTGGCGGACGCCATCGAAACCGCCATTGAAAAATTGAAAGGACTGGGGCTACGGTTCAAAAAGATCTCTTTGCCGCACACCAAATACGCGCTTTCATGCTATTACATCATCATGACGGCGGAAGTGAGCTCCAATCTCGCGCGGTTCGACGGCATGCGATACGGGAGAATACGGAACGCGGAGCGCGGAGCGCAAAAATTATCCGATCTTTATCTGAAACAGCGGGGCGCCGGTTTCGGAGCCGAAGCGAAGCGGCGGAGCATCCTCGGAACATTCGTCCTTTCTTCCGGTTATTATGACGCCTATTACGAAAAAGCGCAGCGCGCGCGGGCGCTCATCAAAAACGACTTCGACGAAGCATTCAACGATGTCGACGTCATCCTCTCCCCGGTCGCGCCGACGCCGGCATTCATGATCGGCGAAAAAATAAGCGACCCGCTCTCGATGTATCTTTCCGATATTTTCACGATCCCCGCGAACCTCGCGGGTCTTCCGGCGTTGTCAATCCCGGCGGGATCAGAATTGAGAATGCAAAATTTAGAATACGGAAAAAAACATCAAGCGACAAAACTTCCCGTCGGGTTCCAGCTTATCGGAAAAAAATGGCGCGAAGAAGACATTCTCGGCATCGGACAATTTTATGAACAACTGGAAAATTAAAATATGACGAACACATTTGAAAAAAAATCATAAGAAATTTTCTCTTTGTCATCGTCCGTGAAAACGGACAACCCGCGCTTCCCGTCTTTTCTTCTTATTTTCAAAGCATGGGTTGTCCGGCCATGCCGGACAATGACAGGGGGAAAATGCCCCGTACCCGGCGCACGTGCGTACGTCCTATAAAAATGAACTCTCAAAATCAAACCATCAACATAATCCGGAGCCAAAGCGCGGCAGCCATCCAAAAAACGCACCTGCTCGCCATGGCCGCTTCCGGTATTTATATATCAAACCTTACGCTTCTTCAGGCGGGAAGCGCCATTATTTCCGCGATCCTCATCGGATGCGCAATCTATTTCATCATAAAAACGGACTGGCTCAAAACGCGCGTGAACCGGATACAGGACGTTGTCCTTAAAACCGACATCCCCAAAAAAGAAGCTCAAAAAACATGGGCGGATATCCAGAAGCATTTTTTCGCGGGAGACGAAAACGATCTGAAAATCGCCATCCTCGAAGCGGATAAGGTTCTTGACGACGCGCTCCGTAGCGCCGGCATCACCGGCGCTACGTTAGGCGATCGCCTGAAGAAAATAAAACCGTCGCAGATTCAGGACATCGACGCGATCTGGCAGGCGCATAAACTGAGGAATCAGATCGCGCATGAAAACGATTTCAAACTGAAGCGCGACCTTGCCGAACGGGCGCTCGGTGTTTACGAAAAAACGCTTCGCGATCTCAAAGTGCTGGATTAATAATCCGCGCGCTGCAATCTAAGAAACCGAAAAAAATACCAACCTATTCAAAACTCCTCGTCAGAAAACAAAACAGCGCCTTCTGGCGCTATTTTGTTTTAATTGAATAACAGATATCGATCCTATATTACGGCTTCGTTGTACTCGAAGCAGTCGATGAAACATTTTGGGTCAAAGCGGAACCGTTGACGGCAGTGACCGTAATAAGGGCGGATCCCTGAAGATAGGTTCCCGTTACCTGAACCGTTGTTCCGATAAGAGAAGCAAGCGCCGCGCGGACGTTCGCATCGCTTGAATTTTTCACGGCTACTTTTACGCCATAGGAAGTCGTGATAACGTAGGATGATCTCGCGCCGTTCTGAAGCACGCCGCTTATCGTCGCCGTGCCGGTCGTTGGCACCGAAGCCGGCGAGGAAGAACCCTGAACGCCCGTCACAGGAACAGCAAGGAAAGCAAGGTTTGTCAGCATATCCGCGCTCTCCGCCGTAAGCGACGCCACCTTATTTTTCAGGTCCGCATTCGAGGCGGTAAGTGTCTGGACTTGCGCAGTAAGACCGGATACCTGGGACGCCGCGCCGGCGTTCTGCCCGCTTACTTTTGCGGAGAGCGCGCTATTCTGGAAATACAAGAAACCGGAAAGTGCGGCGAGACCCACGATGATCACCGCCTCTATAATATCCGCAATTTTCCAACCGCTTATCTTCGGAGGATATTCTTTGGCGCCGGACGGCATTTTCATTTTTTCTATTTTATTATCTCCCGCCGAAGCTGTTTTTTTACCGAAAAAATTTTTTGCCGGAGATTGCGGCGAGCCGGTGGCCATACCGGCCGCGCGTTCCGGCTGCGCCGGAGCGCTTTGCACGTCGCTCACGATATCCAACGGAGAAAACGACGTAAGCGGAGACGACGGCTTTGACGTAACCGCGCCTGACGGCATGGTTTGCGCCGCAGCCAGCATGGACGGTTTCTGCGTCATCGGCGCGGCGGGTTGCGCCGTTGCCGCGGGCTGAGCTTTGTCGCTTTCAACTTTTTTCAACGTATCTTCGACGTCAATCGCCGACCACCCCACGCCCGTCAACGCCGACTTTACCGCATCGCGCGAAACGCCAAGTTTCATCTGCGAGGAAACATATTCCACAAGAGAATCTTGAATCATAATGAATGATAGCTGCTATTTTTATTTTTAACCACATAGCAACGATGACCTTTATTGGTTTGTATGGTTTTATTTTACCTTTTCCGGAACAAAAGCAACAGCAGGAGAAATCCACAGGAACGAAACACTATGCCCGCCTATTAAAAGAACGGCATTGTTTGCATCCGCTCGCCAATAATAAAAGAAATCAACCCGAAGCGGGCGGCTCTTTTCTTCTGTAAAGTACGAACCTATTTTACCAAAAATCCATGAATTTTGACATCAGTTTACCCCTTCAAATACCCCTTCAAATTACCTGCGATGAATTGAGGGGGTATTTGAAGGGGTAAATCCGGCGGCTAAAGCCTCGGATTTTTGGTAAAATAGGTTCGTACTGCGGATATTCACTGCGACCAAAACAAAAAAAGGATGATTCTGAATCATCCTTTTTTTGTTTTGGTCGGGCCGCCGGGAATCGAACCCGGTCTTTACGCACCCGAAGCGCACGTACTACCGGTATACTACGGCCCGTTCAATTTAAAACCCGTCTCAAAAGCTGCTTTTCAAGCAGGCCGACGGAGCCTGCTTTTGAGACGGGTTCTATGCCAGTTCATTTAACCTTACTTCGGACGAAAACTCAACCGGTAATTCCTTACGATTCTTTTTCCGTTCTTGGCGGCGGCGAATATAAAGATTTCAAAAGAAATATATTTTCATTCAAACAAACCGGAATAGGGCATCGTCATTTTCCAAAAAAATAAATCAGGCCAGAAAAATCTTCGACGTCATTTTTAAACGCGTCGAATTCCGGCCTGCGAACTTCGATACCGTTAATGGCGTCAAGGAGGCGCTCTCCGATTTTGCGAAAATCAACGTGCAGGTCACGCCTGACATCCTGAAAACCCGCCTGCATAGCGCGCCGTATCTCTTGAAAGCCGTCCTACATGCGAAGCTCAGAATCAGTGAATGCAATATTCGTCGTTCGCGCAAGTTCATCAATCGTCATTTTGTCGTCAAGTTTCTTTTTGCTCGTGATTCTTTAATGTTGTTTTTCATTTGCCAAAAATCAAATCCGTCAAAATTTCGCCGTTTGCGGGCTGCCGAGGCCGGTCACATAATCGTACCGCTTGCGGGCGGCGCAATAATATTTACAGTCGCCGTTGGATCCGCTCGTAATATCGCGAAAGAACGAGCGGGCGCCTGCCGACGCCTTATCTTTATAGATCGCGGCGAGCGCAACGGAATGGCCGAGCGATTGGATTGCCGCCCATTGCGGCGCGCCGGCGCTCGTGCCGCCGACCTCATACCATCCGTTCTTCGACGAACCGGTGGTTTTATAAACCGGATATCCCGATTGCGGATCGGCATTGTACGATACGTCCGGTATCGCCCGTTTGCCGCCGGCTTTCGAAATTTTGTATGACTTTTGATAACCCGGTTCGGTTTCGTACGCGCTCACGCCGCCGCCGCTCCCCGGCCACGCCGACTCGGCAACGAATGTTCCCCTGCTTGAAAAATCGAGGGACGTGCCGCCGACGCCCACAACATTCGGCGATGACGCCGGCCAGCTTGCGCCCCAGCCGTCATCCCCTGACGATGCGAAGAATGCCGCACCCGAAACGCTCGTGAAGTGCGCATCGAGACCGGTCTCGTCAGAAAATTCGGCGCCGCCCCAGCTCATCGAGACCGCGACGACGTCCTTCCGCTTCGCCGCGTAGTCGATCGCGCCCAAAAGGTTCGCGCCGCTTTCGGTTTTCGCCTCGACCAGCAATATTTTCGCCTTCGGCGCGATGGCGTGCGCCCACTCGACATCAAGCGACGTTTCAAGCGCCCATCCGCTGTCGGCCTTCGTCGATTTCGCCATAATGTGTTTTTCAAGGCATTTGTTTTTTACTGTGCAGGCAGGAAGCTTGAACGCGGCGTCGAAAACGGCAAGATCTTTTTCGATGGCGGCGTCGTTATACGCATCGATGATGGCGATCGTCCCTTTACCGCCCGTTGCGGGCAGCTTATAAATCTTTTTTATTTCGGCGGGCGTCACGCCTGCAGGCGATGCCCTCGCCGACCGGAAAATATGCACCGGCGGCCTTCCTTTAAAATCGGAAAATCGATAGGCCGCATCGGCCGTATTATTCGACCCGCCCGCCAAAAGCACCGCCGCGAAAGCGGCCGCGGAAATCGCAGCAAACCATTCAGAATTTTTCTTTAAAAAATCCAGGAAAGCAAACGCCGCGGAAAAAATTTTGTTTTTCATAATGCCATCCTACCGCTTATGGCATTAAAATTATCTTAATAGGATTTTCTTTAAAACCGCGAGTGCCGCATCAATCTCTTTTTTCGCCGTCGGGCGGCCGAAACTGAAACGGACGCTTTCTTTCGCGCGGTTCTTTGATGACGAAGAACCGAAATCGGAACCATGGCTACGGCCGAGCGCCATGATAACATGCGACGGATCAAGCGCGCGGCTCCGGCACGCGGAACCGGACGATGCGGCGATGCCCTGCATATCCAATCGCGTAAGAATATCCTGCGCATCACGCCCGGGAAAATAAACATTCAGGATGTTCGGCAAGGCGGAAGGCAATGAACGCGCAACGGCGGACGCCCGCGGCGCGATACCGTTCACCGCCGCTTTCGGATAAATTTTTTCGATCCCTTTCCAAAAATAATCGCGCAGGCGTGCCATGCGTTCCGATTCTTTTTCGCGCGCCGCTGTCGCCAGTTCAACCGCCTTCGCGAACCCGACGATTGAAGGAACGTTTTCAGTCCCCGAACGCAGACCGAATTCCTGACCGCCGCCGGTGATAATAGAATTGAGAATAGAGAATTCAGAATTCAGCGGCGTGTTGTTTTGTTTTCCTTTTGAATCCCGAGTCCCTGCTTTTCCCTTTTCTATATTCTGAATTCTATATTCTGTATTCTTCTTCGTGTACAGGCACCCGGTTCCTTTCGGGCCGTAAATTTTATGCGCCGAGAGCGTCATCATATCAACGCCGAGCTTTGCCGCGTCACAATCCAAAAATTGGAACGCCTGCACGGCGTCGGTATGGAAGAGTGGAAAAAAATGTGCCGCGGCAGCATAGCGTTCTTTTTTAAAATCATCGATTATCTTCCGGATTTCAAAAATCGGCTGGACCGTGCCGATCTCGTTGTTCGCATACATCACGGAAACCAAGATCGTGCGGTCGTCGAGCGACGCTCTCAGCGCGCGGAGATCGATCATCCCATTTTTATCGACCGGCAGATATATCACTTCAACGCCTTCCTTTTCAAATTCGCGCGCGGTTTCGAGGATGGATTCGTGCTCGACGGACAATAGGATCACTTTTGCGCGATAATCATCCGAAAACACATCCGGCCGACACTCGCGATCTTTTTCGAACAATGCCGACGCTTCTCGCATTTTTCGCATCGCATTGACCACGCCGCGCAGCGCAAGATTATTCGCCTCGGTCGCCGAACCGGTAAAAATGATGTCGCGGAATTCCGCGCCGATCACGTGCGCGATTTTCTCGCGCGAAGCGTCCACCGCCGCGATCGCCTCCTGCCCGAACGAATGCACCGATCCCGGATTGCCGAAACGCTCCGAAAAATACGGCCGCATCGCGGCAAACACCGACGGATCAACCGGCGTCGAAGCGGCGTAATCGAGGTAAATTCTTTTTTTGCGAGCGTTCATGATAATGATCATAACGCATGGCGCTCTTTTTTGTCATCTATGTCATCCATGAAACCGCTTCTCGCCTTCCCGAAGGAAAAGGAGGGAGCCTGTGGATAAGTCGGGGGGAAAAAGGAAGGAGAAAGATATTCTATAATACTTTACTGCCCCCGCTGTCGTCCTCGCGGATGTCGAAATGAAAAACCTATAATAACGTCCCCTGTTTCGGAAACACAATCTTCTTTGCTTCACCAGCCCCCTTGTCGGGAACCCAAAGCGCATGTTCGTTCCGAAAAAGATCATAAAGTCCCTTTGTGAGACGCACGTCGTTCAGGCAATAATCTTTCAGTTCGTCCATCTTCCCCTCTTTATAGAGAGCGATCGCCTCCCATCCGTGATGGGTTTTTTTTACGCCGAGATTCGCCTCGGCAAGCCGATCCAAACTGACCCTGTTTCCCGTCGCCATTTCAATCTCATCCAAAAGATCAACGCGGTCTTTTTTCCAGAGATCCACTTTTTCAAACCTTCCCGACGCGGGCGATGCAGGCGTCTCGGGACGGAAACGTTCAAAGTAGAGATTCAGGACGGGAATGTCATACCGGTTACTGCTGAAACCGACGATCCGGTTCGCGCCGCGGAAAAGTTCCATAAGTCCGCCCATTTGGTTTTCTTCAAACGTGAAATACTTATCCTGCGCGTACGAATACGCGCCGACGACGGAAATTTTGAGCGCCGCGAAATTGTCCCGCCCCACGCCCGGGTCGGTGAAAAAATTCTGCGTTTCAATGTCAAATACGACGGTGTCCATTGGAAAAAGTAAAATGTGAAAATGTCTGTCGTCCTCGCCCTATGGAGTGGCGGCTTCGCTTATTCCACGGGGCGAGGATTCATGCTTAAGAAATAGCGATTAGTTAGTAGGAAGAGAGAACGATTAGTGATTAAAGAAAAAGATGGGAAGCGTGGATCCTCCTCTTCAGGAGGACGACAGAGGGAATAGATCCCCTCCTTCGGGAGGACGACGGAAAAAAAGCAAAAATAGCAAAAAAAATTAATGCTCCAATATTTTTTTAATAATTTCCTTCGTCTCTTCCGGATTGCGGACGGCGATGCAATCGACGCCCGTCCGGCGCGCGGCGGAATCATTGCCGCCGGAATAGAGCGCGTCGCCCACGAAAACCATATCCCGCACCGGCACTTTGAGCTGCCGCTCGATTGCACGGATGCCGTACGCCTTGTCGATCCCTTTGCGGGTGACATCGATGGTCGTCAAACCGCCGCGATGCACTTCGAACTCCGTCAGCCGCTTCGCCAAAATGTCCGCCACTTTCACGCGCATCGGCTCGTATTTCTTTTTCCATTCCTCTTTGCGCCGCACGCCTTCTTTCTCGCCGCAATACGCGACGATATCCTGCCCGAGCGGCGAAAAAGACACTTGCGTGCCGCGATCCTCGATTGTTTTTCCGTACGTTTTTTCCGGCAGCACATACTTCGTTTCTTTCAAAACATCGCGGAACGCTTTTATGATTTTCGCCCGTTCCCGCACGGACAGCGTCAAAGTATACACATTTTTCCAGCCGCCGTCATAACGGTAAAACGTGGTCGAGGTTGTGGGAAACAGAAACATGTTTTTCAAAAGCGCCGCGGGACATTTTTTGAACGGCGCAAGCAGCTGTTTCTTGAAAAGACCGTATTTCCCGCCGCCGATCACGGCGACCTTTTTTACCGCCAGCAGCCGGACAAGCAACCGGCTCATTGCGGGATCCATAGGCGCTTTGCTCGGCGTCAACGTTCCGTCCATGTCGAACACAATGAGCTTCTTTTTTTTCAATAACGCGGGGACCCGGCGGATCGAATAAAGTTTTTTCATTGTTGTTATTATACCACTTAAAATTTTCTTCGTTGCTGTCATCGTCCGCTCTCGATTGTGGTCAAGGGCAGGCTCCGACGGACGACCCGTGCTTTAAAAAATTAAGAAAAAAGACCCGGAGTATGGATTCCCTCCTTCGGGGGAACGACGCAATAAGCATTGCGCCGGCTGGGAAACATGAATCCCCGCCAAAGTCGAGTACGACGCAATAAAAATTGCGCCGATTTTGTCTCCCGCGGAAAATAGAGTACAATGGATTGCGTTATGGCAAAAAATAAAAAGAAAAAGAACGGGAAAAATGGCGGCGCGGAAAATGAAAATGGCGGCGCGGGACGGCGCGAAAAAACATACGAAAAACATCAGCTTCATCCCGACACGAAAAAAAGCATCTGGGTGATAAGCTTCATCGGCGCCGCAGCCGTGCTCGCGCTCGCGGGGTTCGCCTCCGCCGGTCCGCTGGGCCATTTCATCTATACCATCCTCACTACGCTCCTCGGCTGGGGCTATTTCATCCTGCCCGTTGCGCTTCTTTTCGCGGCAACCGTCCTGCTCGTTTCCGAACGGCGAAAACTGCTCGGCACCACCATGATCGGCGCCGCGCTGTTCGTCCTTTCCGTCCTCGGCCTCATCGAACTTTTTAATCCGACGAAAGGCGGCTGGCTCGGCCTTGTGCTCGGGTCGCTCCGCATTCCTTTCGGCCAGATTGCGGCGGTCATCATCAATGCCCTGATCTTTATTATCGCAATCCTGATCACCGCAAACGTCCCGCTCGCGACATGGTTCAGAAAAAAAGAAAAAGAAAACGATGAAAACGGGAAACCGCTTGTCGTTACGGGCGCCGAAGAAAAAACAATAACTGAAAAAAAGAAAGAAAGAAAAGAAAAAACGCCGGAAGAAAACGCCGGAAAAGAGGTTGATGAGCCGCTTGTCGTGGAACATAAAGAATTGACGCCCGTAAAAGGGAAAAAATCGAAACCGCCGGTCTTTGCGAATTACGTTCCGCCGCCGCTCTCGCTTTTGAGAACCGAATTGGGAAAACCGACCACGGGCGACCTCCTTGCGAACGCTAACATCATCAAGCGCACGCTCGAAAGTTTCGGCGTCGTCGTCGAAATGGGCGAAATCAACGTCGGCCCCGCTGTCACGCGTTACACGTTGAAACCTGCGGAAGGCATGAAACTCTCGCGCATCACCGCATTGAGTTCCGATCTTTCGCTTTCGCTCGCGGCGCATCCGATACGGATTGAAGCGCCCATCCCGGGAAAATCGCTTGTCGGCATCGAGGTTCCGAATAAAACGGCGGCATTGGTGCGCCTCGGCAGTTTGATGCACTATCCCGACTTCCAAAAAAATGATCTTGGATTTGTGCTTGGACGCGATGTTTCGGGCGAACCGACGTTCGGCAATATCGAAAAGATGCCGCACCTGCTCATTGCCGGCGCCACCGGTTCGGGGAAATCGATCTTCGTCCACTCCATTATCATTTCCCTTCTTTATAAAAACTCGCCACAGACGATGAAGCTCGTCCTCATCGATCCGAAACGCGTCGAGCTTTCCGTTTACGAAGGTATTCCGCATCTTGTGAGTCCCGTCGTTACCGAAAACAAAAAGGCCGCCGGCGTTTTCCGCTGGGCGCTCGCGGAAATGGACCGGCGCTATGACACACTCCAACAGGCCGGCTGCCGCGATATCCGCAGCTATAACGGAAGCCATGCCGCAGATCCGCTCCCCTACATCATCATCGTCGTCGACGAACTCGCCGACCTCATGGCAACCTTCGGACGCGAAGTCGAAGGATCTATCGTCCGCCTCACGCAAATGGCGCGCGCGGTCGGCATTCATCTTATTCTTTCCACCCAACGGCCGTCGGTCGAGGTTATCACGGGACTCATTAAGGCGAACATCACTTCGCGCATCGCGCTCCAGGTTGCGAGCCAGATCGACTCGCGCACCATCATCGATACCGCCGGAGCGGAAAAACTGCTGGGGCACGGCGACCTGCTTTTCCTTTCTGCGGAACTTTCGAAACCGAAACGCATCCAGGGATCCCTCATCACCGAAGACGAAATAAAAAGCGTGGCAGAGTTCATACGCGAACACAACAAAGCTGTTCCGCGGGAAGCGGAAAGCGAGATAAATTTCGAAGCCACGGGTGCCACTATGACCGGCAAACCGGAACGTTTCGACGAATATCTCGAGGACGAAGACAGTGACGAGCTGCTTGACGAAGCAATCGCGGTCGTCGCCGAAGCAAAGAAAGCATCCGCGTCGCTCCTCCAGCGCCGTCTCAAAGTCGGTTACGCGCGCGCGGCGCGGCTTCTCGACCTCATGGAATCCGCCGGTCTCATCGGTCCCGGCGACGGCGCAAAACCGCGGGAGGTAAACATCGAGAAAATAGAAGAAAGGTTGTCGTGACGAAGCGACAAGCCGTCATCCGCGAAGGCGGACGATCTACACTTCCAATCTTTTCCTTCTGCCTTCTACTTTTTTAAGGCGTCGTCCGCGTCGCGGCGAGGACGACGGAGGGAAATACAGATACCAAAATCTCCCGATTTCCTCTATAATCACCTTATGAACCACGAAGACATCCCTTTTGAAAAATTTTTTACCGACCGGCTGAAACAGAAGGGAATGAGCATAAAAAAACTCGCCGAGACGACCGGCATCGCCCGCAGCCATATCGAGAACATCGCAAGCGGTAATTTCAAAGATATGCCCTCGGCGCCGTATTTCCGCGGCTATCTTATCCGGCTCGGCAAGATTCTTGATTTCGACGGCGATGAGCGGTGGGAAGAAATCAAAAAGGAGGGTATGCTGAAAAAATCCGGGCCGAAGGATATGCTTCCCAAAAACCGGTTTATCAAAAAACATCCGTCGAAATTCATCTGGGCGGGCGCCGTTTTTGTCATCGCAATCGTCTATATTATTTTCAGGTTTGCGAGAATAGCGGGAATGCCGACGCTTACATTAATCTTCCCCGCTGAAAATCCCGCTACGGTATCATCTTCTGAAATTACCCTGCAAGGAACCGTAACCAATGCCGATTCGCTTTCCATAGGCGGCGAAACGGTGCCGATCGCGCAGGATGGCACATGGCAAAAAAACGTTCTTCTTTTCCCCCAAAATCCGAATACTTTTCAGATCACCGCGAAAAAATTCCTTGGCGGCGAAACGGATATCGTAGAGCAGATATTCTATGAACCGGCCACAGGAACATTCTCGACCGGCACAACATCAACATCCATAAACAGCTCAGGAACAATACAGGGAATACGGTAAAAATAATCCGGTATTTAAAGATCTGCTTTTATATCCCGCGCTCTCTTTTCTTTTGTCGTCGTCCGGCCTTGATTCCCGTATTAAAGTACGGGATAAACGCTGGCTCGCCCCGTGGAATAGGCGACGCCGCCATTCCGCGGGGCGACGATGACAGATAAAAAGCAACGAGGCGGAAGTT
>DAICZW010000016.1 GCA_027310965.1 bacterium | reverse complement strand
CGACGGAGGAGAAAATTCTATTTTGCATCTATGAAACAATCATTAGAAATTTCATGGGGCAGCCTTTGGCGGATATTTATTTTCGTTTCCTTTGTGGTGGTTTTGTTTTTGGGGCGCGAAATTCTGCTCGGGCTTTTTCTTGCCATCGTCATTTCATCGGGGCTTGAAGGCGTAGTGAGCCAGCTGGAACGGATCGGTTTGCCGCGCAGCATCAGCGTCATCATTATTTTTTTGGCGGCGGTTTTGGCAATCGTCATTCTGGTTTATACGGTGCTGCCGCTTACCATCATCGACCTGAACATGGCGCTCCGGGCGCTCGAGAAAACGGACAGCGGGCTGGGTTTCCTCATGGGCTTTAACGGCGTGGACACGGCGCGCGGTTTCGTGAGCCAGCTTTCTTCGCAGATCTTTTCCAGCGGCGCATCGCCCTTTGGTTTCTTTTCGCAAGCTTTGGGCGGCGTCGGGCTCGCGCTTGCGGTGATTGTCAGTTCTTTTTATTTATGCCTGAGCCGCGACGGCGTCGAACGGTTCCTGAAAGTGGTGACGCCTCCGGATTATGAAGTGTCGACGCTGCGTATTTACGAGCGTTCGCGGAAAAAGATGGGAGCGTGGTTCCATATGCAGATATTTTTAAGCGTGATTATGGGATTGCTCATCTGGGGAGGACTGACCGTTTTGCACGTTCCGTACGCTTTTCTTATCGGATTACTTGGCGCTTTTTTCGAGATTATTCCTTTTGTCGGGCCGTTGCTTGCCGGCGCGCTCGGCGTCGTTTCGGCATTTACGGTGGGGGTCCCGCTTGCGATTTACGCGCTTATCTTTTTCCTGATCATCCACCAGTTTGAGGCGCATGTCCTGGTGCCGCTCTTGAACCGCCGTTCGGTGGGATTGCATCCCGTGATCGTGATCGTCGCCGTTCTGATTGGCGTAGAGGTGGGAGGTTTTTTGGGAGTCGTGATCGCCATTCCGGCAGCCGCCGTGTTCCAGGAAGTCGTCGAGGATTGGTCGTATCAAAAACGCCTGGCGCATAAAGAAGCGTAAAAAATACCACGATACGCAACATTTTTTTATTTGGTTTGCTCGCACACAACGAAAGTAAATTTTCCCTGCGGTCTCGCTGCCAAAAGTAAGAACATTACATTATGAACAAAGGAAAATTTTACATTACGACGCCCGTCTATTATATCAACGACAAGCCGCACATCGGGAGCGCGTATACGACGATCATTGCGGATACGATTGCGCGCTGGCGGCGGCAACAGGGTGAAGATGTTCTTTTTTTGACGGGGGTCGATGAACATTCGCAGAAAACGGTTGATGCGGCGAAAAAAAACGGCGAGGAACTGACCGCCTATACCGACCGGATGGCCGGAATATGGGAAGCGGCATGGGAACGGCTTCGCATATCGAATACCGATTTTATCCGGACGACGGAAGCGCGGCATAGCGCGACCGTCGGGGATTTTTGGGAACGGCTTGATGCGGCGGGAGATATTTATCTCGGGAAATACGAAGGGCTTTATTGCAAAGGGCATGAGGCGTTCATGAAAGAGGACGAACTGATTGACGGCCTTTGTCCCGATCACAAGACCGAACCCGAATTCGTTTCCGAACAGAATTATTTCTTCCGGCTCTCGAAATACCAAAAGCCGCTTTTGGATTTTTATAACGAGAACCAGGATTTCGTCGCGCCCGCGAATCGTTTTCAGGAAGTGAAAAGTTTCGTCGAAGCGGGACTTGAGGATATCAGTTTTTCGCGCGAGCAGCGCGACTGGGGGATTCCGGTGCCGCAGGATCCGCATCAGGTCATTTATGTGTGGGCCGACGCGCTTGTGAATTATATTTCTTCGGTCGGCATCGAAGGATGGGAAGAACATCCTGCCGATGTTCACGCGGTCGGCAAGGACATCCTCCGTTTTCATGCCGTGATCTGGCCGGCGATGCTTATGGCGGCGGGATTGCCGCTGCCCGGGCAGATTATCGCGAATGGATTTCTCACCGCGAACGGCGTCAAAATCTCGAAGTCGCTCGGCAATACGATCGATCCGCTTGAACTTTCCGCGCGCTACGGCGTTGATGCCGTGCGGTATTTCCTCTTGCGCGAAGTTCCGTACGGCCAGGACGGCGATTTCTCGGAAGAAAAAATGAAAGAGCGGTATAATGCCGATCTTGCGAACGGCCTCGGTAACTTCGCCGCCCGCGTTCTGACGCTTGCCGAAAAAGAAACATTGGCATGCGATCCGTTTGACGGTGCGTTTGAGCAGGCGGTTGCCGCCATGCATGCCGGCGTGATAAAGAGCATGAGCGGATTCAAATTTAACGAGACGCTCGCGGCGGTATGGCGCGCGATTTCATTCGGCGATCATTTTATAAACGAGAAAAAGGTTTGGGCGGTATCGGATGACGCCGCCCGCCGCCGGATGCTATCCGATCTTGTCATGCTGCTCGAACGTATCGCAACCGTCCTCTTGCCGTTCCTTCCCGAAACGTCGGCGAAGATAACCGGCGCAATCCGGCGGGAAGGGAATGTTCTCCGCGCAAAAAAAATAGAAACGCTTTTTCCGCGGATAAAGTGATGTCTTTGTTTTTTTATTGTCCTCAGCCAAGCTAATGACAACAGAGGGGCGCGGGCGCCGAAAAATAAAAATTGGATGAAGCGGCGATAACAGAAAAAGCATAGATAGCGAATAATTTTTACGATGCCATCATTTCCTTTTCTCGATGCCCATACGCACGCGCAGTTTGCGGCGTATGACGCCGACCGCAAAGAAGTCATCGTGCGCGCGCTGCAAGGCGGCGTGCGGATGATGAACGTCGGGACGGAACGCGATACGTCGCGCCGCGCCGTGGAGGTCGCGGAAGAATATGAAGACGGCGTATACGCCGCCGTCGGGCTTCATCCCGCGCACACAAGCGAATCTTTTCACGATACGGATGAGCTTGGCGGCGGCGAAAAGGCACACGCATCCGTTTCCCGTGGAGAAATTTTCGACCATGATTATTACCGTGCGCTTGCCATGCATCCGAAGACCGTTGCGATCGGCGAATGCGGCCTTGATTACTTCCATTTTAACGAATCGGAAAGCAGGGAATTGCAGATCCAAAAACAAAAAGAAGTATTCATCGCGCAGATCGACCTTGCGCGCGAGGTCAAAAAGCCGCTGATGATCCACTGCCGTGATGCGTTTTCCGATTTGATAGAGCTCCTTGCTTCTCGCCGCTTATCTGCCGGCAAAAGCATGGGCGATGACGGATCTCTTGCCGCTTCTCCGGGCGTGATCCATTTTTTTTCCGGTACCGCTGAGGATGCGAAAAAACTTTTGGCGTTCGGATTTTCGTTCACGTTCGGCGGCGTGATCACTTTTCCGCCGCGGAAAGGAAAAAATACCGGCGATTACGACGAAATAATTAAAATGATCCCGCTTGACCGGATATTGTCCGAAACCGATGCGCCGTATGTCGCGCCCGTGCCGTATCGCGGCAAACGTAACGAACCGTTGTATGTTATCGAGGTGGTGAAAAAACTTGCGGCGCTGAAAAATATTTCCACGGAAGCAATGGCGGACGCCATCGCGAAAAACGCAAAGCGGATTTTCGGGATTTGAAAAAGTATTGATTTATTATTTCCTCTGTCGTCCTCGCTCTATGAAGTGGCGGCTTCGCCTGCGCCACAGGGCGAGGATTTACGCTTTGAGGATTTCGGAATGGGAAGCATTAACCTTCCTCTTCGGAAGGGCAACGGAATATATTTTCTTCGGCATTATTAAATTTGATAAAAACCTCTCATCGTTTTATAATAAAGCCATAATGTCGAAATACGATCCGGGCAGCATCGAAAAAAAATGGCAGAAGGCGTGGCTTGAGGAGAAAATCTATGAGCCGGATTTGGATGCGGCAAAGAAGCCGTTTTTCAACCTGATGATGTTTCCGTATCCGTCCGCCGAAGGGCTGCACGTGGGGAACATGTATGCGTTCACGGGAAGCGATATTTACGGACGCCTTAAGCGGATGCAGGGCTATGACGTGTTCGAGCCGATCGGCTTGGATGGTTTCGGCATTCATTCAGAAAATTACGCACTGAAGATCGGGATGCATCCGGCGGACCAGGCGAAGATATCGGAGAAGCGTTTTTACGCCCAGCTTCAGTCGATCGGAAACGGTTTTGCGTGGAACGAACGGCTGGAAACGTACGATCCGGAATATTATAGATGGACCCAGTGGCTTTTCGTGCAGATGTGGAGGAACGGCCTGGCGTACCGGAAAAAACAGGCAGTCAACTGGTGTCCGTCCTGCAAGACGGTGCTTGCCGACGAACAGGTTGAGAATGGAAAATGCGAGCGGTGCGGCACGGTCGTCGAGAAAAGGGAGTTGGAGCAGTGGTTTTTGAAGATCACCGAGTATGCCGACCGGCTTTTAAAAAATATCGAGGCGCTTGATTGGTCTGAAAAAGTGAAGATTGCGCAGAAAAACTGGATCGGAAAAAGCGAAGGCGCGGAAATAGAATTCAAGATTTCTGATTCGGAAGACAGGATAAAAGTTTTCACGACGCGTCCCGATACGCTGTTCGGAGCGACGTATCTGGTTCTGGCGCCGGAGCACCCGTTAATACAAAATTTAGAATATAAAATACAGAACAAAAAAGAAGTCGAAGAATATATCGAGAAAGCGAAAACGAAAAACAACGAAGAGCGGAGCGCTGCGGGCCGTGAAAAAACGGGCGTTGCACTGAGGGGCGTTAAAGCGATCAATCCCGCAAACGGGGAGGATATTCCGGTCTGGGTTGCCGATTACGTTTTGGGCTCGTATGGGACAGGCGCGATTATGGCGGTGCCGGCGCACGACGAACGGGATTTTGAGTTCGCGAAGAAATATAAATTACCGATAAGGGAAGTTATTATTCCCGAGCGGATCGATAAACGGAATCCGCCCGTGCCGGGTAAAAAAATCGTGGAGCGCCGGAATGTTCATGCGTTTGTCCGTGATCCTCGAAACGGCAAGGTTTTATGCTTGCGCTGGAAAAAGCATCCATGGGTTACTTTTCCTATGGGCGGAATCGAAGAAGGCGAAGATGTTATCACTGCGGCGCGGCGGGAAGTGAAAGAAGAGACGGGCTATAACGATATAATAAATCCACGGGTTATTGGCGGGGAGGTGCGTGCTCAGTATTTTGCGGCGCATAAAGACCAGAACAGGGTTTCTTATACGACATTAGTCGTATTTGATTTGGGAGATGATGAGCGCGTGCCGATCGCATTGGAAGAATCGGACGAGCACGAAACGTATTGGGCGGACTCGGGCGATATTACCGCGGCGAATATGACCCATGCTGAAATGGATATTTGGCTTGCGCGGCTCGCGCATGAAGAAAATGCGATTTATACGGAAACGGGCATTTTAGTGAATTCCGGAAAATTCGACGGCATGGATTCGGAAAAAGCGAAATGGGAAATTACGAAATTTGTCGGCGGCGAGCGGAAGACGCAGTTCCGTTTGCGCGACTGGCTGATTTCGCGCCAGCGGTATTGGGGGCCGCCGATTCCGATGATTTATTGCGCAATTTGTGCAGCGGCAAAAAAGGGCGAGAATAAAGACATGCCGGGCTGGTATGCGGTGCCGGAAAGCGATCTTCCCGTAATATTGCCGTCCGTCAGGGATTTTCGTCCGACGGGATCGGGGCAGTCGCCTCTTTCGTCCGTAAAAAATTTTCACGAAACGAAGTGCCTCGCATGTGGCAGTGCGGCGCGTCGCGAGACGGATGTTTCGGATACGTTCCTCGATTCGGCGTGGTATTATCTCCGTTATTTAAGCACGGAAAATATCGAAGAGCCGTTCGACAAGCAAAGAGCGAAGAAGTGGCTGCCGGCGGAAATGTATATCGGCGGCGCCGAGCACGCCGTCCTCCATCTATTATATGTCCGGTTCGTCGCGATGGCGCTGCACGACGGGGAGATGTTCGATTTCGAAGAGCCGTTCAAAAAATTCCGGGCGCACGGGCTGGTTATCAAGGACGGGGCGAAGATGTCGAAATCAAAGGGGAATGTGATCAATCCCGACGCGTATATTAAAAATTTCGGAGCCGACACGCTGCGGATGTACCTTATGTTTCTTGCGCCGTTCGAGCAGGGCGGGGATTTTCGCGACGGCGGCATTTTGGGGATCGATCGATTTTTACACCGCGTGTGGAAATTAGGGGAAGCATGCGGAATACGGAATGGAGCATTCAGTATGCAGGATACAAAAGGAGGAAATAAAGAAGGGAAAGGTAAAAAAGGGGAAAACGCGAACCTTGCGGCGCTCATCCATAAGACAATAAAAAAAGTTACCGGGGATATCGAACAGCTGCATTACAACACGGCGGTCAGCGCGCTTATGATTGCTCTTCGTTCGTTCGAGGATAACGCGCCGTCACGGGAAGATTTCGAAATTTTCCTGAAGCTTTGTGCGCCGTTCGCGCCGCATATGACGGAAGAAATATGGCGCGCAATACTCGGCAATAAAACATCCATCCATTGTTCCGCGTGGCCGTCGTATGACGAGTCGATGATAAAAGAAGATACTTTTACGCTGGTCGTACAAGTAAACGGCAAAGTAAAAGATACGCTTGCCAATGTCGATGCGGCGATTTCCGAAGCGGCGGCGAAAGACCTTTCGCTCGCAAGCGGAAAAATAATATCCGCGCTCGGCGGCAAAAAACCGGAACGGATCGTCTATGTCGCAAAAAAAATAGTGAACATCGTCACCGATCAACAGGGTTAACCGCCCATCGCCCGCCGGCGGCAAAAAACATGGGTAAAAAAATATTAGTTATTCTTTTTATTGTTGTTGCGTTCGGTATCGTTCTTTATGTCGCGAGTTCTCATATATTCGGAAAACTGGCGGGATCCGTTTCCGCGCTTATGCCGCATCTGTCAAGCACGACATTGCAAAGCGGCGTTCGCACGATCGGATCGGCGTCTCCGTCTTTTACGCGCGCTTCGGGCGGCGAGGGCGCAGGTAATCCTTCGGCGGGCAATAGCGTAACCGTGCCGGCGTCGTCCATCAATCCCGCCGATATTCCTTCCGGATATACGCTGGCGCAGCTTTCGCCCTTTTTCCATAAAATAAAATTCGGCACGTTGTCTCCGGGAAATATTTATTCGTACGGCGAAATATCGCTTTCCGATTCCGACCAGTCCACGACGACCATCGATGTGACGGGCTGGCAGATAAAATCAAACCGCGGCGATGAATATATTCCGACGGCGGTGAACCTCTACGATCCTTCCGGCCTTACCCCGCCGACCGATATTCTTCTTTCGAACGGCCAAACGCTCAATATCTATTCCAATACTTCTCATTTCAATCTCCGGTTGAACGAATGCATCGGCTATGTGCAGAACGTGAATCCTTTCAATCCGGCGTTGCCGATGGATTGTCCTTACGCCCGCCAATCGGATATTGCGTCGTTTACCGGCCTATGCCAGCAATACATTCTTTCTCTCGGTTCGTGCGCGTTTCCGGACATGAATAATGCTTCGATTCCGCAAAACGATTATGCCTGCCGCAGCTATCTTGATAACCTGAATTATGGCGGGTGTTTCGCCAAACATGTGAACGACGCCGATTTTTTGTCGAACGAGTGGCGCGTCTGGACGGGGAGCAATGTCATTGACCCGATCCATGACACCGTCCTGCTTTTGGACCGGAACGGACTGCTGGTGGATATGAGGACATATTAGATGCTTTGATAAATTCATCTGTCGTTCCCGCGGAGGCGGGGATCCATGCTTTTGCATTTCAATCGGAATTTTGACCATTGGACTTGATTGAACGTTTGCCATGGGTACTTTCGGATATTTTTCCGGAAAGCGAACAGAAAGCGCCAAGTACCAATTTTCGATGGCAAGTCAAACCTTGAATTCCAAACACCAAAAACAGAAGCGTGGATCTTCGCCTGCGCGGGGACGACGGAGGAAACGCCATTGGCAATCTCTTGACATGATTGCCAATGGCACTATAATAAGAACCGATATGAACGACCGAACAGCGCGCATTCTTGAAGCGGTCATCGAGGAATTTATCGATACGGGCGAGCCGGTCAGTTCGGCGGCGTTGTATAAAAACTACGATTTCGGCATAAAGCCCGCGATGATCCGGCTCGAACTTGAAGCGCTTGAGGAAGACGGGCTTCTGGAACAGCTGCATCATTCGGCAGGACGATCGCCGACCGACCGTGGCTACGAGTTTTTCGCCGAGCGTGCGCTGGATGTGCCGTTTTCGCGGAGGAGCGGCGACATGAAGGAGCTTTTCGAAAAATGCGCGTGGCGTGACTTCCTCGGGAAGCTTTCGTTGGAACTCGGGCTTCTGGGAGTGGCGATGGATCTCGCCGATAATATGGTTTATAAAACAGGCCTTCCTTATCTCGTGGAGAACCTCGATTGGGAAGATCGCAACGGCATCGGCGCCGTCATTCGCGATTTCGAAGCGATGGATGAACGCCTGCCCCGCGCCGCGAAGAAGATAGGAAACGGACCGAAGGTTTTTATCGGCAAAAAAAGTCCCGTGACAAAGAGCGAGAATCTTTCCGTGGTCGGCGGAAATTACGAGATCCGCGGCGCCGCTATTTCGATCTTTGTCATTGGGCCGAAGCGGATGGATTATCGGAAGACGATAAGGATGCTGAGAAGTTTGTGAATTTTTCCGTCGTCTTCGACCTGGTCGAGGACCCGCGCTTTAAGAAGGAGCGATGGAGAAGAGAGCGATGAGCGATCAAGAAGAAAAGACTTGGAAGCGTTGATCCCCGCCTCCGCGGGGACGACGGAAAGGAATGGAAAGGTCTACGCATATTCAAAAGATTATAATCAAATCATGGCTGACGAAGAAAAAAAACTGACATTCGGCGAATTTTATAAACAAAACTGCAGTTCAATTCCCGAAGAAAATAAAGAGGAGTGGGAAATTGTAAATGAGTTTTATAGCGGACAATTACAGAAATGTAATGATGAAAAGAGCGAATATCTCGCCGGCTGGCAGCGGGCGCAGGCGGATTTTGCGAATTATAAAAAGGACGAGCGGAAGCATTTTGATGACGCCGTGAAGTACGGCATTGAAGGAATTATCAGGGATATGATTGGCGTGCTTGATAGTTTTGATCTCGCGTTGCGGATAAATGGAAAACAGCTTTTCGATGCAAAGCCGGATTCCCGCGCCGAAGGCATTGAAAAGGGGATACGCCTTATCCGGTCGCAGATGGAAAATCTTTTAAAGCAACGGGGCGTCGAAAAAATTCCCATCACGTCCGGTGATCCGTTCGATCCGGCGGTCATGGAAGCGATGGCGGAAGTCGAATCGGAACAGCCGCCGGGCGCCGTCGCGGAAGAGATCGAGGCGGGATATCGACTCTATGATAAGATAATACGTGCGGCGAGAGTGGCAGTAAGCAAGGGGAAAGAAGATAAAACATAAAAATGCCGAATTTTATCTTAGGAATAGTCGCGTTGGTTTTGTTCGTATCTGGAAAGATCTTGCCGTTGATAATTCCTCGTGATCATCAACCAGAAGATGATTTACCAGAAAGGCAAGTATCAGCTTTGGGTATTTTACCAGTTGCGGATGCTTACTACTCAAGGGGAACTACTGCTATTGTTGTTCAACTCATAAGTAAAAACGTCGAAAATTAATCTAATTTTAAATAAACATTATGGCTAAAATACTTGGAATCGATCTTGGGACGACGAATTCGGCGGTGGCGGTGATGGAGGGCGGCGAGCCGAAGATCCTTGAAAACGCGGAAGGCAACCGCACGACGCCGTCCATCGTGGCGGTATCGAAATCGGGCGAACGGCTCACGGGACTTCTTGCGAAGCGGCAGTCGGTGACGAATCCGAAGAACACTATTTTTTCGGTGAAGCGTTTGATCGGCCGGAAATTTTCGGATCCGGAAGTGGCGCGCGACAAGGCGTGGCTTTCGTACGACGTGCAGGCGGGAGCGACGGGCGGCGTGGAGGTGAAAATGGGCGATAAATCATATTCTCCCGAAGAAATTTCCGCGGCGATTTTGGGTAAATTGAAAGCCGATGCCGAGGCGCGGCTCGGTGAGAAAGTGGACGAAGCGGTCATCACGGTGCCGGCGTATTTTGACGATGCGGAACGGCAGGCGACGAAGAACGCCGGCGAAATCGCGGGACTCAAAGTGCGGAGGATTATCAATGAACCGACGGCGGCGGCGCTTGCGTACGGCTTGAACAAACAAAAAAATGAGAAGATCGTCGTGTATGATCTCGGCGGCGGCACATTCGATATTTCCGTGCTCGAAGTCGGCGACGATACGGTCGAAGTGAAAGCGACCGGCGGCGATACGCATTTGGGCGGCGATGACTTCGATAAGAAGATTCAGGAATATCTTGTTGCGGAATATAAAAAACAGGAAGGCATCGATATTTCGAAGGACTCGCTGGCGCTCCAGCGTTTGAAAGAGGCGGCCGAAAAGGCGAAACATGAACTTTCAACCGCGATGGAAACGGAAATAAATCTGCCGTACATTTCTTCGGACGCGAACGGCCCGAAGCATTTCCTTATAAAACTTTCGCGGGCGAAACTTGAATCGCTTGTTCAGGAATATATCGACCACTCTATAGAACTTACCAAAGAGACCGTTACGGCCGCAGCGCCGAAGGGCGCGGGATTCAAAATTTCCGACATCAACGAGGTGATCCTCGTCGGCGGCCAGACCAGGATGCCGGCGGTGCAGGAAGCAGTGAAAAAACTTTTCGGCAAAGATCCGCACCAGGGCATCAATCCCGATGAAGTGGTGGCGCTCGGCGCCGCGGTGCAGGCGGGTATTCTGCAGGGCGACGTGAAAGATATTCTGCTTTTGGACGTGACGCCGCTTTCGCTTTCCATCGAGACCTTTGGCGCGGTTGCCACGCCCATGATTCCGAAAAACACGACCGTGCCGACATCGAAGTCGCAGGTGTTTTCAACGGCGGCCGATAATCAAACCTCGGTCGAGGTGCATATTGTCCAAGGCGAACGGCCGATGGCATCGGACAACAAGACGCTTGCGCGGTTCATTCTTGACGGCATTCCGCCGTCGCCCCGCGGCCTGCCGCAGATCGAGGTGACGTTCGATATTGACGCGAACGGCATTCTGAATGTTTCCGCGAAGGACAAGGGTACGGGCAAGACGCAATCGGTGAAAATCGAAGCGTCCACCAATCTTTCGAAGGACGAGGTTGAAAAATTGAAAAAAGAAGCCGCCGAACATGCGGTGGAGGATGCGAAAAAGAAAGAACTGATCGATGCACGCAACCAGGCGGAATCGACGATCTATCTTGCCGAGAAATCAATGCGTGACGCCGGCGATAAGGTGCCGGCCGACGTGAAAACATCCATTACGGAAAAATTGGAGGAACTTAAAAAAGCGAAGGAAGGCGAAGATAAGGATGCCATCATGCGCGCGCAGGAAGCGCTTTCCGCGGAGCTTCAAAAAATAGGCCAATCGTACTACAATAAGGAAAATCCTGCCGAGGATAATAAAACCGAAGATAATAAAGACGTTCCGGCCGGCGATAGCCAGGACGACAAAGATGGCGGAAACGAATCCCGATAGAAAATTTAATCAGGACATACGCATTTGAAAAAATCATAAAAACTTTCTCCTCTGTCATCGTTCGTCCTCGATCGTGGTCGAGGGTAAATTCCGACGGACGATTCACGATCCCGATCCGGCGCAATGCTTGTTGCGTCGTCCCCTCGAAGGAGGGGATCCATGCTTTCAATCTTTTTTCTTAATTTTTCAAAGTATGGATCGTCCGGCCAAACCGGACGATGACAGAGAGAAAATGTCTCGTACCCGGCACAAGCGCGTACATCCTGTTAAAATCACGGAATCTTCAAATTTGACGGTTGTTTTTGCAAACGATTGTTTCATATCGGAAAACGTTTATTAAATTTTCTAACAAGATGGACCAGGGACAGAATCTTATCGATCAAGCCAGGGCATCGCTTGCTCTTTCGGTTGAGAAGAAAAGGCGGGGAACTTATAAATTGATAGCGCTTGACGCTTCAAGTATCCTTGCCGCATTCGTTTTGGGATATTCGTACCGCGAATATCTTGCGAACGGTTTGTCGCCATGGGCCATCTTTGCGGCATTTTTGGTATTCGGAGCCGTTTCGGCGCTCCAGGCGCTCCTGTGCAAGGAAACGAATCGCCGCGCGTTCATCATACTGTGCGAGGTGGCGGTTCTCGGCATATTTTTCTATGCCGTCGATTGGCGTTTCCTTTGTGCGGCCGGCGCAATCGCCTTTATTCTTTTTTTCTGGGGATATCTCAAGAGCCGGTCGGAGATCGATTATGGCATGGATATCCGTCTGTTCAAGGCAACCAGAGGCGTGATAGGGAACGTCCTGACTGGCACGATTATTTTTATGATTGTGATTTATCTTCCTTTATGGCAGCCGGGCAGTGCTTTCATCTCGCAGGAGAATTTCAACGTGTTTTTCGGATGGGTGTCGGGCACTTTGAACGCATTTTATCCGAACGTCAACATTTCGGGTTCTTTCGGAGAATTTGCGAATGGTATTGTAAGTTCCCAGCTTGATACCGTGCCGGCGTTTCAAAGCATGAGCCCCATGGATCAGGCTGCGGCGATAACACAAAGCGCGTCGGCCGTCCTTAATAATCTTTCAAAAAGCATGAAGATTGCGATTCAGCCGTCCGATACCGTGAGCGCGGTTGTTTATCGGCTTATCGTCAATACACTTGCCGGGTGGAAAGATCGGTTCCAAGGCGCGTTTCTCGCCGGATGGAGTATTGCTGTTTTCTTTTTACTGCGGAGCGCGGGAATTATCTTCGTCTGGATCGACCAGTTACTACTCCTTATTTTCTACGAAATACTTCGCGTGTTCCGCTTGATACGGATTAAAGAGGAACCATGGACGAAGGAAGTCATTGAATATTGATTTCTTTTTCTCCGTCGTCTCCGGTTCCGGCCGGGGACCCACGCTTTGAAAAAAATAAAAAGAACAAGACGGGAAGCACGGGTTTCCGCCCGCCAAAGTTTTTCGGAGAAAAACCGAGACAGGCTCTATGCAGGTGAGCCTTTACGGGGACAACAGAGGAGGATGTCTTTAAAAAATTTTAATATGCGGGTATTATAATGAAATCACTTTAAATTATTTTTATGCCAAAAGATTATTACACTATTTTAGGGGTTGCGAAAAACGCGTCAGAGGAGGAGATTAAGAAAGCATACCGCAAGCTTGCGCACGAACACCATCCCGACAAGCCGGGCGGTAATGAGGCGAAATTCAAGGAGATCAACGAGGCGTATCAGGTGCTTTCCGACAAGATGAAGCGCGCGCAATACGACCGTTTCGGCAGTGCCGGACCGGCGGCGGGCGCCGGAGGTTTCAATGGCGCCCAATGGGGAGGGTTTCAGGGCGGCGGACAGCCGAACTGGGAAGGATTCGGTTTCGATCCGCAGAATTTCTCCGGCGCGGGCGATCTCAATGATATTTTCGAGAGCATCTTCGAGGGGTTCGGCGGCCAGCCGCGGAGAAAAACATACGAACGGGGCAGCGATCTTGAAGTGCAGGAACCGATCACGCTTGAGGAAGTTTTCCGCGGCGCCGCGAAGACGTTAAAAATAAGGACGTTCGTGCGATGCGAAGAATGCAAGGGCAAAGGCGCCGAAGCGGGAAGCAGTTTTGAAAAATGTTCCGTTTGCGACGGCAGAGGCGAGATACGGGAGCAGCGCCGGTCGTTTTTCGGCGCGTTCTCGCAGGTGAAGACGTGCGCAAAGTGTCATGGTGCAGGAGAGTTGCCGAAACATCCGTGCAACGTGTGCAAAGGATCGGGAAGGGTGGAATCAACCCGCGAGATCAAGGTCACTATCCTGCCCGGCGTCGAGGATAACCAGCTGATAAAAATGAACGGCATGGGCGAAGCAGGAGAACGCGGCACCGCCGCCGGCGATCTTTATGTGCGCATCCGCGTGCGGCCGCATCAGGTTTTCGAGCGGCACGGGGCCGACCTTGTGGTTGCGCGCGAACTTCACGCGCTTGATCTTCTGCTCGGCAAAAAAGTAGAAATTTCCACGATCGCGGGCGGTAAGATTCAGATCGAGATTCCCGCCGGATTCAATCTCAGGGAATTATTGCGCATTCCGGGCGAAGGCATGCCGCAAATCGGGACGCACCGCCGCGGCGATCTGCTCGTGAATTTTATGATCAAAGCGCCGAAAAAACCGGGCGCGAAAGCGAAAAAGATACTGGAAGAATTGGAAAAAGAAATTTAGCATCTATAAATTTAGCTATCGGTAAAGTTGTCCGAAAATTTTTCCGTTGTCTCCGCGAGAGAGGACTTTTTCAAGTTTTTCTCCGAAAAATTTCCGGGAGCGAGGATCCATACTTTCATTTTTTTGAATATTTCCGTTTTGATATAATGGATTTTATGTCCTGCATATTTATTTCAACCGACAAAAAATCGGTAAAGCCCGACGAAGCGGCGGCGTTGTATGTCGCGCTCGGATGGGGAACGGCGCGCCGGTATTCCGCGGTTCGTATGAAGCGGTCGCTTGCTCATTGCGACATTGTGGTTTCGGCGCGGAACGAAGCGGGGGAACTTATCGGTATCGCGCGGGTATTGAGCGACTTCGCGCTTGATACGAAAATTCTCGACATGGCGATCGACCCCGATTATCAAAAACAGGGCATCGGCCGTGCCATGATGAAAAAGATAGCGGCGCTTGCAAAAGGGACGCCGGTTTACTGCGAGACCGAACGGAAGAATTTTCCGTTCGTTGAAAAATGCGGTTATAAAAAACGGAAAGGGCTTACGGTATTCGTGAAAAACGTCAGCTGATCGGTAGCGTTTTGCAGGCAAATAAGAGCTTTTTAAAAAATCGTCAAAAATCAAATCTCTCTGTCGCCTTCGCGAGGGCGACAAATATGTATTGACATCAAGAAGTCCTTTTTGCTATACTTCTCCCCAAGGTTCCCTCGGAAGTCTATTATGCCATTTATCTATTTCGGAAAACAATTTTGTTTTCTTGAAAGTCACTGCCTTATTTAACGGCGGGGGTATGGATATTCATGCATGAGGATTCCGGGAAGGACC
>DAICZW010000015.1 GCA_027310965.1 bacterium | reverse complement strand
GTCTATTAATAGTTAAAAGGATCTCCCTCCAAGAAATCTTCGGCTCGAACATACTTCTTAAAAACCGTCGTATCGAATTTATCCCCACCCCACCATACGCTTCGCTCCGCGAAGCGCGCGTGAATTTTTCTGAAACTGACCTAAGTTTTATAGCTGCTCATCTGGCGGACGTTGCCCGAACGTATTTTATGGCAAATTCCTGATCGTTTTACCCCTTCAAATACCCCTTCAATTGCCCTTCGCCAATTTGAAGGGGTAGCAAACTCGGATTGCCCCGTATCTTCTGGCTTTTTTGACCCACTGACTCGCAAATCACAAGTCCTACTTCACTCTGTTTTACCCCAGCATTCACCCCAGCATGCGCCTACCCTCGGAATGATGGGGTAGCAAGTCCAGATCACCCTGCAAACTCTCGGCTTTTTGAGCCACCTATCATCAAATCCAAAGTCCTACTTCACTCCGCTAGACCCCCTCCGAAATGGTGTGCTCAGCCCCTCGGTCTGCTGACCTCGGGGCTTCGCGTATGGCGCGCCCAAATTCCTCCCCCACAAAAAACGCTCGAGGCCGCGTGGCCGAAGAGCGGTTAAATCGAAACGGTTTTAATTTTCTTTAGCTGATTTGTATATTCTCCTGATAAACTGCAGTCTTCCGCACCTTGCAAAATTACATCCATGTATTCCTGACTAGGTAAACCAGACTTCCTATTAGTTCCATAATATACAATAGCTTTTAGAGGTTGATCCCCGTTCGTAAGGACGTTCAACTCTTTCCGATTATAGGATTTTGGGAATCCTTCATACCGATCAAGGGTTATAAGATTTGCTTCTGAGATCTCAAACAATCCACCACTAACCATCTCACCACGAATCTCCACAATATTCGCCCCAGCACCCTTCCATTTCGATGAATATCCATCAAAAATAAGCTTGTAGTCAGGGAGGTCAGCTCTGCCTAGAAAGGTACTTCCTGGGCATCGATCACTCATCTGTCTATGGCTCATATTTGAACCATAAGCAAAATACTTCATCTTCGGATGTTATCTAAAAATGCCAAACCTTATGGTAGGCACTATGGGCTAGCTTGCCAGCCCTCATAGCTATCTCATCAGCTCCCCAACCCTTAGTCTTAATATGATTCTCAAATTCCTCGATAAAAGTTTTAACGTGCGGTAAGTTAGCAAAACTTTCTTTGTTCTTTAGTATCTCTATTTTTTCAAGCGGCGTTTTAGCTTGTAGTTTCGAGTTTGTATGTAGGCTAATAATTAGCAAGTTTCCGATGTTATCAGCTACATCAGGATCAGGCAATTCTCCCCGTTTAGAGTCTGGATAAAAATGCTCAACGTTGAAACTTCGCCTAAATCCTTTTCTGTCCAAGAAAAATAGCTGTGTTTTTTGTCCACCCACTCTATCAAAATTATTTATGCGATCAATAACGTAACTAATAAGTGGTAGGTCGGCAGAGGTGCTATATGAAAGTTCTTTGAAATTAGGCTCAAACTCTTCATAACTAGCCTTCTTGTCTTGAAGGATCTTAATAAGTTCATTGCAATTCTTTTTAAAATCCTTTGCATTGTTAAATTTCGGAGCGAAGTCCATGTACGTTTTCTCGATTTCGTTACCCACACGCTCACAAATGACATTGTTAACGAAATGGTATTTCTCGAAGGTTTCTATAAGAGATCTGAGTAATTTCGCCATTTCAGCGTTGTCTCCATATTTTTCCTGATATGCTTTTACGGCCGAATAAATAATCGGGTAGGGTTGCGTAACACGGAAAAGCCTTAAGGCTTCGATACTTGAATAAATATCGTGGCAATAATGTTGATTTCTAGAGATTCCCAAACATCCATTTGCTTCGAAATAACTTCTCAGATCTTCCTCTCGCCCCTCCCGTAAGATGGCATAAAAAGCAGAAAAATCACTGAGGTCTTTTACAAAAATATCTGGTTTGAGTTCTGAAGATTGCCTCTGGAGATTTTTGAAAATATCTTTCTTTTGGACAGCTCCTTTTCTGGCAACTAGATAATATTTCAACATTCTCATCATCGTGGTATCTGCGTTTTCTACTATTTCATCCCACGTTTCTTCGATACCCGCAATTTCGGCGGAGAAGAGGTCTGCCTTTAAAAGATCGGCGGCATTAAGTTCCAGGCCACGCGCATTCGCTCTTTCAAAAAGATCGAACACGTCAAGATCGCCATCGACATCTATCTTGATGACAAACGATCCATAGAGCTTTTTTAACAAGGTTGATATATCTTCAAGTTTCTTAAGCGACGATACCCGCTCACGGAATAATTCGTATACTGGTTTGATCTTATTAATCTGCCGTTTAACAAATTTCTTTCCTAGCTTCACAGGAAAATCTCCCTTCCAATCGTCTCTGATGATGTACTCAAAAATATCACGCACCGCCATTGATGCGCCCAACCTCGCTCCCGTCATTTCACCAGTAGTAGAATCGCTAAAAGTTAATTTTTCGGTAATCTTATTAGCAAGCTTATTTTCCTTTATAGCAATTGCCCTCGCACGACATGCAATAAGTAGTAAACAAATAGTTGTTATCCTCTGTTGGCCATCGACGATAGATATCTCGCCTCGATTCATATTTTCAACATCGAGCACAATATTACCTAAATATATCCCCTGATCTGATGAGATAACGTCATTCCATAAGTCGTCCGCTTCGTCTTTACCCCAATCAAAACCACGCTGGTAGGATGGAACTAAAAAGCGGGCGTTACCAATGTTTAGAAGCTGTTCGACGGTTTGTCGTGATGGAGTTATGGCCATAATTACCTTCTATGTTATCAGAAAAAAGCTCTTTTGGTAAACCGAGTTCAGGGGGCTATAATCGCTTCTTGCCCGCGCAATGGGAGGGCTGGGGCAAGGGCAAGAAACCGCTTTCGGGAGGGTCAGACACACAAAGACGCAGGATGTTCCTATCAGACAGGAATAGGGTCGTAAAACGTGGAACTACCACCTCTGAGCGCGCCCCAAAGGAGGGGTTGGGGGAGGAATTTGGGCGCGCCATACGCGAAGCCCCGAGGTCAGCAGACCGAGGGGCTGAGCACACCATTTCGAAGGGGTCTAGCGGAGTGAAGTAGGACTTGCGATTGGCGGTTCGGTGGCTCAAAAAGGCGAGGAGATACGGGGCAATCCGCACCTGCTACCCCTTCAAATTGACGCAGGGCAATTGAAGGGGTATTTGAAGGGGTAAAATGATCAGGAATTTGCCATAAAATACGTTCGGGCAACGTCCGCCAGATGAGCAGGGTCTCGCTCTTGCGAGACGAGCGTTTCGCTCGAACTCTTCTCTCATACCCCATCCCGTGAGGGTGGGGTTCTTGATAATAACCCGTGCAAACTAAAGGATAGTAGTTACCTTTTCATAAAGCATTGGCAAACAATCCTGCCTCATTCTGAATTTCGTTCCATGATTGTGGCCCGTGCGGGCATCAAAATCAACAAGTACCTTGCCCTCTTCTAATGCTTTCAAAAATCCATCGAAGTTAAATTTTTGAAGCATCATTACTTTCGTATATTTGCAGTATTCTTTTTTGCGTTCCATTTTCACATCTGCTTGAACATAAAAAGCATTGAGGAGCTTGGTTCCGGCTTTGTGTTCTAAATCATCAAATCCCCAATATGGCTGAGGATCAAGTTCTCCCAATCCTGCCCGCTTTTTGACTAATTTAAGCCAATCTCTATGTCTCGGATCGACACTTTTCGCGTCAAATGAAATTAAAATCTTTTTTTCTTTGCGATTAATAACAACCTTAAAGCCGCGATCACTCCGCGATTGTCCATGAATCGTTTGACGGAAACTCATCTCATTTTTGCCGTACTTTTTATCAGCTTCCCCATGGGGCCATCCGTATAGTGGTAATAGAACTTGTGGCACAAATTTTACTGCTCGCGGCGATGGTTCGGTATGGAATAGGGTGGTAAGCGATGTAGTATTTATTCTTTGCGTTTTTAATTCCCATTCTGCGGCGTTAGGAATTGGCAAGTTATTTTCTTTTATACCGAGTAAATCTTCAAGCGTGTTTCCTATACCTCCGGCATTACCTCGCCGTGCATTTGGTATCCAATCCATCGCGGCGATCTCTTTGAGCTTTGCGATTAATGCCGGCTTTGTATAAATAACAGGTTTCTTTGCCATGATTATAAAAGCCGAGCTTGAGATTTATGCTTTTTGATTCTCTTGTCAGCCATTTCGCAATACTCGGGCGAAAGTTCAATGCCGACATAATCCCGCTTAAAGTTTAAAGCTGAAATTGCCGTCGTGCCGGAACCCATAAAAGGATCAAGGATGATTTTTGCGTTTGTTGAGGAAACTATTCGATCGATCAAAGCTACGGGAAAAGCGGCCGGATGGGGATTATTCATTTCTTGCGTAAATTCCCAAACATCGCCGTGAGAGTTTGCCTTAGTCGCCAGTTCGAATTTCGGTTTGGCGATAAGATAAATAACTTCGTAAGTCGGCAAGAAATATCCGGCGTTGAAATTGAGACCTCCTTTTCGCTTCCAAATGATGATCTGGCGAACGGGGAAGCCATTCATGATGTCTTGGCGGTCTTGCAATAAGCCACCTTGCACGCGCCATTTATGGTTATAGAAGATCGCCCCATCATCGGGAATAATTCGCATCATTTCCGTTAAGCAATCTCTCTGCCACTTCACATATTCATCGTGTGGCATGCAATCGTTGTGATGACTATATCCTTTTTGCAAAGCAGCATTAGCCCACTTTCCGCCGCGCCCATCTTTCATGCCGTTGCCAGTGGAATTTTTGAGGTTATATGGTGGCGAAGTGATAACAAGATCAACTGCGCCATCGGGTATCTGCTTCATAATTCCAATGGCATCACCGCATAAAATTTTATTAACAAAATCCTTTGAAGATTTGGTATTTCCCCGTAGTTCCTTTTCAGGGACAAGTACTCGGTTTTTTGCGATTATCGATTGGCTCATAATTAAAATTAAGAAGTTTGTTTAACAAGAGGAAGTTTCTCTAAGATTTCATGTACGAGACCCAATTCTTTAGCCTTTTCTGCGCTTAAAATACTGCCTTCATGTAACAACTTGCCAATTTCCTTTTCCCTTCTTCCAGTTTCCTTTGAAAGGATGCCTATGTGTTTCTTTAATAATTCTTTAAATATAGTTAAAACTTCTTCATGATTATGTAAAGTAGATGTTTGGGCTCCCGTCGTAAAAGAGCCTTCATGCAGAAGAAATCGACATCCTTTTATTGCAATTCTTTTACCACCACCAGCATAAATAATATTTGCCGCTGAATCAATTTGGCTAAAAGCGATTGTCTCGATCTCGATAGATAGAGCTTTTAAGTATGAATAAATTCTTATGGCAGAATCAACATCTCCACCTGGTGACGAAAGAATGATTTTGAGTCGCTTAATATTAGAACCATAAATTTGACCGTTAATATAGGTAATTAAATTATGCGCTGTGTTAACATCTATCCCGCCAGTTATTGTATACCACTGTTCTTCCATGTTTTCCTATTTTTTATTCTTTCCTCCATTTTATCATAAATTAGATGTAATATAAAGCTTAAGCATAAGTACTTAAAATCGTTCCAACTTCGTACCACACGGTCAGCCGTTTATTTATGCAGGCGAGCAGTTATCGAAAATGGTCATCAAAAATGGTAATTTGCCGCATTTCGTAATCGTTTATATACTTATATTCGACCATCTATGAACCATCAAACCGACCGGCCAAAATCGTTCAAGAATATCCTGTCCGATCTGATGCTGCAGGATATTCCGGCGTACGCCAACAAGATCTATTATTCCCTCGGGTTCCTTTCCATGACGAGCCTTCTCGTCCTCATTATTTCCGGAACGGTGCTGGCTTTCAAAGGACCGAATTGGTGGCTCACGACGGCAACGGGACTGTATTTCCGCAGCATCCATCTGTGGGCGGCGCAAGCGTTCATCTTTTTCATTCTCTTGCATCTTCTCATTGTCTTTTTCACGTCGGGTTACCGTCCGCCACGACGCTTCACATGGGTTCTCGGCGCACTTATGCTTTTCGCGGCGCTTATCGAAGCGGAATTCGGCTATGGCATACGCGGCGATTTTTCTTCCCAGTGGCGGGTGCTCCAGGCATCCGATCTTTATAACGGAAGCGGCTTGGGAAAGATCGTGAACAACCTGAATTATTCCCAGATTTACGGCATCCATATCGTCGCCATTCCGCTTGCGATAGTGGCGCTTCTCTTTTTGCACTATCTTCTTGTTAAAGCGCGCGGCATTGCGGTGCCGTTCAAAAAGGAAGTTCCTTACCGGATCGTGAAAACCAATCGTCGCGCGCTCTTTTTGCGCGGCGCGGTTCTTGTGCTCGCCATTCTTGTTCTCGGCGCGGTGTTCAAATCGCCGTTTATTATTCCGACAACCATACAAAGTGTTGCGCACGACGATCCTGCGCTCGTCGCAAAAACACTGGTTGCCGAGATAGACCATACTTCGGATACGGCAACCTACATGGACACCATCGATCCCTATACGTACGACACCGAACAGGTGTATGTCGCCGTGCCGTTCAGCCAATATCTGAAAATCACGGGCGGCGCGGATTCCATGGCCGCGTTCGAAAGCGGGGATCCCGCAACGCAAAAAGCCGATACCGCTGCCGCGGAGGATTATTTCAATAACAACGGCGCGCTCGATATGGCGAACGCGAATCCGGTCATCGCGACGGTAAGCGCGTTGACGAAACTTGCCCAAACCGGAACTTATGAATCGATAGTGCAAGGCGAAAGCGCGGGCAGCGATAACCGGACCTATGTGACGAGGTTTCTGTCTGACACCGGGATCATGGATGCGAAAGCGGAAGATCTCAATATGACAACCGGACAATACGGCATGCTGCGTGAAGAAAATGGAGGGCTTCTGCCGCCCGGTGCCTGGTGGCTCGCCCCGCTCGGCTTCCTCGACAATACCGTTCTGGCGAACGATCCTGATCAGGACCGCGACGGCGCGGAAATATTGGGTTTCCTTGTGCTGCTACTCATCGCATTCCCATATATTCCGTACGTAAACAAAATTCCCGAAAAAATAGGGCTGGACAAACTTATCTGGAAGGATAAGGGCGCGGACGCCAAAAAATAGCGGAAGAGGAAGAATTTTCGGAAGAGGAATGAAATCATTGGCGGCGTTCTCATAAAACGGGCGTTAGAAATATCCGCAAGCCGTTTTTTTGCGCTTGCGGCGCGGATGGGATATAATCCGCACTATGACTATTCTCATTATTCTTTTCGTTATTATCGGGCTTTCAGCGCTGATTCTCGCGCATGAAGCGGGGCATTTTACGTGCGCAAAATTATTCGGCTTGAAAGTGGACGAGTTCGGCATCGGATTCCCCCCGCGCGCATTCGCATGGAGGCGCATAAAAAATAAAGGAACCTCCCGCGAGACGCGGAGTGAAACCGAGTACAGCGTGAACTGGCTGCCGTTCGGCGGGTTCGTCAAAATTTCGGGCGAGCGCGGCGAGTTCGCGATGACGGAAGAAGCGGCGCAGGACGGAGAGAGGAATAAAAAACAGAATGCGGAATCGGACAATCGGAATTCGGAACAAAATGTCCCTGATAAAAAGCGTCTTTTTTATGCCCAGCCGGCGTGGAAAAAAAGCATTATTCTGCTCGCCGGCGTTTTTATGAACTTCGTCATCGGCTGGCTTTTGATCTCTTTCGCGCTTACCCTGTCCGCGCCGAAGGCGTTGGTCATAAGCGACATCGAACCGGGATCGCCTGCCGCAATGGCCGGTCTCGCGCAGGGCGACGTCGTAAAAGGAGCCGGTCTCGCGCAGGGCGCTATGACGATAAACGCTCCCGATTCGCAGGACTTTATAAATTTCGTGAACGCGCATCGCGGACAGACGATTAATGTCGACGTCCTGCGCGGCAGCAGGGAATTGAACATCAGCGTCGTACCGCGCGTGACGACGACGGCAAATGAAGGCGCGCTTGGCGTGTATCTTGAGGATGCCGGCCGGCCCGGCGAGAATGTTTTTGCGGCGCTTTGGGACGGGTTGAAGGTAACCGCCGACCTTGCGTGGCTTACCGTCACCGCGTTTGGCCAGCTTGTGAAACAGCTCGTCACGCAAGGGTCGCTCATGGCGGGCGTCGTGGGGCCGGTCGGCATTTTCGGCGTCGCCGAAGAAACGGGGAAGATCGGCGCGACGTATTTCATACAATTTCTCGGCATTATTTCTATCAATCTCGCGGTGGTAAACCTGATCCCGTTTCCGGCGCTGGACGGCGGGCGGTTCGTGATGACTATCATAGAAAAAATAAAGGGGTCGCCGGTGCCCGAAAAAATAGAGGGCTGGATGAACGGCATCGGCTTTGCGTTCCTGCTTGCGCTTATGGCGCTCCTTACGGTCCGCGACGTGATGCATTTGTTTTAGAACCCGTTTCACTCAAAAGCAGTTTTCAAGCAAAGTCCGCTGATCTTACGGAAATTTTCGTTCATCCTCGCTGTCCTATTTTTGAGACAGGTTTTCCGTTTTCAATCTTTCGGTTCGGCTTATTTATCAATATGAGAAGTATGGGTCGTCCGGCCAAGCCGGACGATGACAGAGAGAAAATGCTTTGTATTCGGTACAAGTGCGTAAGTCCTATGTTATACTTATCTCATGAAGATACGCATTGATATCAATATCAAAGTAGGGCGCATCGTGAAGTATTTCGTGATTTCAGATCTTTTTTTTCTTGCTGGATGGGGATTTATCGAACCGGTTTTCTCTGTTTTTATCATTCAAAAAGTTGTCGGCGCGACTTTGCTGACCGTTGGTATTGCGGCGGCAATTTATTGGATCCTGAAATCCGTGCTTGAAATCCCTATCGCTAATTTTCTCGACACGACGCCAGGCGAAAAGGACGATTTCACCGCGCTTGTCGGCGGACTTTTTCTTGCGGCACTTGCCGCGTTTTCTTTCAGCTGGATCCACGAAGTCTGGCAGCTTTATGCAGTGCAGGTAGTCCACGCAATCGCATTTGCGTTTTATGTTCCCGCATGGTCGGCAATATTTTCGCGGCATCTTGATAAGGAAAGAATCTCTTTCGACTGGTCGCTTGACAGCACCGTAGGCGGTGTCGCGGCAGGAATAGCGGGGCTTTTCAGTGGTCTTATCGCGCAAGAGCTCGGGTATACCGCGGTGTTTGTCGCGGCAGGAATATTATCCATGATTGCGGCGCTTATTCTTATCACAGCACCCGATCTTGTTTTTCCGAAACCAACACATACCGAAGTGGTTATAAAAGATCACATGCCGAGCGCGAGCGAAATATAGTATCAATGCAAAACATTTCAAACCATGTGTGCGCCGGACTGCTTCGCGAGATCGGGGAATATCTCGCGATGCAGAACGTTCCTTTCAAGCCGCGGGCGTACGAAAAAGCGGCGGACGCGATCGACGGGCTTGAAGAGGAACTTGCCGTAATTTATAAAACAGGCGGCATCAAGGCGCTCGAGGAAATTCAGGGTGTCGGCGTTTCCATTGCGGAAAAGATAGAGGAATTCTTGAAGACCGGCCGCATCGCGTATTACGAAGGATTGAAAAAAAAAGCGCCCGTTGATCTTTCCGAACTTGCGAAAGTGGAAGGGCTTGGTCCGAAGTCTATCAAGCGCCTTTATGAAAAACTTGGCGTTAAAAGTCTCGCCGACCTGGAAAAAGCAGCGGACGCTGGAAAGATTGCCGCGCTGGAAGGGTTCGGTGAAAAAAGCGAAGAAAAAATTTTGAAAGGAATTTCGTTCGCGAAAAGTTCCGGCGGGCGGTTCACGCTCGGTTTCGTGATGCCGGAAATCCGCGGCGTGGAAGAGCGTCTGCGGAAACTGCGCGGCGTGGAAAAGATTGTCGTCGCGGGTTCGGTGCGACGGAGGAAAGAAACGGTGGGCGATGCGGATATGCTCGTTATTTCAAAAAATGCGAAACCGATTATGGATTTTTTCGTCGCAATGCCCGATGTCGCAGCAGTCATTGCCCATGGCGCAACGAAGTCGTCGGTAAAACTTTCCTCCGGCATCAATGTCGATCTGCGCGTGGTTTCCGAGGAATCGTACGGCGCGGCGCTCAATTATTTCACCGGATCGAAAGAGCACAATGTCGCTTTGCGCGTAATTGCGGCGCAAAAAGGATGGAAACTGAACGAATACGGCCTGTTTGCCGGCCACCGCGGATTGCAACGCGGACAAACGCGGACGGGAAAATGGATCGCCGGCAAGACCGAAGAAGAGCTGTATAAAAAATTCGGCATGGATTATATCGAGCCGGAGCTGCGCGAAAACACGGGCGAACTTGAAGCGGCGCGGAACCATACATTGCCGAAACTGATCGGCTACGGCGATCTTGTGGGCGATCTTCAAATACAGACTGATTGGACGGATGGCTCCGATTCCATAGAGACGATGGCGAAAAAAGCCATGGCGCATGGCCTGCGCTATATCGCGATCACCGACCACACAAAACGGCTCGCGATGACGCACGGCCTCGACGAAACGCGGCTCCTGAAACAGATGGCGGAAATCGACCGGCTGAATAAAAAATTCGCCGGAAAGATAAAAATTTTGAAGGGGAGCGAGTGCGATATTTTAAAAGACGGATCACTCGACCTTTCGGATGCCGCGCTCGCGAAGCTTGATGTCGTGGGCGTTGCGGTGCATTCTTTTTTTAATATGCCGCGCAAAGACCAGACCGAACGGATAAAACGCGCGATGGCGAACCCGAACGCGGATATCCTTTTTCATCCGACGGGACGGATTATCAACCGCCGTCCGGCATACGACATTGATATTGATGCGCTTATAACCGCGGCGAAGCGCACGGGGACGATCATGGAAATCGATGCGTTTCCCGACCGGCTCGATTTGAAGGATGACCATATCCGGAAATGCGTCGAGGCGGGCGTTAAAATGGCGATTGATTCCGATGCGCACGCGTCCGCGCATATTGCTTATCTCGAATACGGCATCGCGCAGGCCCGCCGCGGCTGGGCGACGCGCGAGGACATTGTGAATGCCCGGTCGGTTACGGAAATGCTGCGGCAACTTAAATAACGCATTTACCCGCGCCATTTGCTTTTTTAAAGGTTTCATGCTATCATTCCGGCGAATGAGTGCGAGCATACCTTAGCGACGACGTCGATTGAGGCATGTCCCACACGATTCTGTTTGGCCACGGCCCCCGCAAGGGGGTTTTGGTTTTTTTATCCGTCTTTCGAAAAAATGGATAATACTCCGGAGCCGCCTGCTTCAGTAAGGAAGGCATCGAAAGAAAGCATTGCTGTCATGCATTCTTGTTTTTTGTGTTTTCCGATATTTCCTTTTATAATTATAAAAGGAGCAGCAAAAGGATATATCATTTGATTCTAAGCGGTCGCGGGCAGAGCACTCGTTCATACAAACAGAATTGGAGGTCACCACTCGCGACCGCTTAGAAAAAAATGGCAGTCGCTCCGTCCGATATTCGGACGTCGGACGGAGCGATATTCATCCTTTTTAAAGAATTCATATGCCAAAATTCAAAGAAAACGTTTCGCTTTCGGAATTCAGCAATTACAGGATCGGCGGCCGCGCACGGTTCTTTTTCGCCGCTCAGAACGAAAAAGAGGTTGTATGGGCGGTTGCGGAAGCGAAGGCAAGAAAACTTCCGGTTTTTATCCTGGGTGCCGGAACGAATCTTTTGATCGATGACGAAGGATGGGACGGATTGGTTTTGAAGCCCGCTATCGATACGCTAACCGTGAAAGGAATGACGATGACCGCCGGTGCGGGCGTGATGATGGCGGATCTTCTTAATCTTGCCGCGAAACGGTCATTGGCGGGACTCGAATGGGCGGGCGGCCTTCCGGGAACGGTTGGCGGCGCAATCCGCGGCAACGCGGGATGTTTCGGCGGCGCAATGGAAAATCGCGTTGTTTCGGTACGAAGCTTTGATATGAAAAGGATGGTCATCCGCACGCGGCGCGCAAAAAATTGTACATTCAAATACCGCTACAGTATTTTCAAAAAGAACAACGGCGCGGAGGTCATTCTTTCCGCGCAACTCCGGCTTGCGAAGAGCGACAGAAAAAAAATTATAGAAACGATGAAAAAAAATATCGCGCACCGCAACGACCATCATCCGCTCGACTATCCGAGCGTCGGCAGCATTTTCAAGAATGTCCCGCTGTCCTCGATTCATAAAAAGGGAAGCGTGCCGTACAAAGAGGCCGTTGCGGGTAAGGCGCTTGCGTTCCGCGGGTCGCGGTTTTCCGTAAAGACCGATCCGTTTCCGGTGATTGCCGCCGCGAAGCTCATTTCCGAAGCGGGACTCGCGGGTGTTACCTGCGGCGGCGCCATGATCTCGCCGAAACATTCCAACTTCATCGTGAATGTGCTCGAGGCCGGTTCGTGCGACGTAAAAAATCTCATTACACTTGCAAAATCCGAAGTGTATAAAAAATTCGGCGTGCGGCTTGAAGAGGAAGCGGAGCTGGTATAGCATCCATCTCAGTCTTGGAGGCCAGAACAAGAGAAAAAAAATAATTTTATGGAGATGGATAGTGTTGTCAATCCTGTTTAGAGCCCGTCTCAAAGGCAGTTTTTTAAGTAGGATCCGCGGGTTGTACAAAAAATTTATAAAACTTTGTTTTATTCGTCGGTTTGTTTGGAGGAAGTAAATAAAAATGCATTCGTTGTGTTAGTGGCTTGAATTCGCTGCATAAAAATTTGCGTTTCTTAATTTTTTCTGCTATAATGTTCGCGTCGAAGGAAGAAGCGCCGCTTTTCCGTGGCGTTTTTAAATTTTAATAAAAAATCGGCGCGCGATGCCGATCATTCGCCGGCACCGCGCATCATTCAATAAAATGGACATCAGGAATATCGCCATCATTGCCCACGTCGACCACGGCAAAACGACGCTCGTGGACGCGCTTTTGAAACAGTCGCTGAGCTTCAAGCTCAAGACCGGTGCGCAGAGCGAGCTCATCATGGATTCGAACGAGCTCGAGCGCGAGCGCGGCATTACGATTTTTTCAAAAAACGCGTCGGTTATTTATAAAGATACGAAGATCAACATCGTGGATACGCCCGGCCACGCGGATTTCGGTGGAGAAGTGGAGCGGATCATGCGTATGGTGGACGGCGTACTTTTACTTGTGGACGCGAAAGAGGGACCCATGCCGCAGACGAAATTCGTGCTTCGGAAAGCGATCCAAGCGGGCCACAAGATTATTCTGGTCATCAATAAGATCGACAAGCCGGACGCGCGGCCCGAATGGGCGCTCAACGCGGCGCTTGATCTTTTCTTTGAGCTCGGCGCGAGCGAGGAGCAGATCGAATTTCCGGTCATTTATGCGTCCGCAATGCAGGGAAAAGCGGGACTGGCGAAACACCTCGACGAAATGAAGGATGTCGTGCCGGTTTTCGAGACGATCGTGCAACACATTCCGGCTCCGGTTGTGGATGCCGCAGCGCCTTTGCAGATGCTCACCGTAAATCTTGCGTACGACAATTATAAAGGCAAGATCGCCATCGGCCGGCTCTATGCGGGGACGCTTAAAAAGGGAATGACGATCGCGCACATCATGCGCGCAGGCGAGATAAAAAAAGAACAGCTGACGTCCGTCATGCTTTTCGACGGTTTGGCGCGCGTTGATGTGGATGAAGCAAAGGCCGGCGATATCGTCGCCATCGCCGGCATTCCGGATGTCACAATCGGGGAGACCATTGCGGACGCCGACCATCCGGTGGCATTGCCCGTAATCGCGATCGACGAGCCGACCATCAAAATGACGTTTGCCGTAAACACGTCGCCGTTCCGCGGCAAAGAAGGGAAATTTACGACCTCGCGGAATCTCAAGGACCGGCTGGAAAAAGAACTCGAAACCGACGTCGCGCTCTCCGTCGCGCCGACCGCTACGACGGACACATGGATCGTTTCCGGCCGCGGTGAACTTCACCTTTCCATCCTTATCGAAAAAATGCGCCGCGAAGGATTCGAGCTCGAGGTATCGAAACCGCAGGTTATTTTCAAGGAAAAGGACGGAAAGAAACTCGAGCCGATGGAATTATTGTCCATCGAAGTCCCCGAAGAATATACCGGCACCGTGATCGAAATGATGGGCAAGCGGCTCGGCATTATGAAAAATATGCGCGTGGATGCCAAAATCGCTTTTCTCGACTTTGAAATTCCGACGCGCGGACTGATCGGCGTGCGCAATAAATTTCTTACGTCAACCAAAGGCACGGGCATTATGAACAGTATTTTTCTCGGTTACGAGCCGTACAAGGGCGACATGGCGATGATCAACCGCGGTTCCATCGTCGCGACGCAGGCGGGCGTTTCGAATAATTACGGCCTCGTGACCGCGCAGGGGAGAGGCAAGCTTTTCATCAGCGCCGGCGTGCCGGTCTATGAAGGCATGGTGGTCGGCGAGTGCGCGAAGGAAGGCGACCTTCTGGTGCATGTCGCGCGCGAAAAGCAGCTTACGAACTTCCGCGCCAAAAACGAAGGCCTTGCCGATCAGCTTGAAGTGCCGGTCACGCTTTCCCTTGAAGATTCACTGGATTACATCGGCGACGACGAACTCGTGGAAGCGACGCCGCAAAGCATCCGCATCAGAAAAAAATATCTGAACGAGAACGAAAGAAAAAGAGCGGGAAGATGACGAAGAGAACTTCTCTCTTCGTCATCCTGGAATTTTGAGTCCGCGAAAAATATCCTGGATCCAGGTTCTTCTTTGTCGTCCTCGACCTGGTCGAGGATCCATGCTTTGAAAATCGAAATCCCGCTCATCGGCGGGATTTCTCGGAGCCTCATGGCACTTTATTGACTCAATAATAGCAAGACAGAAGCGCGCGTCAAATTACATTTAATGATTTTTTAATCTCATTGCATTTGGGTTGTATTCGTGCAAAAACCAATCATAAATATCCTGTCTTCTTCAACCACTCTTCGTTCTCCCATTCCCAGAGGCGCTTTGCGCCGAGGAACGCCTGAAAATCATTCTGCCAGGAAGGAAATTCCTGAAGTTCTATCTCGCCGTACAGGTCGCCCCATGCGTGGCGGCACGCCCGCATGCGCATATTATTCCATTCGACGGCAATCTTTTCGCGGCCGCCTTTTATGCGCCGGCGCGCGCCGCACCGGACGCACTTTTGTATCTGGTCGATGCGCAATATCCAGCGCGTTTGCAATTCCGCAAGCTCGTTTTTTAGGGCATCCATATACGCCGAGGTTTGCAAATTATAATCGCGATAGATCGCCTGCGAAGTTTTTATGTCGAGCACGCCCGTCACACCGCCGATCACGGCGACCGCGTCGATGGTGCCGGCATAACGGTGGTCGTGGCTTATGATCCGGCGTTCCACGAATTCGGGCGTCACGCGGATATGCCCCTTCGCAAAAAATTCCCGAAACGATTGCACCGCCGGTGCGATACCCGGATCGATTGTTGGTTCTTTGCCGAGCATCAGTGCTTCCACGGCTTCATGGATGAGTGTCCCTTCGACGGCCGATCGCTCGGTCGCTTCTTGCGCCGCTTTATAGCTCGCCGCCGCGCCGTAATAATGATAAAGTGCCGGCTTCGCTTTTATGCCGACGATCTTCGTCACGCGCGGATACCATGTTTCGCCGATTGCGTAACCGTTCGCCTCCTTGAAATCATCGAGGTTTTTGTATTCACTGAACATCCGCTTATTGTAACAGGTATATTTTAAAAAAAATAGCATTTATTATT
>DAICZW010000014.1 GCA_027310965.1 bacterium | reverse complement strand
ACCGGAGCCTGCCCTCGACCCGATCGAGAAGGACGGAAAAGAGGGGCGTGAGAGGTTACGATAACCTTACTGGACGGCAAAAAAAAGATGCGCTAATATTCTAAAGATTCCGCGATAGCTCAATGGTAGAGCGGCGCCCTGTTAAGGCGATGGTTCCTGGTTCGAGTCCAGGTCGCGGAGCACTTAGGAATATACTATCTCTATGGAAAAATCTTTCGAGTCCGAGGAAGCTTCGCGGGAAAACGAAAAAGAAGAAAAAGAAACGCTTTCAAATAAAGAGAAGTTTGAAATCATTCTAAAACTTTTTGGAACGGATAAAGCCCGTGACATTTTTATTGAAAATTGCAAAAAATACGCCGATGCGCGAATAGCTTCCGCAAGGAATGCCTATGTCCAAAATCATGGCGAAAATTATATATCGCTGAGGGATCGTTATTCCCCGCCGAAACGCGCCCACTACCATAATGAAATTATGTACACCCTTAATAATCTTTCCCTTCAAAAACTTGACCCCATTCAAGAAATGGTATTAAAGGAAATGAGAAGCAGTCGCGAAACGGCGTGGTACATCATCGAGGATTGGCTACTGTCACAAAAAGCCAAAAAAACAGACGAGGAAAATGATAATAAAGAACCCGATACGTGGCTGTATCCTTCGCGGCGAATAGAAGAATAGAAGAATAGAAGAATAGAAGAATCGGATACCGGTTTCCGCGTTTTGCGCGGAGCATCAAAAGCAAAAAACCCGTGGCGAAGCCGCAGGAAATTATAAAATAAATAAAAATGAAAATAACGCTCGTTGCCAGGCCGCAAAAAAACATTGCATTTGTTTTCTTCCTTTTTGAAAATGACCGGATCGACGCCCAGCCGCTCTTCCTTTTCCTTGAAAAACCGGAACAGGACTATCTTCGCGGCGCGGAAAAAAGTCTTGCGCTTAAAGAAAGGGAAAGCAGGACGCTCATCATGCCCGGCAGCGGTCGGAAAATCATCACGATAGGCCTCGGAAAAGCCGCCGACGCTTCGGTCAAAAAAATGGGAATCCCGCACCGGATGGCGGTGCAGGCGGCGAGAGCGGAAAAGATAGAACGCTTTGCCTATTGGGCGGCGGCGCAAAAAACATCCACGGCGACCCGGGAAACGTATGAGGTTGCCGCGTCAAATGCGATCATGGCGAACTTTGAATTCGTGAAATATAAAACGCCGACGCCGGAAGGCGGCGCGTTCGTCAAGGAGATCGAAGCGGTCGCCGCGAAATTACCGCAGCATGATATTACGGAAGGGATCCGCCGCGGCATCGTGATCGGCGAGGAGACGAATGCCTGCCGTGAACTTTCCAACACGCCCGGCGGCGACATGACGCCCGCGATCCTCGCGGATCACGCCGTCAAAGAAGCCGCCAAGGCCGGCATCAAAGCTACCGTGCTCGACGGAAAGAAAATGAAGACGCTCGGCATGGACGGCATTTTGGGCGTAGGCAGGGGATCGGACGCGCCGCCGCGGTTCATTATTCTCGAATACATGAAAGGAGCGAAAAACGAAAAACCGACGGTGCTGGTCGGCAAGGGCGTGACGTTCGATACCGGCGGGCTCAACCTCAAACCGGGCAACCATATTTATGAGATGCATATGGACATGTCCGGCGGCGCGGCCGTCATCCATGCCGTTATCGCCGCGGCGCGGCTGAAACTCAAAAAGAATATCGTGGCGCTCGTACCCGCGGCGGAAAATATGCCGTCGGGATCGAGCTATCATCCTGGCGACATACTGCGCACTATGAACGGCATAACGATCGAAGTGCTCAACACCGACGCCGAGGGCCGCGTGATCATGGCCGACGCTCTGGAATATTCAAAAAAATACGACCCCGCATTGGTGATAGACGCGGCGACGCTGACCGGCGCCGCGGCGGTCGCTTTGGGACAGCAGTATTCGGGGCTTTTCACGACCGATAAGAAACTGGAAGAAAGATTCAGGGAGCTCGGTGAAGCGGTGAACGATCCGGTGTGGCCGTTGCCGCTCAGTGCCGAGTACGAAAAAGACATCAAAGGAACATTCGGCGACTGGGCGAACGCCGGCAAGCCCGACACGGCAGGCGCCTCAACCGCAGCCGTATTCCTCTGGCAATTCATAAAAGGGTATCCGTGGGTGCATCTCGACATCGCGCCGCGCATGACGGCGGGCGAAGGCGATTATCTCGCAAAGGGCGCACTCGGAACGCCGGTGCGGCTGCTTGTACGCTTTCTTGAAAATTAACGGCGGGCCCCCGCCCTCCTTCAAACACAAACCCCGGCGCACAGCCGGGATTTGTGTTTATTTTTTACGGACAAACCGCAAAAAATGAATATCTATCTTTCAAAACGGATTATCATCATTTCTAATAATCCTCTCCTCCCATCATGCCGCCGGGCATACCGCCGCCCATCGGCGATGATTTCTTTTCGGGGATGTTCGTTATCGCACAGCCGACCGTGAGATAATTCGCGGAAACCGAAAGCGCGTTCGTGAACGCCATTTTCACGACCTTCAGCGGATCGATGATACCGGCCTCTTTCAGATCGCCCATCTTGTTCGTGAGCGCGTTAAATCCTTTCCACGGCTCGTTCTTCCTGCGACGCAATTCGTCGATCACGCGATCCGCCGATTCGCCGCTGTTCGCGACGATGGCGCGGATCGGCGCTTCAAGCGCGCGGGTCACGATCCGCGAAACCGCGCTCTCTACCGTTTTCCCGTCGCCTTCTTTTAATGAAAGCTCCATGCTCACGTTGAAAAGCGCGATGCCGCCGCCCGGCACGATACCTTCCTCCATCGCGGCGCGGGTCGCCGCGACCGCATCCTCCACGCGCTGCTTCAATTCCTTCTGCGCGGATTCGGTCGGCGCGCCGACTTTGATGACCGCGACGCCTCCGGCAAGCTTGCCGAGACGCTCCTGCATTTTTTCTTTATCGAAATCCGATTCGGTTTTTTTGATCTGCGCCTTGATGGCGGCGATGCGGCTTTCAATGTCCTTCTTCTCGCCTTTGCCGTCAACAATCGTCGTCGCGTCCTTATTGGAAATAACGCGATGCGCGCGGCCAAGATCGCTCAAGTCGGTATTTTCAAGCTTCTTACCGAGATCATCCGAAATGAACTGCGCACCCGTCACAATTGCAATATCCTGCAGCATCTCCTTCCGGCGGTCGCCGAAACCGGGCGCTTTCACCGCAAGCACGTTGAAAACACCGCGGAGTTTGTTCAACACTAATGTCGTCAATGCTTCGCCGTCCACTTCTTCGGCGACGATCAAAAGCTCTTTTTTCCCGCTCGCCACGATTTTCTCAAGCAGCGCCAGAATATCCTGGATGGACGATATTTTCTTGTCCGTCACCAGAATATACGGATCGTCGAGCACCGCCTCCATCTTTTCCTGGTCAGTCACCATATATTGCGAAACATAACCGCGGTCGAACTGCATACCCTCCACGATCTCGTGCGCATTGCCGATCGTGTTCGAATCCTCGACGGCGACCACGCCTTCCTTGCCGATCTTTTCCATCACCGCCGCGATGAGCCCGCCAATCTCCTCGTCCTTCGCGGACAAGGTCGCGACCTCTTTTATCTTTTTGTTGTCATTGATAAGCTCGCGCTGGTTTTCGAGCGCCTTGATGATCTGGTGGCTCGTTTTCTTCAGCTCCTCCGCAAGCTGGATCACGTTGAACCCTTTTTCGCGGATCACTTTCTCGCCTTCGTCGATCATCGCGTGCGCCAAAACCGTCGCGGTCGTCGTTCCGTCTCCCACGCCGTCGTTCGTTTTGTCGGCTGCCTGCTTGATGAATTCCGCGCCGACGTTTTCCCATTTATCCTCAAGCTCGATTTCTTTCGCCACCGTCACGCCATCGAACGTCACCTGCGGCGCGCCATAGCCCTTTTCGATGACAACCGCGCGGCCGCGCGGACCGAGCGTCATGATCACCGCTTCGGCGAGCTTATCGATTCCCTTTTTTATCGACACCCGCGCGTCTTCGTTGAATTTTATTTGTTTTGCCATGGTAATAGATATTTGTAATTTAAAAACTTGAAATGAATTATTGCCCGTCTGCCGTTATCCGCGAAGGCGGATAATCCATGCCTCCCGTCCTAATTTTTAAAAGCACGGATCCTTGACTCCGCGGGGACAACAGAAAAAATTTATTCTAAAATCGCCAAAATATCCTCTTCTTCGCCGACAAGATATTTTTTTCCGTCAAACTCGATCTCATCCGGTCCGTATTTCTTGAAAAGCACCGTGTCGCCGACCTTAACCGACATCGGCTGGATCTCGCCCTTGTCGTTCCGCTTTCCCGGACCCGTCGCCAGTACTTTTCCTTTCATCGGCTTTTCTTTTTCCGCCGTATCGGGGATGACGATGCCGCCTTTCGTCACTTTTTCTTCCTCAAGCGGCTCGATAAACAAATGATTCGATAATGGCTTGAAATTCATGGTTTTTATTTAAAATGTTTTTTTGTTTTTATAATGCAACGTTTGGCAATCACGACCTCTGATTGCCAATGCTTAGTTTAGCCGAAGAAAAATATGGTGTCAACGGACTCCGCTTTCATGCTTTCAAAGGAGGGGCTCTTTTTAGTCCTTTGAAAGCAGGAAAGCTCCGTCTGGTGCGGAAAGAAATGGCAGGCCTTCTTAAACCCGCTACAAACAGAGATGTTTCGTCTGGTGCGGAAAAGGACGGGCTCCTCTAACTCCTTCTCGAATAAGAAAGCTCCGTTGCGGACAGAACAGCCAGATCGCAAATTTGTCATCGTTCGGCTTCCTCTGTCGTCATCCGTGAAGACGGACGGACTACCCATGCTTCCCATCTTATCTTTTAATTTTTTAAAGCATACATCCTCGACCGGAGTCGAGGATGACGGAGAAAAAAAGAATGGATTTTCGGCGGAGTTTATCCCCTATCACCATACAGGGTAAGAACGACGGAGAGTTTCAGGTGCGTTTTAAAACTACTGCTTCTTCAGCTGATCGTAAATATTCAGCACTGCTTTCACGGCATCACCGGCAGCAATGTTGTTCTGTTTATAGAGCGCGTCCGTCACGTCGCCCACCGCCCATATGCCGACGCAGGACGTTTGCTGCGTTTTCGGATCGGCGATGACCGCTCCGTAATCATCCAGCTTCACGAGATCTTTCACGAAATCGGAGTTCGGGAAAAGACCAATTTCCACGAACACGCCGTCCAGCGCCAGGTCTTTCACCTCGCCGCTCTTCGCGTCCCGATAGCGGATGCCCGTCACAGAATCCTTTCCCAAGACCTCCTGCGGAACGGCATTCCAAAGAATTTCCACGCCAGGATGCGTCTTGATTTTATCCTGCGTCACGAGATCGCCCTTCAAAACTTCCGAGCGCACCATGAGATAAATTTTCGACGCGTACGGAAAAAGATCCACCACGGCCTCAAGCGCGGAATTGCCGCCGCCCACGACCACCGCGGTCTTGTTTTTGAAAATCGGGGCATCGCAGGTCGAGCAATAAACGACGCCTTTGCCGTCTAGTTCCTTCTCGCCCGGAATACCGAGTTTTTTCCGGTGGCTTCCCGACGCGAGAAGCATGTATTTCGTTTCGAGTGTTTTTCCGCTCTTCGTCGTGATTGAAAATCCGGCATCGATCTTTTTCGCCGTTACAACGAAGTCATCGTCGACGATCTCGATATCTTCCTGCACGCGGAGATGCATTTCGAGTTTTTTCGAAAGGTCGTACCCGGAGATGGACGGCTCCCCGATCCAGTTCCCGATATCATTCGAAACCACCGACTGGCCGCCGAAGCCGTCCGTGATCAAAAGCGTCTTCATTTTTTTCCGCGCGGCATACACGCCCGCGGCAATACCGCCCGGTCCCGCGCCAATGATAATAAGATCGTACATGATAAATCGTTGTAATGTTCGAGTGTCGCAAGGTTGTAATGTTATGATGTTATAACCTTCCTTTCCATGAGAACATCTGCAACATTAAAACAATATAACTCACCGCTTATTTGATTCCCAGCGCTTTTTCCAGCGTCCCTTTATCGAACCCGACGATAATCGTCCCGTCGATGTCAATCACGGGAACGCCCATCTGATGCGATTTCGAAAACATCTCGTTCCGCGCCGCTTCATCCGCCGCGACATCATGATCGACATACGCGACATTATTCTTCACGAAAAAATCCTTCGCCATCCTGCAGTAAACACATGTCGGCGTACTATAAATCGTTACTTTTGCCATAGTTAAAATTATTTATTTTGTTATTTTTTATAATGACCTTTTTATTTTCTGCCATCCCCGCGGAGTCAATGATCCGTGCTTTGAGAATTTCAGATTGAAAGCATGGACACTTCTCTTCGGGGGGGGCCGACGAACAAATAAAATTTTTTATTTCCCCTCTCCCTCATGATCCATAGGTTCTTTCCCGAAAAGCGCCCACGCGTTCATGAGAACCAACACGAGTCCGCACAGCACATTACTCCACTTCATGATGCCGATGCTTGAAAATCCAAGCAGCCACGGGGAAACCATGATCCAAAGCCCGATTACAAGCTCCGTCCAATTGCGGATCATTTTATTGTCCTTGGTTATTGTCCTTTTAACAGGGCATCAATACCCGCCTGGAATGTCGCATAGGGCTGGGCTCCCAGAACCTGCTGGCCGTTCACGAAGAATGTCGGCGTTGAATTCACGCCCGCAGCGACACCGCGCGCCTCTTCCTGTTTCACCTCGTTCGCATATTTATTGCTGTTGATACACGTCGTAAAGGTCGGAATATCGAGATTGAGCTGCTGCGCGAGTTTTATGAAGAATGCGCTGTTCATACTGCCGTCGTTCTCGCTCCCGCCACCCGCTTCTTCCGCATATTTCGCCCTATAGAGCGCGTCATGATAGGCCGCACCCTGGTTCTGGTCTATTGCACATTCCGCCGCTTCGGCTGCCGCAACCGATTCAGGCCCCAAAAACGGGAAATTCCTGAAAACAAGCCTTACTTTCCCGGTGTCAACATAATTCTTAACGATAAGCGGCTGTGTTTCCGCAAAAAATTTTCCACAATACGGGCACTGATAATCACTGTATTCGACGATCGTAACCGGCGCATTCGCATTACCGAGGACGATATCGCGGCCCCCCACGTTCATAACGTCAGTCGTGGAAGCGGCCTGACCGTTGGCGTTATTCCCGTTCTGCGCCGCTCCGTTGCCCGCGGACGATCCTCCTTTATAAAGGAGCGCAAACACGACCGCGCCGCCGATAAGGACTCCCGCAACGACGATGCTTGCCGGCAAAAAGTAATCTCTTTTCTTTTCGCTTTTTCCGGCCAGCGTTTCTTTTTTATTGAAAACCTGTACTTCCTCTTCGGTTATTTGATGTTGATTTTTTTCCATATTAGAAATTATATTCGACCTCCCCATGCGTGTCAAATTTTAATAAAACTATTCAAAAGTTTCCCTTCTGCCATCCATCGTCCTGCTCCCTCTGTCATCGTCCGTGAAGACGGACGGACGACCCATGCTTCCCGTCTTTATAAAGATAAATAAGACGAACCGAAAGATTGAAAAACTACAACAAAAAACGATACATTGAAGTCGAATAATGATAAAAAGAGGCGCGCATTCCAAATAGCGCTTTTTCTATGTTAAAATGAACGCATGAAAAAAGGGGCGTCCCTTAAAATAACTTTGCTTTTCTTGGGCGATATTGTCGCGCTCTACGCGGCGCTTTTCACCACGCTTTTCATCCGTTACGGCAACGGCTTTTACCGCCAATTCATAGACGCCCATGCCGTTCCGTTCACCATCATTTTCGTTCCGTGGCTTATCATATTCTACATCGCGGGGCTTTACGATCTCCGTCGCCTGCGCAATAATCTTGATTTTACAAAAACGCTCGCGCTCGCGACCATTATCGGCGCCGTGGTCGCAATGCTTCTTTTTTATCTGATTCCCGCCTTCGGCATCGCGCCCAAGACAAACCTTTTTATCTTCCTCGTCGTCTTCATAATCATAGAAACTATATGGCGGCGGACATTCAACCGTACGGCGGCATCCCATGAAGCCCTCAATAACGTCCTTTTCGTCAGCGACGGTTCCGCGGCGGAGGAGGTCGAGAAGGTTATACGGGAAAACCGCCAGCTCGGTTATGCGATCGCGCTTTCCATAAAAGAAGATTCCATAAACAGCCGCCCCGAATTACTGGAAGAAGCGGCGCGGGAAAAAGCGGCGAATATCATCGTGGTACCGCGGCACCTGAAACGCGAAAACCGGCTCGCCGGAATACTCTACCGGCTTTTCGGGGAGGGCGTTCTCGTGATTGATATCGCCGACTTTTACGAGATTGTTATGCATAAAATCCCTCTCGTCGGAATCGAGGAAGCATGGTTTTTCGAGAACATAGAACGGACATCGCGGTTTTACGACCCCCTGAAAAACGCCGGCGAATTTATTTTTGCGATTGCCGTCGGAATAATCCTCCTTCCTTTTGAAATACTCATCGCCATTATCATAAAATTGACGTCCCCGGGACCCGTCATTTACCGCCAAGTCCGCGTGGGACACAACAGCCGCCCCTTCACGCTCTATAAGTTCAGGACTATGCGCGTTGACGCCGAACGCGCGGGCGTCCAATGGGCCGCGAAAAACGACGCGCGCGCGACGCCTTTCGGAAAATTCCTCCGTGCGTCGCATCTTGACGAGCTCCCTCAGCTCTTGAATATCGTAAAGGGAGAGCTTTCGTTCGTTGGACCCCGGCCGGAGCGCCCCGAAATCGTCGCAACCCTTAAAGAAAAAATTCCTTATTACGAAATGCGGCTTCTCGTGAAACCCGGCGTGACCGGATGGGCGCAGGTCAACCACCGCGCCGACCGCACGCTGGACGATGTCGCGCAAAAACTGCAATACGACGTGTATTATCTCAAGAACCGGTCGCTGATCCTCGACTTCGCCATTATCCTTAAAACGATAAAATCGATATTCGTAAATCCGGGATAAAAGAAGTAATCCGCTCGCTCAAGTAAACCCTTTGGACGACGGCATTCAATAAAAATATTTTTATTGAAACACAACGCGCGCGGACACGTCTCATTTCTTTTTTGTCCGCTTCTTCGTCGCCGCTTTTTTAATGTAATCTTCCAAAAGCCACGAGCTGGACTGTATTTTCCCGCCGGCGCCGATATTGAAAATCATTTTGCAGCCGATCGCCTTGCAGACCGGCACTTCGGGGATGTTGCCCAATTTTCGGTCGCCGCCGTTCGCGAAAATATCCGGTTTGATCTCCGCCAATTCGCGGCACACGCTCATGTCGGACGCACCCGCCTCGTGTTTTGTGAGTACAACCCGGTCGACGCCGCGCAACGCTTCGATCACCTCTTTCCGTTCGCGGTCCGGCATGAAAATATGCCCTTTCTTTTGGCGGAGCCAGTTATCGTTATTCAAAATCACCACCAGTTCATCCCCCAACGCCCGCGCACGGCCGAACATCCGCACATGGCCGATATGGATGGGATCGAACCCGCCGGAGACCGCGACCACCGTTTTCTTTTTGTTGGTTTGTTTTTTATTCATTTTTTGTTTTTCGGACATGACACCAAAGAATCCGTCCGTTTACGGGCGCTTTTATTTAATATATTCTTAATCAGTAGCGATAACGCTGCTTTGAATGTTTTTTCATCGGTCATTCCGGAATCGGCAAGATGTCTTTTTAATTATAATGTCTTTTTTTAGAAAACTGAAAGTCTTCCTCTTTAGGAATACTTCAACAAAGCAGACGGTCGCAAAAAACACCGTCTGGCTTTCCGTCTCGAACTTCGGAGGGCGCGCCATTAAAGCGATCATCGTCATTTACGCCGCGCGCGTCCTCGGCACCGCCGCATGGGGCGTGTTTTCCTACGCCGTAACCCTCGCAGGATTCTTCACCTCGTTCCTGGATCCCGGCGTGAATGCCATCCTAATGCGTGAGGCGCCAAAAGCGGAAGAAAAAGAAAAAATGACCCTGTTTTCGACCACGCTCGTCATGAAACTGACGCTCATCGCCGCAACGGCGGCCTTCATCATCTTCGTGGCGCCTTCCTTCAGCACGCTTCCGGGCGCGAAAATACTGCTGCCCATCGTCGTTCTTATCATCGCCTTCGACACGTTGCGGGATTTCTTTTCCGCATTCATCCGATCCATGGAAAAAATGGAATGGGAGGCGGGCATCTTTCTGTTTACCAACTTGAGCATCGTGGTCGCCGGATTTATTTTTCTTGCCATTGCACCGACGGCGCAGTCGTTCACTTGGGCATATGCCGCCGGAACCGCCATCGGCGCCATCGCCGCAATATTCGTGCTCCGGCGCTATCTCAAAAAAATATTTTCATTTTTTTCCATTCGCCTCGTAAAACCCATCATCGCTGCGGCGTGGCCGTTCGCCATCACGGGCGCGCTCGGCGTACTGCTCACGAACACCGACATTCTTATCGTAAGCTGGATGCGCACGGCATCCGATGTCGGTATTTATTCGGCCGCCATCCGCATCATCCAGGTTATTTATCTCATCCCCATGATCTTCCAGTTCAGTATGCTCCCCCTGTTCGCCCGCCTTGCGCATCGCGATAACGAAAAATTCCGCATCGGACTCGAAAAAACCATCGGGTTGATATTCCTCGTTTCGGTTCCCCTCGCGCTCGGCGGCGCGATCCTCGGCACACAGATCATGGCGCTTGTTTTCGGCGCATCGTATGCCCCGGGCGGACTTTCATTCAAAATCCTTATGCTCACGATGCTCGTTGATTTTCCGTCGTCCGTCATCAGCGCCGCGGTCTTCGCCTACGGCCGCCAGAAAGGGCTTATCATCACCTCGCTCATCGGCGGCATCGGCAACGTCATTTTCGATATTCTGCTCATCCCGCGTTTCGGCATCGCGGGTTCCGCCGTGGCGACGCTGCTCGCCCAGACCGCAAGCAATGGGTACCTCTGGCACATGATGAAAAAAATAAACCGCTTTGAGGTGCTGCCGAAGCTCGGCCTCATAGCCATTGCCGGCGCCGGCATGGCCGCAATCACGGCATCGCTTTTCGCGCTCCATGTCGAAGTCGTTCTGAACGTCGCGCTTTCCGCCGCCGTCTATCTTACAATCCTCGCGGCGTTCCGCGAACCGCTGCTCGTGGAAATAAAACACATCCTTCGTCCAGCAGCGGAAGTCGTCTCCGAATCGATTAAAGTATAAAACCCGTCCCGAACGAAAAACGGCAAAGCGAGCTTATTTCGGTGCAAATCCAAACGGTTTTTCTTCCTTTTCAATCGGCGGATCGATAAGCTGTTTGAGCATTATGATAATATTCTGCAGGTCGGAATCGTGCGCGCCAACTTTATTTTCCAATACTTCTATCTTAAGAGCGAGTTCGCTGTTCATGGCGAATACTCGCCGCATTCTCACAAAGGCGCGGACAACTTGGATGCTTGCGCGAATCGCTATGGAGCTGTTCAGTACGCTTGCCAGCATAACCGCGCCATGCTCCGTAAACGCATACGGCGCGTATTTCAAATTTTTACCTTTCTTCAAGGTCGCAAATTGCGACCTTGAAACCAACAACGCCATTCCTTCCTCCATGGTCAATTGAAACATGAAGTCATCGGGGAAGCGGTCTCTGTTGCGTTTCACCTGTTCATTGAGGCGCTTCACCGAAACGCCGTAAAATTCGGCAATATCACGATCAATCATCACTTTATGGCTCCGCAAAACAAATATTTTGCTTTCGATAATCTTAAACGGGGTTGGCGCTATTTTATTCTCTGATTCTTGCATGCCCTCATTATCACACAAAGGCATTAAAATTTTATTAAAACCAGCATCATACTTTTAAATAAGGCTGCGATAAACCGCTAAAAATCTATCATATCAAAAATGATACGATAGGCCGCATACATTTGATACGATTTTATATGATAAAAAAATATTAAACACGCGGCATTATATCATTCTTGCAACAATCACCGCGAAGAAATTCCCCGTTTCAATTTCGACAGAAAGCCGTGCGACATCCGGCGGACGCCCTCCGGCAGAAGACTGTAGCAATATTGCGCGAGGTTCACCGCATAAGCCGGATAAAAATTCGGATATTCTTTTTTATGGGCGCGGACTATCCGCAAAATTTCCTTCGACTGCGACCGCTTGAAAAGAAACGACTTACTGCTTTCCGCCATGAGATACCGCACGAAATATTCCTGAAAGTTATGGAACTTTCCGCGCGCGCCCATCGTGAGCCACAAGTCCCAGTCCTCGGCGTTCTTGAAATCGCCATAGCCGCCGACTGCAAGCGCAACATCGCGACGGAACATCACCGTAGAATGCGTGAAAGGATTCGCGAACAACGCCCTTGAACGGATCGCCGCATCGGTCTCCAGTTTCAGATACCGGAACCGCTCGCGATCATTCTCGTCAATGACGATAGTCCCGCCGCCCGTGACGACGCAGTCAGGATGCGCGTCCAAAAACGCCGTCTGTTTTTTAAGTTTATCAGGGTCGCACCAATAATCATCGTCATCAAGCCGCGCGATATATTTCCCCTGCGCCAGTTTCAATCCCTCGTTCAGCGTCCGTGAAATGTCGGGATAATAGTTCCGTTCGTGATGCACCGGCCGCACGCGGGCGTCATGCTTTGCCAATGCATCGAGATATGCACGGGTTCCGTCCGTTGACGCGTCGTTCAAAACGATAAGCTCATAATCGGAGAACGACTGATCAAGAACGCTCCGCGCCGCTCTTTTTAAAAGGTCGACTCGATTATAGGTAGGGAGCAAAATACTGACTACGGGAGATTTATCCATGTTATTGCAACAAGAAAAACCGGCCTTATTATTTGATCGCCTCTTCAAACTGCCCCATCCACACCGAAAGCATCGCATTGCCTTCTTTTCCCACAAGGTACTGCGAAAGAATTTCGCGGGCAACGGCATGTTCATCTATAACGGCATTGCCTTTGCGAGCTACCGCCACGACATTCGGCAATTTATGTCCCCCTCTTTTTTTATAAAAAGATGCCGGCAAAAAATTTCCCGCCATGTTCAAAAATGGAACTTTCGGAAAATGCTGCGCCACGGCATTCTGATAGGTTTTAATGACGACTTTTTCGAAACCGCATTTTCCAAAAACATATTCGAACTTCGGCGCATCCCAAAAATCGTAATGGACCGCCCACGGCGCTTCCTGCGATCCCAGCATGTGCCGTCCCAGCTCCATGCGCCTTTTTTGCGTTAAAGCGGACGCATAGGCCGCGGCGCAACCGTAAAAATCGGGCGTTTCGATAACGAGCTTTCCGCCCTGCTTGAGCCAGCGGCGCCATCTCATAAGAATTGCGACTGCCTCGGCACGCTCGAAATGCTCAAAAAGATGGTGACTGCGGATCTCGTCGACCGAATTGTCAGTATAGGAAAGCGTGCGGATATCATGATAAACATCCGCCCTCACCTTCATAACCGAGTGCTCGGATTGCGGATAGTCTATGTTTACATATCCTTCAAGATATTTTTCGCCGCACCCGATATGTAATTTTATAGCAGGTTCTTTTTCCATAATTTATTTGAATATTTTTTCATGAATGCCGCCGCAAATCCTTTGCCTTACTTGAAGAATAAAAATATTTTAGCATGAAACGGCTGGCCATAGGCATCGCCAATGGCAAGCATTTCCCGATATCCCGCTAAAACCCCCTTCAATGATTGCGAAGCGGCTTCGTCGCCTCTTCGATATGATCCGATGACGTCGCGCAGGCAATATATTTGCGGATTATTTTTTAAAACCTTCAGCCAAAAATCATAGTCCGCGGCAATCCTATAGTCGGTATTGAACCCGCCTGTTTTTTTATAAAGTTCTTTTTTTAAAAAAGCGGACGGCTGCAACGGTATCGCCCCCGTATTTTTCAGGAGCGCATTTTTAAAAGAAACTTCCGGCGCACGATAGATGCCCCTATGCCTCCCATTATTCGCGACAATCTCAATATCGCCATGCACAATGTCAATGCCATTATTTCCTTCGAAAACATCGGCAACTTTCTTTACGATACCGGGATGAAAATAGTTATCGCCGTCAAGCCATGCATAAACCTCTCCCGTCGCCATGGCAAACCCTTTATTAAAAGCATAATAAATTCCGCCGTCTTTTTCGGAAACCCATTTTAAATGATAGGTTCCGGCATATTTTTTAATGATATCCACCGTCCCGTCTTTTGATCCTCCGTCAATGATGATGTGCTCGATATTCGGATAATCCTGATTTTTTACGCTTAAAATGTTCTCTTCGATATAATCGGCGCCATTATAGACGGCGGTTATTATGGAAATGGTAAGGCCGCTCATTGCATTCATCATACCAGTATAATATATTAGTTCAAAATGGTAACCTTATAAAATATGAAAGAGAACCTGAAACACATAATGAAACGGGCCGTTCGCCGCACGCGTCTTCTGTTGCTCGGCCTCTTGTTCGCGCGGACCAATAAAAGCGGATTGGCAAAAAGAATGCTCCTCATCAATCTCGGCGCCATCGGCGACCTGGTTGTCTTCACGTCGGTACTCAAACATTATAAACGCGCATTTCCGGACAAAGAAATATCTTTATTGATAAGCGGCGCGAATGGCTTCGACCCTGCGCTATTCCGGGGATATATCGACCATATCATTCTTATCAATCCAAAAAAATTTAACGCCGATTTCCGCTATGGCTACCGTTTCGTCAAAAAACTCAGAAGCATAGGTTTTTCCACCGTCGTAGAGCATAATCCCCACTTGGAATGGGCCGGAAAACTCATCGCCGCAGAATTGGGCGCCGAACGGGTCATTGGATATGAAGGGGTCCATATAGATATAGAACGGCCGATTACGCCGAGTTACGCGCGGGGATATTCGTACATCAAGAAAAAAATATTCCCCCTCTACACCGACGTTATTGCGAATACCATCGAACAATGGAGAATTTCCGACGGTATGAAGTATCTTCCCCATATCATCAATCACCACATCAGGATATTCGAGTATGTAAGCGAGCGTGCCCATGCTCCCCAACAAGAATACGCCACCGAGCTCGTGATGGAAGGGCATCGTTTACCCGGGGAGGCGCAAAACCTGCTTGCCAAAAACGGCATCCGGGAAAACGGCTATTGCCTTCTTTCGCTCACCGCAGGGTTATCGGCGGAAAAAGAATGGGAGATGGAAAAATACGCCGAAGTATGCGATTATCTCGCCGCGAAAAATATTCCCGTCGTACTCATCGGAACAAAAGGAGATGCGGAAAGAAAAAAATCCTTCCCGCGGCTCGTTCAACGCCCCGTCACAAACCTCACCGGCATGACCGGCCTCTTGGACATAGCGGCATTGATGAAAAATTGTCTTTTCACGCTTTCCAACGAAACTTCGGTAGGGCATATGGCGATCGCTTTGAAAAAACCATGCATGGTAGTGTCGGGCGCATGGAACCCGGGACTCTGGACGTTCTATGGATACGAAGGAATCAACCGTTGGGTGTTCCAAAAAAACGCTCCCTGCATGGGCGACAATGGCCAGTGCATTGCCGACAGAAATATACCGGCGCCATGCGTAGCGGCAATCAAGCCGGATGAGGTCAAAACTGCGATTGACGGGCTATTGGAATATTTACAATCAACGCCCGCGCATCCTCAAAAACCTTTTGCCCTTGATTTCGGAAAATAAAACTTTTACATCCACCCACGCAATAAAAATAAGGATCGTTCGCGCCCCCCCCTTTATCGTGGCCGAATAGGGTGTTCCCAAAAGAGATATTGCATTTCAAGCTTGAACTCGCGTCAAAAAAAATTGACATTTTCTTTATATTATACTAATTTTTATTCAGTGGCGCGTGGGCGCAAAAACTAAATAATAAAATAACAGAATATTAGAAAAGGAGGTTAGACGATGAAACGGAATACTGGAG
>DAICZW010000013.1 GCA_027310965.1 bacterium | reverse complement strand
CGGGCGGGGCGTTTATTGCCCCGCCTTTTTTTAATATAATAGGACTTACGCACAAGCCGTTGCGGCTTGAGGCATTTTCTTATGATTTTTTTCAAATGCGTATGTCCTATATTGAATTTGACTCAAAGGGGAATCTGGTATATGATACGGTCAATAAACGGTCATTATTGGTATGAATAAATTTAAAATAAAACATTATGGATTCTCTATTGCTGTTGGCAGCGGGAGCGGCTCTTTGCGCCGGCTTTGTCGCGGGATACTTCATTCGCCGCTTATGGGCGACTAAAAAACTCGGTTCGCTCGAGGCGCAGCTTAAAGGGAAAGTTTCGTCCGCCGAGGCGCAGGCAAAAGAAATAATCATCGAAGCGAAAGAAAAGGCCGCTTCGCTTTTGATTGACGCGAAGAACGAGGAACGCGAAAGGAGAAAAGAAATTGAAGCGCTCGAGTCGCGTCTTTTGAGCAGGGAAGAATTATTTGATAAGAAAGAGGGCGCGCTTTTGGAGCAAGGTGAATCAATGCATGCGCGGGAAGAGCAGGTGCGTGCAGGAGAGGAAGAGCTTGAAAAAAAGAACGCGGACATTCAATCAAGGATTGAAAAGATCAGCGGACTGTCGGCGGCGGACGCGCGGGAAGAAGTGCTTCGCCACGTAAAAGAAAACAGGGCGAACGATCTTGCTCAGGTTATCCAGAAGATAGAAAAGGAAAACCGCGAAGAAGTGGAAAAGAAGGCCGGCGATATCATTACGACCGCATTGCAGCGGTACGCCCGTTCGCATGTTTCCGAAATAACGACGACTATTTTTCCGCTGGCGAATGACGATCTGAAGGGGAAAATCATCGGCCGCGAGGGAAGAAATATCCGCGCGCTTGAACGCGCGACGGGCGTGGAATTTATCATCGACGAAGCGCCTGACGGCGTGATTATATCGTCATTTGATCCGTATCGCCGCGAGGTGGCGCGGCTCGCGCTTGAAAACCTTATGAAAGACGGACGGCTTCAGCCCGCAAAAATAGAGGAGAAAGTGGAGGAAGCGAGAGGCGAACTTTCCAAGCGGATGCAGGAAATCGGGGATGCCACCGCGCAGGATCTCAGTATTTACGATCTCCCCAAAGAACTTCTCCAGCTTTTGGGGCGGCTGCATTTCAGGACGAGCTTCGGGCAGAACGTCCTGACCCATTCGATAGAAGTGGCGTATTTGAGTGAAATGATGGCGCGCGAACTCGGGTTGAACGCCGATGTCGCGAAGCGCGGCGCGCTTTTACACGATATCGGCAAAGCGATCGATCATGAGGTTGAAGGAACGCACGTGGAACTCGGGATAAAGATTTTAAAAAAATATAATGTGAGCGATGCGGTTGTCGAAGCGATGCAATCGCATCACGACGATTATCCGTATGCGCGGCCCGAAGCGTATGTCGTGACGGCCGCCGACGTTCTTTCCGCCGCCCGTCCGGGTGCGCGGCGCGGCACGATCGAGAACTATATAAAACGGCTCGGCGACCTCGAAAAGATCGCCGCGGAATTTCCCGGCGTGAAAAATGCCTATGCCATTTCCGCCGGCCGCGAGTTGCGCGTGTTCGTCACGCCGGAAAAGATCGACGACTTCCGCGCACTCGAGCTTGCGCGCGAGATTGCGGACAAGATACAATCCGAGTTAAAATATCCCGGTGAGATAAAAGTGAACGTCATCCGCGAGATGCGGGCGGTGGAATACGCGCGGTAAAAGAAAAAGGCTCATGGCATGTCGCCCTCGCGAAGGCAGGGATCTATGCTTCCAATCTTTCTTTTAAATTCTTAAAGCATGGATCCTCAGCCAAGCCGAGGACGACGGAGGGGAGAGAAGACAAAGCGATTGTATTTATTTTTTGAACTAATATATAATTAACTTCATAATATTATGGATACTCTTTTTAGCCATCCTTTGGTGCTTGCGGTTGTCGCGGGACTTCCGTTGCTCGGTATTGCGGCGAAGATGATGGGGCAATCCTTCGAAAGGATCGCGCGGTGGTATTGTTATGCCGCTGTTTTTGCGGTGGTTATCGTGATGGATTCCATTTTTTTCCCGTTTATCGGCGGAAAAGATTGGTTTTTCAGGTTCGCGGTCGAGCTCGGCCTTATCGCGTTCATATTATGGTGGGCGTTTGAAGCGAAAGACGGCGAAGCGAAACGGATGGTTGCGACACTCGTAAAAAGCCCGCTTTTCATCGCGGTGTCCGCGTTCGTCCTTATGGTGACGCTGGCGTCGATCTTCGCCTACGACCCCCATGCGGCGTTTTGGTCAAATTTTGAACGCGGCGAAGGAGCATTCCAGATGCTTCATTATTACGGCTTTTTCATCCTGCTTTCCCTTCTTTTCAAAAAAGAAGGCGAGTGGCGGAATTTGTTCAAATTTTCCCTTGTCGCCGCTACGGCGATGATCGTTTACGGACTATTCGGAAATTTCGGCGCGCAGGGATTTATCGGTCCCTACTCCGGCGGCGCCACCCCTGTGGGATTCTGGCATACGCTCGTTGACGGCCGTTTTCAGGGGTCGCTTGGCAATCCTGCTTATGTCGCGCCGTACCTTATTTTTTCGATGTTCTTCGCCGCATATCTTTGGATAACGAAGGGCGATGTTTCCAAGATGCCGGCGAAAGCGCGCGCATGGATGTACGGCATTCTTATCGCCATTTTTCTTTTCTTTTTTGTTCTGAGCGAGACGCGCGGCGCATTTATCGGTTTGGGAGCCGGCGTTTTCGCGGTACTTATTTATTTTGTTTTTTCCAAGAATGCCGCGCTTAAAAAATGGTCGGCCATTATTCTTGCGATACTTATTGTTTTGGGCGGCGCCGCTTATCTCGCACGGAACATTCCCTTCGTGAAAAATCTGCCGGGAGGAAGATTTTTAACCATCAGCCTTTCCGACGCGACGGTGCAGACGCGTTTTTGGGTTTGGAACGAGGCGTGGCAGGGATTCTTGGAACGGCCGATCCTTGGCTGGGGGCCGGAGAATTTCACGGCCGTTTACGATAAACATTTCAATCCGAAGTTTTTTGTTCCCGGACAATCGTCAGAAACGTGGTTTGACCGCGCACACAGCGTTTTCTTCGATTATCTTTCGGAAACGGGGATACTCGGTTTGCTGGCATACCTTTCTATATTCGTAACGTTTTATTGGCAATTTTTCCGCAAACAAAAAGCCCGTTTGACGGGCCCGGAGCAAGGCGCTTCGGCGCATCACCGCGAAGGACATGCGAAAAATACCGTCGCTTTGTTTGAGCGCGGACTTATCTTGGCGGTTCCTATCGCTTACCTTGTCCAGGGCATCGCGATCTTCGACGTGCTGCCGATGTACCTTTGTCTTTTCGTGTTCCTGGCGTTCGCGCAGTATTATTTTTCGGTTCATAATAAACAGGCGTAAATAGAATATAGAAATCAGAACTTAGAATTTAGAATATGGTAGAAATAAAAAATAAATCCATATTCTCAATTTCATATTTTCAACGCTTAACTATCAATCCCATTAGAAAATTTAAAATCATGACCCTTTCATATTCAGCATTCAATTTTACAGCAGACCGCTTCATGTCGGGAAGCGTTTATTTAATTTTCTAACGGGATGAATCGCACCTCAAAAGAAATCGTCGCGGTTATCGTATCTTTTTTTATTCTCTTCGTCGCATGGTACGGCTCGTATTTGCCGATGCGCAAAGCGGAGATCTATATTAGTACTTTGCAGGGAATGCAATCGCAGACAAACCCCGTTACCAGCATCGCCGATCTTGAAAACAGGATTTCCGTGCCGCTTGACGCGATGTCGCCGATAGGTCAGGAAGAACTAGTGCGCAATATGGCGAACAGCGTGCTGGGTTTCGTCCAGCAAAGCCAGGATGCGACGTCAACCGCCGAGCTTATTAATTTCGTCACGGGCTATTTCGAGCCGATCCTCGCGCAGGGGAAGGGCATGAGCTTCGGGCAGGATGTTTACATTATGGGTGCGATCAACGAAACGGCATATACCAAGACCGGCGATAAAACATATCTTGATGCCGCGCAAAAATATTATCTCGAAGGAGAAGCGCTCGGTCCCAACCGCCCCCAGCCGCTTTACGGGCTTTTCGATGTGTACCGCATGGAAGGAGACATGGCGGATGCGGTTATGATAGGAAATAAGATTTTAGCGAACTGGCCGGACGATCAGACCGTCCAAAAAGGAATGGCACAGCTTTTGATCCAGCAAACGGCGTCTTCAAGCCCGCAGGGGAAACCGGCGAACGGGAAATAAAATTATTTCCGGTATCGGATGCGTATGTCCGCAGGGCGGATAAAATGGGTTCGGCCGGCGTCCGCTGGAACAGGGAACTTTGTCAGTCATAATCTCGAAATTATCTTTTTCTTCCCCGGTTTATCCGCATTCTTTTTCTTCTTGCCATAATAAGACAAAATAACGCAATAGGTCGAAAATATAAAATCAGGATTTACGCATTTGAAAAGATCATAAGAAAATGTCTCAAACCGCAGCGGATAAGGCCCGTTCCTCCGTTATTTTCCGGTTATTTTCCGGAACGTAGTCCGGCTACGGATCGGAAAATAACCGGAAAATGCCCCATGCCCGGCACAAGCGCGTACGTCCTATAAAATAATATAAAACGAAATGAATATAAATTTTATAATAGATCTTTTCGGTGTGTTTTTTGGAATTATATTTATTTACGTAAGCATAAGATCCTCCCGTTCGATCATCGGTTCGGCTTTTAAGAAATATCACCGTTGGATGACTGCCGGAGCGATATGTTTTACGTTCGGTTTTTTATTGGACCCCGATGTTACCGGATTTTTTGGGATGAACAGCACCCCAAGCGAGGGCGTGCACGATCTTTTTCTTTTATTCGCGGTGATAATTTTTGTTATCACCAATCTTTATCTTCCCAAAGAAGCCTCGGAGTATATGAATATACACAAGAATGACAAATAGCGTGCGGCCGGTTCGCTCGTTGAAAATAAAAATATTCTGTGGGCACACTAGGGCCTGAACCAGGAACCGGACGTGTAGAGCCGCAAGGCGGATAAAATGGGTTTGGTCGTCGACTACTGCAATGTGCGCCCGCCTGGACTCGAACCAGGAACCGATCGTGTATAAGACGATTGCTCTACCATTGAGCTACAGGCGCAGCGCTCTGTCTGTCATCGTCCGCGAAGGCGGATGACCCATGCTTCCGATCTTAATTTCTCAAAGCGTGGGTCCTCGCCTGCGCGAGGATGACAGAATAGAGAAGATTAATATCCTGTTATTTCGCCGTGATTGCGTCGAACTTTGCCATGGATTGCGTCGCCTGCGCGTTGAAATTATTGACGGCGGCGACATCGGTATTGATTTTGTTAACAAGCGCTTGTACGCTGCCGGCGGTCGTCGGCTGTCCGACGAACCGGTTGCGGAGCGTATTAAGCAGTGCATCGAGATCGTTGCTGTAATTTACGAGCTGATCCACGAGCGCGAGGCGGTTTGTGATGGCATCAAGCGCCGCCTGGCGGGCATCCTGCGAATTGATTGATGAAAGCGCCTTTGCCATGTCGCCGACCTGCGTAGAAAGCGCGATGGCCTGATTGCGGATCTCCTGGCTTTGGGCGACAAGCTTTGTCGTGAGGGTTAACGCGTCCGTATAATCGCCGCTTTTATCGTATTGGTTAACCTGCCCAAGATCGTTCGTTGATTGGGTGGAAAGCGTTACTATATTTTCGGCGATGGCCGCTCCCTGGAGTCGCGCATCCGTGAAATCCTGCGGAACCCGGTTGTTTTCCCCCTGTAAAAATCTTGCAACGCCGTAGCCCGTGGTAACGAGAATAAGGAAGACGAGAATGGTTTTAGTGCGACGGGAAAGGTATTTCATTATTTCATAGTTTTAACAGATGACGGCGAAATATGCAAGCGCGCGGATGCCGTTTGAAAAGTTATTTTTGGGACGCGTTACGGCTGCGGTGTTTTATAATATACGAGAGTGTGGAGGAAATGGGTTCTTTTTAAATTTCCGTTCTGCGGGCTTGAGAAGTCGCGGCGAAGATATTACTATAAGAAACAGAATGGGCGTTACGGGGAACTATGCGGGTATCGTATAACGGTATTACCTCAGCTTTCCAAGCTGATGACAGGGGTCCGACTCCCCTTACCCGCTCCAAATAGGAAGTTGCTGTAGCGAAGTGAAAAATTGAGTAGTGTTCATCTGCATTTCTTGAGGCTCTAACCTCGCAAATTCCCGTTGTGCTTCCGGCAGACGGGTAAAGATCATTTCGAAGGGTTTTCGTAAGGTAATATCTATCTTCTGGTCGGACAACACGAGGCTCGAACCAAGACAGGCAAAAATCGCGCGGCGCATATCGTCGTCTCCTTTCGCAAACCAAACACCGGCATATCGGGCGAAATTAAATGTCCGTTCGCTCATCTCGAGCCATTCTTCCTTTTCTTTGCCCTGCACATTGAGATCGTCTTCCAATTTTGATTTTTCTTTAAGCAATGCCGATTTCATCCGGCTGTATTCTTGCGCGTTGATGTATTCGCCGTCGCGGTTTTCGGGCGAGGCATACTTGAACATCAAAGCGTCGAGCTGTTGGATAATCGTAACCAATTGCTTCTGTTTGTCTTCAAGCAGTGTCTTGTAACTGGCGGCTTCCTCTTTCCGCAAGAAGTAAAGGTGCTTGATCGCCCAGTCCTTGAACTTTTCGGATATCGTAATTCTCTGAATCAGGGTGTCGATCTGCTTGTTGAATTCCTTAAGCTCGACGGCTTTCTCCGGGCAATGCTTGTCTCTCTTTCTCGTGCAGCGGTAATAGACGTAGCGATGCACATTGCCGTTCCGCTGATATTTGAATTTTTCTTCCGCCGTGATCGCACAACCGCACGATCCGCACTTCATCAAGCCCGTAAAGGCGAAACTTTTGGTATGCGGGCGCGGCTGGCTCGGCTTGCCCAAGAATCTTTGGATCTTATTGTATTGATCTTCCGTGATTATCGGCGGGTGCTTGCCCTTCAGCCAGTTTTCGCTCCCTTTCGGCCATTCGTACCAGCCGTAATAGAAAGGATTGCCGAGGATGCGATAAAGTTCGCTTAAGTGAAGTTTTCGAGGCTGACGGCCACGCGTCATGGGCATCGTGAGGCCGATCTTGTTGGCGAGCTCAAGCAATTTCGGAGCGGTATAGTTTCCAGTAAGCATATGATTGAGTAATTGCTTCAAGAGTCCGAAGCGCACGCGATCGGGCGCGATGTCCTGCTCGCCCTTGAGCTTCGTCTTGCTGTTCACGTAACCCAACGGCGCGCGGCCCGGACGCCAGCCCGTTTCGGCTTTTCGGTTCATTCCGCGCTTCACGTCGTTGCTCAATTTGTCCGACGAATACTTCGATTGCGAAAGCGTGATCTGGAGCATCATCTTGCCTTCCGGCGAATTGTCGAAATAGTAGGAACAGAATTTGAGGTCTTTGATTTTTCCTATGTCGAGCAAATGGATCACTTCCGCGGCGTCGATCGGATTGCGAGATAAGCGGTCGGGATGCCACGCGATGATGCCTTGCGCTTCGCCTTTCCGAATGCGCGCGATCATGTCCGCGAAGATGGGCCGCTTCTTCGGCTCGAATGCGCTCACGGATTCCGGCGGGAGTTTAATGATCTTCAAATCGCCGAAGCGTTTGATCGCTTCGTCCGTTTGAGAATCCAAACTCAACACCTGCCGATCGCCTTCGTCGGTCGATTTTCGGCAGTAGAGGAAATAGGTCGGTTGTTTTGTCAGTAGTCCTTTGAGCATTCCTTTTTTACAGTAAGCCACGGGGCGAGATTTTCAATACGGGTAATGCCTCGACGTTCGAACTCGTCTATCGCATCGAGAAACCCTAGCGTTTCGGGCATGATGCCATGCTTTTCCAAATCCTCCAGCACCGCGACTATATCGGCTTCGGTGTAATACTTCAAGAGGATCACCCGCGTCGTGGCCAAAAGGCGCTTGAGCGTTTTGCTCGAGAACATGCGCTCGTATCCGTTTGTGATGCTAGACTGTTCCATTGGTTTTGTGATTGTTTTCGAATTCTTCCGCCCATTCTTTTCTGATCGGGCGGTAGATCGCGTCGAACATCGTCAAAAGCGCGGTCGCTTCTTCAAGCGCCTTTTCGTCGGAGATGTCTTCCCCGAATTCCTCCCGCCAAATCGTTTTGAATTCTTGCAATGCTTTTTCGGATACCATGATGTTGGCGCCACAGTGGCGTCAACTTAATGATAGCGGCATGTTCAAAAATGGAGCCGGAAGCCGGGGATAACTTTACAAATATATTTATATTTGTGGCGCGGTTGCTCTATATATTATATTTGCCCCTATTTACCTGCATTTCCGTTATCCACACATACGACGGGAAAAGCTATTGACGGCTTTTGCGCGAAGGCAAAATTATTGAAAAAAATGCTACAATTTAAATATGCAAAAGGAGGGTGATCTGGGGACAAAAGGATGGTATCGAGCCCTAAAAGTTTTCTACATCATAGCGAATATTATCGGACTGCTTTTGGTAGTCATTCTTGCATATTCTTTGGCTTACACGAGCCCATTCCTTTTTCTACTATACGGGACATTAATAGTTTTGATTTTGCTCCGCTTAGTAAGATCAATTTTCTTATACGTCTATAACGCCACCCCATTTTGGAAAAGTTTTTTGCCAAAAGCGTGGCTGATTACAATCGGGGTTATCGTTTTATTAACCATTCTCGCTGCAGTCGGGAATATGGAAAATTCGTCGAGTCCTAGTACCCCATCGACGGCAAATTCCGGCACAAATTCAAATTCTCAAGGATATACCTTGCAGCAGCTACAACAGATGGGGGCACAGCCGGTTGAACCAACTCAAAACCAACAACCGAGCACTTCCAATCCCACTTCACAATATTCCACTTATACCAACGTTCGATTTTCCTACTCAATTTGTTATCCGACAGGAATATTGATTCCACAAGGTGAATCCGCGAACGGCGACGGCCAACAATTTCTTGCTCAAAATGGGGCGGCGAAAGTCCTTGTATATGGATCAAACGCCGTAGGCGAAACACCTCAACAAGAATTGCAACTCGATGAAAACTATTACCTCAACAATAATTCGCTTTCCACAATTACCGATCAAGCAATAAATCAAACTTCTTTTACCTTCTCCGGATCATCGCCATCGGTAGCTTTTTATGAAAAAACTTTAATGCAAAATGGACAGTATAAAACTTTTTCCATCCAATATAATCAGCAAGCAGCTTCAATATTCGCCCCGATAGTATCCGAAATGGTGCAATGTTTCGCGAATACACAATAGCACTGACTTCAGATGGAGAAAGCCTCGTTCAATCCGAGCGTTGAAATTCATGCGCTCTGCGGGATAGCAAGAACGGATTTAATTGCGGCGCGTATCCTCTGGAATATGGGGCTTATTGCGCAGGCCATCTGGTTAGAGCAACAAAGCGCAGAAAAATATTTGAAAGCGTTATGGGCAAAAACAGCAACTTTTACCAGTGAAAACAATTTTAAAAATTGCCTACGGCAATTCGGCAGAAAAAGCACTACGCATGGCATCAAAGAAGTTTTTGAAGCGCTACCTTTGGATCAGAAAAAACAAATCAAACACGGATTGAATATCGTTGCCATCGATCCTCTACGATATGAAGCATCATTTGGATTCAGTTATGGGGCTTTTCGATCTGGCGAACTATTTATCGCCGATGTGAGAAAACTGCTAGGAGAAAAGCCGGTTAGCCATTTGAAAGAATGGGAAAGATCCGCAATGCGTCTAAAAGGTTCTCCTAAAATGGAAAGTAAAATGAGACAAGCTGCAAAGTTAATCTATTCAATTACGAATCCTAAAACGAAAAAAGAGCAGGCTCAAGAAAGGAGACGATTTAGAAAAATTATGGATGATATAGCGGGGGAAATCTTTGCACCCCGAGTTTAAAATTGAGGGGTTATTTCCCGACCGCCCAACGCCCGTATGTCCGCGGTACGGGTGAACCCCTCAATTTTACACCTATGCGTCAAATTTGTCCGGTTAAACCTAAATATCGAACGCTATAACGCCATACTTTTTGAGTTTTTCCCGATAGTTGGGATATCCGTAATAAATTTGGCGCATTTCAGGCATCGACTCCACTGACGGCATGATTTTCTGGCGTGGTATTACCTTGACCATCGCGCCGATCGATTTGAAAATTCGAACCCGCTTGACCTTCTTCTCTAGCCGATTCTTGCCGCAAACGATAACGAGTGTATCGCCCTTTTTCACCTCACAATATCTCGGTGTCGCAGCGCGAGTTTCAACCACCTTCAAGCCATCCTTAATCTCCAAAAAATTATTTTTATCGACGACATTAAATTTTAAGATAAATTTTTTCATCCTGTGTCGATAATTTCGTTTAATAGTTCAGGGAATTCATCCGTTCCCATATCCTCCATCGTGAAATGTCCATGGCCTTTGATTTCAACAACTTTACCGCCAAGCGCACTGTGAAACATAGCTAAACTTCTTTTACCGTTTTCGTGTTCGTTATCTGCCGTGAACATAACAATTTTCTTAACGCGATCCTTAATCGTAGGATCGACGGTGTAATCGTAAAATAATTTTTTCTCATTATTGCTCGTTCCTATTTTCCACGGCGCGACCAAAATCAGTTCATCTACTTTTTTCTTCGCATCTCCAAGCCAGCGTACCAGAAAAGCGGCGCCACAACTGTGTCCGATTAGGATCGTATGTTCATTAATATCTTGTTTTTCAAACTCTTTTTTATATTCTTCATAGTTCGGTTTCCACGGCGTAGGCATCAACGGTATAGTCGTATCAATGCCACGCGTATTCAAAGATTGCTGAATCCAAGGAATCCAATGCTTATCAAAAGTCATATCGGTTGGCGACGAGGGGCATCCGTGAATAATAACGCAATTCTGCATGGCTACTTTATTACTTCGCTAATTTTATTTTTATTGTTTTCAAAAAATGCGGGTGCGCCGGAATGGAGCGGCGAGGGAAGGCTATCAAGCTTGAACCAGCCGATCTCGTCGAATTTATGCGGCTCGCCATTTTTCACTTGATCGTGGTCCACACGGACGACAAAATCGAGTGTTAGCCAGTGCGTCTTTTTACCATTTATCTCGCGGAAAAGATCGCGGTATCCCATGAATTTATAATCAAGGACGTCGGCGCAGTATTCTTCCTTTATTTCTTTTTTCAGCGTCGTTTCAACGCTATCGCCGAATTCTAAACCGCCGCCGCCTGGATCCCATTTGCCGTTTTCATCCCGTGCTTTTGCGCCTCGTTTGTTCAATAAAACATTGCCATGTCCGTCGTGGCAAAGATAGCAGACGGTAATACCGATGTGATCGAAGCCTTTTTCCATGCTAAAATTATACCCGAATTTAACCAATCGGAAAATTGAGCTTTTCTTCGGGAAATCCTATTGAAACACTAATCCGCCCCAATCGTCTCGGCGACGTAAATGACATGTTGCTTGTTCGCAGTGATCCTCTCTGTCCGTTTTCCATCTTTTCCATCGACATGGCGAACGAATGTAACCTCGCCGCCTTTCTCCTCGAGATCCTCGGCGTGCATGGGAAAATTCATGCCAGAAAGTAGAATCCAAATCTCGCCGATCCTATTTCGGCGCCTCGCTTTGATGTTCATCGGCTGTAGCTTGATCATGGTTTTCTTTTATGCTTGATTTTCGACCTTTGGGCTGATCGTCGGGGATAAGATAGTATCCGCGCCGATACAGACGTAACCGATAATTGCCATACTTCCGGGCGTAGTGCTGCGATAAATCTTTCTTCGATACGATCTTTAGCAGATACAGATTGCAGATTTCATTCAGAATTTGATCCTCTCTTTTCTGCGCCATCGCAAGCACCTTCCAGATCGTGGGCTTGGCTTTTGCCCGTGCCACCCACCGAGAAAGATTGATCGGGCTTTCCTCGTTTTCCCTTAAATGTTCTTCTCTTTCTTTTCTTATATGGCTTTTCTCTTGCTTTGTGGCAAGAAAAGCCAATAGATTACTTTTAGTAATCTGTAGCGGTTCCTGTAGATTTTGTGTTTCGGCCGTAAGCGTTTCGAGATACGAAAGCTTGTTTCCCAAGATCACGGAAAGCTCGGCGATCAGGCGATCGCCGCCTTGCGAAGCGAATTCGGCATGATCGGAAACGGATAAAGCCTTGCCGCGTTCGATAGCGCCCTCGATTTTCTGGATTTCATCCTCCAATTCCCGGACGGGCGCTTCCATTTCCGTTATTTGCCTTTCTATCGCGTCGAGATCGGCCCGGCACTGCCGTATAGTGTCGACGCCGGAAAACGCCTCAATTTTCGAGGTTTCAGACAATTGAAGCATGGTCGCGCGATAATTTGGGGATCGAAAACCACCCACCCGTGGTTTTCCAGTAGGCTCTAATGTCGTGGACTAACCCGCTCCAGTTTCAAACAAGTTTCATTTTCCCAAAAATTTTTGCGCGCTTCGCGGAGCGAAGCGTAAGGTGGGGCGGGAGCAAGGCCGACGGGGTATCCGCCGGCATTTTTGACGGGTTCTATTGCGTTGCGGCGTTATGGTATATTATTTATTTATGCAAGTCCATTTTGAATAGAGGGAAGAATATAGCGTCAACGTGAAGCTGATCGACAATCAGCATAAAATGTTTCTCGGTATTATGAACGACTGTTATCGTTCGGTTTCGGAAGGCAAAGAAAATAAAGTTTTGGACGACATTTTCGAGGAGCTTACCAAATATTCCCAGTTTCACTTTCAAACCGAAGAGCGGTACTTCGATGAATTTCATTACGAGGGGGCGGCGGAACATAAGGAGGCGCATCGGATATTATGGCGCGACATCGAGGCGTTAAAGGAAAAAAATCGCGGCGACGACGAAGCCAAGCTTTTGTTCTAATAGGTTGATTTTTTAGAGGATTGACTTATCCATCATATTTACGGCATGGACAAAAAATATACTGCATGTTTCAACGAGCATGGATTGCGGTAGTATTTTCTTTTGGTTTGCCGCTGTTAATAAAAATAAGTTCGTGTTTTGAAGCGACTCTTTGTTATGGCAAAGGCGCGCGCATTCCCTATAGATTTTTTAAAATAGCAAAAAGCGTTACAATAAATACAACCGACGTCGGTTAAGCGCCGGGCACTATCATGGATATTTACAAAGAACAGGCAAAAAAATTCCTTCAAAGCAATTTTTTGGCGGAAATCGCCACGGTTACTCCGGGCGGCGAACCGCAGGTCGCGACCATTTTTTACGTGATGGACGATGATTTCAATTTCTATTTCGTCACGCGCCGCTCTTCTAGGAAATATGCCAACCTTGCGAATAATAACAAGGTCGGCATGGTTGTCACTTCCGAAAAGGGACCTGAAACCGTCCAGATTCAGGGCGAGGTGGATTCGTCGTTTAAGGATATTTATAAATTTATTGCCATACTCGGGACAAAGGTTGATTTGTTCAATTTATATTACGGTCCGTTTTTGAAACTTACCGGTCTGGATTTCCAGGTTTTCAAGGTGACGGTTCATTGGCTCCGTCTTTTAAACCTGCAAGAAGGAGCGGATGTGTATCATCAAATTATTCCCGATTTTCGCCTGGTGGAAGAAAATAAAGAAAATAAGAAGGAATAGCCATCATTGATGGCGATCCGGCTGTTTGTGCGCCGTTGATGTCGCGCGGCGTCATCCTTCTTCAAATTTTGTAGATAAACATTATCAATATCAATATATTCCATGGCGGAAAACGAAGCACCAAACGAAAAATCTCTCATATCGGCAAGCGACTATTTCACTTTGATGGAAAATACGCCGCTTACTCTTGTGGTCTTCGACAAGGACGGTAAGCTGATTTTCATAAATAAAGGCGGCCGCGAGGAATATTTCATCAAAGATACCGACGACATCAGCAAATGGAGCTGGCTTGCAACGGTCAAAGAGCCGTACCGCGACATCGTGAGGGGAAAATTTCAAAATGCGCTGCGCGGGCAGGCTGTCAATTTTGAGTTCGAACACACGCCCGAAGGATCGAAATACGCATGGTGTTCGGGTTTTATGTCTCCGATCAAAGACGGCACCGGTGCCATGAAAGCGATATTTTTTTACTCATATGACATCACTGCTATGAAGCGCGCCGAACTGGAAGCGAAGGAAAATAAAATGGCGATGCTCAATCTGCTTGAGGATGCGCGCGGCTTCGAGGAAGAATTGGTAAAATCAAAAACGAACATAGAGGCTCAGGTATGGGAAAGGACGCAGCAGCTGAAAGAAGAAGAATCGCGGCTCATGGCTTCCATCAACAGTTTGTCGCTGGGATTCATCATGGTCGACGTTGCGGGCAAGGCCATCATCACCAATAAGGCGATTGAGCGATTTTTTACGCCGGATTTGGACGAGTCCATATTTGACGCCACCATCCGGAGTTTGCGGGGAAGTTTCGATCTGGATGCAAATTATAAAAAGATTTTGAGCGAAAAGAAGCAGATTGACGCAAAGAGCATTCCTTTCGGCAGCAAATATCTGAGAATATTCATGGAGCCGATCTTTATTATCGACGACCCGGCATTGATCGGTGTTGTTGTTTTGATAGAAGACATCACTGAGCAGGAACTTTTGGATCAGTCCAAGAGCAATTTTCTTGCCATCGCTTCCCATGAAATGCGCACGCCTTTATCCATTATACGGGGCGACGCCGAGTTGTTGCTTGGGTCAGTTGCGCCGTCAGACGATAATAAAAATATCATCAAATACACAACCGGTATCCGTCAGAACAGCATGCGACTTCTCGATATTCTGAACGACTTCATTGAAGTTATACGCATGGATGAAAAACCTCTTGAACTCAAGAAAGAAAATGTCAATATTGCGGATCTGGTCAATGATATTATTGCGAGTTTCGGCAAGGCTGCATCGGAAAAAAACATAACGCTTGTTTTTCAAGCGTCTGTTGTACCGCTCCCTGCAGTGGTCGCCGATCTTAGTAAGGTAAGGGACGTCATCACAAACCTTATCAGCAATGCTATTCATTACACCGAAAAAGGAGGTATTACCGTCGCCGTGAATCCGGTCGTGCGTGAATTATCGCCATCTCTGGTTTTTTCTGAAAAAATTTCAGAGGGTAAACATTTCTTGAAAATTTCGGTAACTGACACAGGTATTGGTATTCCGAAAGAAAACCAATCGATGTTATTCCAAAAATTCTCGACGGTCTCGAAAACGTTTTTACATACGAAAGAATACGGTAGCGGTCTCGGTCTTTATATCGCAAAAATATTGTCCGAGGCAATGGGCGGGTTTATATGGCTCGAAAAAAGCGAGCCCGGCGAAGGAAGCACATTTGCCGTGGCATTGCCGGCGTCGTCATGACTGGTTCGCGGTTTATTGAATGCCGTGGCCCGATGTGGTTTTTTAAATAAAAGGAATCAAATTTATATTTAGAAACATGGACAAAAAAACACTTATTCTTTTGACCGATGATGAATCGGAAATATTGGATATTTACGGTTCGGCGCTTACAAATGCGGGCTTTGAGGTGGTTACGGCGTCTAATGGCATCGAATGCCTTGAAGTGGCGGCAGCGAAAAAACCGGATCTTATCTTACTAGACCTCAAGATGCCGGTTATGGACGGATCTGAGGTGATTATGAAACTGAAGCTCAATCCGGAAACCAAAGATATTAAAGTCGTTTTCCTCACTGCATTCAGTGATCCAATGTCGGTTGGCGTTGATGAAAGGGCCGCTAAAGAAGCGGGAGCCGCCGGTTTTATAAAGAAAGGATTGGGACTTAATGAGTTTGTCGAAAAAGCGAAAGGATATCTTCAGGGATAAGAATTTTTAGTTTCTCTCGGCATTAGTCGAGGATATGTTTTTTGTCGTCCTCGCAAAGATGAGCCCGTCCGATTTTTTCCGAAAAATTTTAGCGGGTGAGGGCATATGCTTCCAATATTCTCTTTTTATTTTCAAAGCATGGGTCGTCCGCCGGAGCTTGTCCTCGGCGGAGTTTATCCCGTACTTTGATATGGGAACACTGGGC
>DAICZW010000012.1 GCA_027310965.1 bacterium | reverse complement strand
GTATAGCATATTGGAATAGAATATAGAAATCAGAATTAAGAATATAAAATCGATATCCGTTTTCGTTCTTTCTATATTCTATATTATCCCCTTGGTTTCATCAGTGGGAAAAACACGGTTTCGCGCACGGGCTTGTCCATAAGCACGGCGAAAAGCCGTTCGGACATCCCAAACCCGGCGGTTGGCGGCATACCGTATTCAAGCGCCGTCAGAAAATCATCGTCCAGTTGCATTGCCTCCGCATCACCGCCCTCGCGAAGCCGCATCTGCTCTTCAAAGCGCGCGCGCTGCTCGACGGGATCGTTCAATTCGGAATATCCGTTGCCAAGTTCGGTGCCGCACGCCACGATCTGCACCCGTTCGGCGATACCCGGGCGCGCAGCGGACGCTTTGGAAAGCGGCGAAACGGCAAGCGGCGTATTGACCAGAAAACAAGGCTGTATAAGATGCGGCCGGACCGTTTTTTTATAAATAAGATCAATAAGCCGCCCGCGGCCCATATTTTTTTCCGGCGCAAGATGAAGCGCAACAGCCTTATCGTACAGTGCATCGCGCGAGGCAGCGAGAGGGTCGATGCCGTTCGACTTCTTGAAAAGCGCCGCATAATCCAGCCGCGGCCATTTTTTCCCCCAATCTATCTTTTTGCCCTGCCATACCGTCGTAAGCCCGCCGGTGGTTTTTTTGATCACCCGCTTATACATCCGCTCGAGCATGACGATAAGGTCGTCATAATTATGATACGCCCAATAAAATTCCATAAACGTGAAGTCCTGGAGGTGTTCGCGGTCGATACCTTCATTGCGGAATACCCGGCCGATCTCGAATATCTTTTCGAACCCTCCCACGACCAATTTTTTCAGCTGCAGCTCGAGCGAAATTCTTAAATAAAAATTAACGTCCAAAACATTATGATGCGTGAGAAACGGCTCCGCCTCCGCGCCGCCCGCCATCGGTTCCAAAACGCCCGTCTCCACTTCCACGAACTCTTCGTCAATCAAAAACTCGCGGATTGCCGCCCAGAACAGGCTTTTCTTGCGGAACATTTCACGGACATCGGCATGAAGAACAAGATCGACGTAACGCTCGCGCAGGCGGGATTCCACATCTTCCAGCCCGTACCATTCCGTCGGCAACGGCCGCAACGATTTCGCAAGCATCACAACCGAACGCGCCTCAATGCTCCGCTCGCCTTTTTTGGTTTTGAAAAGCGGCCCCGTTACGGAAATAAAGTCGCCGCGGTCGAGCGCCGCTTTCAAAGTTTTAAAATCGGAAAGATTATCTTTTTTAAAAACACACTGGATTGCGCCCGATTCGTCGGCGCAATCGACAAAAAGAAGATTACCCTGGTCACGGATGCTCATCACCCGCCCCGCGACGGAAATCTTTTTCTTCGATTTCATCAGCGCGGAGAAACGCTCCAGCGCTTCCTTTATCGCAAAAGAACGCAGTGTTTTCGCCGGATACGGATCAATGCCCGCATCATGCAAAAGATCGAGTTTCCTGAGCCGGTCGTTGATAATATCGTCAAGCATGAAAAATGTTCCAATGTTCCAATGTCTCGTATCTCCTCACTACAACAACAGATCATTACAACATCGCATTACTCTATCTTCACTATTTCGTAAACGCTCTTTCCCGAAGGCGTCGCGACCGTCACGCGCTCGCCTGCTTCATGGTTTAAAAACGCCTTTCCGAGCGGCGATTCGTCGGAAATTTTTCCTTCCTCCGGCTTTGCCTCGTACGAGCCGACAATGGTGTAAGTAAATGTTTTTTCTCCGGAACCCTTTTTAACCGTAAGCGTCGAACCTACTTTCGCCGCGCCGCCGCCGTCCTTGCTGATCGTGATCGCTTTCCTCAGGAGATCTTCAAGCTCGAATATCCTTGACTCGACGCTCGCCTGTTCCTCGCGCGCTTCTGAATATTCTGAATTTTCCGAAAGGTCGCCGTATTCTTTCGCGCGCTGAAGACGCTCCGCAATCTCGATCCGTTTTTTTGTTTTGAGCTCTTCAAGCTCCCGCGTGAATTCCTCCCGCCGATCTTTTGTTAAATAATGCTTATTCATAATAGATATGCCGCAGCGCTCCAATAAGAGAGCGTTATTTTTTCATTACAACACCCGGAACATTACATATTTTAATTTTATTTTATAGGACGTACGCGCTGGTGCCGGGTACATGGCATTTTCCGGTTATTTTCCGGGATGTAGTCCGGCTGCGGCGATGAAAATAATCGGAAAATAACGAAGGGACGGGCCTTGTCCGCTGCGGTTTAAGATATTTTCTTATATTTTTTTCAAATGCGCACGTCCTATCAAATTACATCCGAATCGCGTTGCTCTATTATATACCCGTTCATCCAAAGACGCCAGCGGACAGTAAGAGTTTCCCGTAACACTTTTAGATAAGCCGATGCCTTGACATGGGATCGCGTGTCATTCGCCCAATGCACCGGAATTTCCTTGATACGATAGCCCATCCGTTTCGCAAGCGCAAGGACTTCGACGTCGAATCCCCATCCCGTTATCCGCGAAGCGCCGAATACTTTTTCCGCGGCTTCTTCGGTGAACGCCTTGAACCCGCATTGCGTATCCCAAAGTCCCGGCAACAGTAAAATTTGAATAACAAGATTGCCGGCCTTTCCCGGAATCTGCCGGTACCACGGCTCCGCCGGATCGAGCACGGCGCCCTTGACCGCGCGCGATCCGATTACGACATCGTAATAGGTGCCGTCGGCGGAAGATTTACCCTCCCGATTTTTATAAGGCAAAAGTCTGGAAGATAAACCGTCGCCGGATACCAAGCCGTCAGCGAATCTTTCAACTTTTTTTTCGCCTCCGGTGAAAAAAAACGGCATCATTTTTTCGAACTGATCGATGGACGTTGAATTATCGGCATCGGCAAAGAGCCGGATATTCCCCGACGCCGCAAGCATTCCCTGCTTCACCGCGCCACCCTTTCCTTTATTCTCTTTATTGTCGATAAGTTCAAGATTTTTCACCATCTTTGCCATGCCAAGAACCGTTGCCGCCGTATTGTCTTTCGAGCCGTCGTTCACCACAATAATCTCGTACGGATACGGAACGCCGCTCAAACGACGGTCCATATCAATGAGCGTTTTCGGAATGCGTGCCTCTTCGTTATATGCCGGAATAATTATGGAAAGGTAAGGTTTCGCCATGGCAATGAGTTGTATTATGAAAATTTATTTTTAAAACCATCCTCACAAACGTAAGAATCCCTCTCTGTCTCCTCTGCCGTCGTCCCGAAAAACAGGATCATGCTTCCGATCTTTTGTCTTTATTTTAAAAAAGCGCCGGTCATCGGTCGGAGCCGCGAAGACGGCAATTTTTCTTATAAAAACTATTCCGTCAATATGCGCGGTCCGTTTTCCGTTATCGCCACCGTGTGCTCGAAATGAGCCGTAAGCGATCCGTCCCGCGCGGCATAACTGCCGTCCTTCAGTTCCCGTATTGCGCCCGCGCCCGCGGCGAACATCGGCTCTATCGCGATAACCATGCCTTCGCGCAACAGTTCGCCCGCGCCGCGGACGCCGAAATTGCAGACGTAAGGATCCTCATGGAGCGCGCGCCCTATGCCATGGCCGGTCAATCCGTCAACGACGGAAAAACCGTTCTTCTTCGCGATGCGCGCAACCGCGAAACCGATATCGCCAAGCGTTTTCCCGGGTTGCGCTTCTTTGATGCCCGCCGTAAGCGCCGTTTCCGCCGCCGTCATAAGTTTCTTTGCCTGCCCGCTGACGCTCCCGATGCCGACCGTAAGCGCGGCATCAAGAAAAAAACCTTTATGACGGACGCCGCAATCGAGTTTGAGGACGTCCCCGTCCTGCAATAAATAACCGGACGGAACGCCATGGACAACGACGTCATTGACCGAGGCGCACAACGTTGCAGGATATCCGTGCGCGGCGCCTGCCGGACGATAATGCAAAAACGCCGGCTTTGCGCCCGCGCGCAAAATCGCTTTGTAAGCGACCGCATCGAGTTCTTTCGTCGCAACACCGGCCCGCGCGGCAATTTTAAGCTCCCGCAGAACGTCGCCGAGAATCCGGCCGCCTTCCGCCATTATGCCGATCTCCTCAGGCGTCTTTAAGGTAATCATTCAATTTAAGGAATATCTTGTACGGCGCGGGTGCGGCATCAAGAATTCTGATGCGGTAACCGCGTTTTTTCAAAAATCCGAAAATGGGTTCCGTGCGTTCGCGGTATTCCTTAAGGCGGACCGCAATGACTTTCACATCATCAAGCGTCCGCTTATAAAACGGCCCCGCGCATACCGGACAATATTTCGCATGCGCCGTCGGATAATATTTCGTGAGGAGCGTATAGCCGCAGATAGAGCATATCATCCGCTTGCTGTTTCTTTCCACGGTTCCGGTTGGCGGCAGGCGCAATTCAAAAACAAAAATATTTTTCTTTCCATAGTACCGCTCCAAAATTGGGAAAAGCCCTTCCGCTTCGTACACCGTACGCGGCGAACCGCTGAAAACGACGCCGAAACCCGCTTTCTCGATCCGCTTCGCCCCGTTCGCAACCTCGCGGAGCACGAAGCTCGGCGTCATAAGAATACCGTCGTCAAAAAGCTTCCGCTCATGCTTGATAATCTTTTCTTTTTGCCGCGCCGGATCATGCACGACGCTTTCCAGGAATTTTCCGCTGTCAAAATGCGTTACGCCGAGCCGGGCGGCAAGAAGATTAGCCTGCGTTCCTTTTCCCGCTCCCGGCGGCCCGTATAAAATGATGGCAATCTTGCGCATAAAAATGTTGGAGTGTTGCAATGTTCTATTATTTATTCCCGTGCCATATTTTTCATTGCAACATTTATAACACTACAACACTACAACATTTTTTACTATTCAATCCCCTCGTATTCCCTTACCGTCAACTGCGAATCGACTTGCCGCATGGTCTCGAGCGCGACGGCGACAACAATCAGGATCGCCGTGCCGCTGACCGTCAATGTCGCGACGCCGGTGAATCTTTGGATCAAGCTCGGAACGATCGCAATAAAGCCCAGGCCCGCCGCGCCCCAGAACGTGATCCTGTTCACGACACTGCTGAAAAACTTTTCGGTGTTCTCGCCGGGACGGATGCCGGGAACGAATCCTCCGCTCCGCTGGAGGTTCTTCGCCACTTCTTCGGGATTAAACGTGATGGAAGTATAAAAATAACAAAAAACGAAAACAAGAAGGAAGTACACGATATTGTAAGCGAACTGGTTTGCCATGAATGCCGTCGCAAGATCATTCACCTTTACGCCGAGAGAGGACGAAAAAATAGTGACTATCTGCGCTATAAACTGCGGGAAAAGCAGCACGGAAATCGCGAAAATGAGCGGAATCATGCCCGCCTGATTCACTTTGAGCGGCAGATAGCTTTGCGACCCGCCGTACATCTTGTTCCCGCGGACGCGACGCGCATAGGCAACGGGAATTTTCCGCTCGCCCTCGTTCAGATAGACAACGCCGGCGATAAGCAGGGCGCCCGCCGCCAAAAGCGCAAGATAAGCGGTCAAAAGCCCGGGCGTATAGGTCGCGAATGCAGCGCCGATGCCCGAAGGAAGCTTGCTTACGATCCCCGCAAAAATGATAAGCGAAATGCCGTTGCCGATCTTCTGTTCGGTAATGAGCTCGCCCAGCCACAGCGCGATGATCGAGCCGCACGCAATGACGATCACATTCCGGATCATACTGAAAGGATCCGGACGGGCAATCACGCCCTGCGCGATAAGCAGGGTGAGAAATCCATAGCCCTGCGCCAAGCCGAGCGGTACCGCAAGCATCCGCGAATAGCGGTTGAATTTCGCCTGCCCCGCCGCGCCTTCTTCGTAATACATCTCTTTGAACTTCGGGAAAATGATCGTCAAAAGCTGCATGATAATCGTCGAGGTGATGTACGGCCCCACGCCGAGCATCACGATGGAAAGATTGGAAAGCCCGCCGCCCGAAAAGAAATTGAGAAAACCGAAAAACTGGTTCGTGTTGAAATAATTCTGCAGGCGCGCCGCGTCGATGCCCGGGATCGGGATTGCGGCGAACACGCGATACGCGACCAAAAGACCGGCGACAATAAAAACCTTGTTCCGCAATTCTTTGATCTTGAAAATCTGAAGGAAACGGTTCATGGAGTGTTGTAATATTACAGCGTGCTATGTTGTAGTGTCCGAAATGCTGTAATGAAAACGCTCACTACAACAAAACCGTCTTCGGTTGACGGAACATTACAACTCTATAACTCTATCTTCCCGCCGGCTTTTTCTATTTTTTTCTTCGCGCTTTCGGAAACCGCAATGCCCTGCACGGAAACGGGAAACGCAATAGCGCCGGTTCCCAGTATCTTTATCGTTCCTTTGAATTTCTTTCCAAGCAGTCCCGCGGTTTTCAAAAACGCTTCCGTAACGATAACCCGATCTTTGTCTTTTGCGCCCGATTTTGAACCGTTCCGGCGTGCAAGCGCGGATGACAATACGCCAAGATTGAGCACTTCCGTCTTTTCGTTTTTCGGTTTATTCCGGAAGCCGCGCAGTTTCGGCAGCCGGATAATGAGATCGCGCTCCGCCGGACGGATTCTCCTGCCCGCGCGGGATTTTTGTCCGTTCTGGCCGCGTCCCGAATAACTGCCGCGTTTTCCGCCGCGTCCGATACGCTGGGATCTTTTTTGAATTGAGGTGAGAGAATGTAGTTTCATGTCTTAATTAGAATTTAGAAATCAGAATAGAAAGCAAAATTTTAAATTTAGATTGGTTATTTTTTTATCTTCTGTATGCTCTATTCTAAATTCTGATTTCTATATTCTATTTTTTATTTACGCTTTCAGTTTCTTCAATGCCTCGATAGTTGCCATGGCATTGGTCAGTTTATTCGGCGTCCTGCCGAGACATTTTCCCGTCGCGTCTTTGATGCCGGCGAACGCAAGCACGAAACGCACGGAACCGCCGCATCGCAATCCATGGCCGCGGCTCGCCGGCTTCACGAGAACCTTCGCCGCGCTGTACTTCGCATCGACTTCATGCGCGATAGTCCGGCCTTCCCGCAAATTGACCGTGAGCATATTTTTCTTCGCATCCGCCTTCGCTTTGGCGACCGCCTGCTGGACGTCGAGGCCTTTTCCTATACCGATGCCGACCCTTCCTTTTTCATCGCCCAGAACGATCGTCGCGCGGAAACGGAATCTTTTCCCGCCCGCGACGACGCGCGTCACGCGGCGCATATCAAGCACTTTTTCCTTAAACTCTTCCTTTTTAATTGGCCTATCTCCTCTTTTGAACATGATGAATTAGATTATTTGATATTACTAAATGACGAGTCCTGATTTTTTTGCGCCTTCGGCGATGTTTTTTACCCTGCCATGAAACTTATAAGACCGGCGATCGAAAACTACTTTTGTGATACCCTTTTCAAGGGCTTTTTTTCCCGCAAGCTCTCCGACGGAAAAAGCCGCCGTGCTTTTGGTCTTTTTTTCCGGCGATTTTGGAAGCGTTTTGCTCGATGCCGAAATCAAGGTGCGTCCCGCGCGGTCATCGATAAGCTGGACGGCGATGGAACGGTTGCTGCGATAAACCGCAAGTCGCGGCATTGCGGCGGTACCGAAAATCTTCGCTTTCGTCTTTCGCGCGCGCCGCATTCTCACCTGGTTGAGTTTTTTTCTTGGATTCATGTTTTAATTAAAATTTAATATTGAGAATATAGGATTTAGATGGATTCTTTTATCTTCTCTATCTTCTGCGTTTTCTCTATCCTATTTATTCTTTTTACGCGTTACGCGGCTGTTCCCGCTTTCTTGCCAACCTTTCTCCGGATAACCTCTCCCTGATAACGGATGCCTTTCCCTTTGTACGGCTCCGGCTTCTTCAGCGCGCGGATCTTCGCCGCGACAAGACCGACAAGATTCTTATCGATCCCCGAAACTTTTATGACGTTCTTTTCGACGGCAAGCGTGACGCCGTCCGCTATCTTAACGCGGACCGGTAACGCGTATCCGAGGTGTAAAATAAGGTCTTTTCCCTCAAGCACCGCGCGGTATCCGACGCCCTCAATTTCGAGCACTTTCACGAATCCTTTCATCACGCCTTCCATGGCATTCCTTGAAAGCGCCCATAAGGTGCCGGCGATCGCCTTTGGCGCTTCGTCCCCCTTTTTTTCTATCCAGAGATTTTCTCCTTCGATCTTCGCGCCGATACCGGAAACCAACGCCACGGTAAGCTCGCCCTTTGGTCCCTTAAAATTCAAAACGCCGCCGTTTTCCGTAACGGTCGCGCCCTTTTCTATTATGATCGGTTTTTTGATTAAACGGCTCATTGTCTTAATTAGAATTTAGAAATTAGAAGTTAGCATAGAGAATAGAAAACGTGGATTGATTCTCATTCTGTCTCCTGTCTCCTATATTCTATATTCTATTATTTACCATATTTCAAATAAATATTCCCCGCCGATTTTTTGTTTTCTTGCCTCTTTGTTCGTCATAATACCTTTCGACGTCGAAAGGACGGCAACGCCATAGCCCTGCTTTACCGGACGCAAGCTCCGATAATCGAAATAAAAACGCCGGCTCGGCTTGCTTACGATTTTAAAATCGCTCACGGAGCCCGCTTTATTTTTATAGGCAAGGCGCACGACGATAACGCTTTCTTTCCCGATGATCTCCGCATCGGCGCTTTTGATATAGCCGTTTTCAACAAGCGCTTTCAAGACAGCGGCATCCATTTTCGAAAAAGGCACCGTCATCTTTTCCTTTTTTGCCATGGTGGCGTTTTTAATTCTTGCCAGAAGATCGTAGTACATAATTAAGTGAAAAGTTAAAAGTGAATAGTGAAAAGTTTGTGAATTCGAAAAGTGAATGCCTGCGTTTTTCGTTTTTCACTTTTAATTTTTCGTTTATTTTTTTACCATGATGCTTTTTTTATTCCCGGAATCTGCTGATTGGTCGCCATTTCGCGGAAACATATCCGGCAAAGATTGAAGTCCCTCATATAGCCGTGCTTCCTGCCGCAACGGAAACAGCGCCGCACGATGCGACTGGAATATTTCGGACGCTTTTTAGCCCGCGCGATGACTGATTCTTTTGCCATGATTAATGAATGGTTGGAATGTTGTAATTTTTGTGTTCTATGGTTGTATTTTCATTACACCGTTGAGAACATTCAAACATTGAAAACTATTTACGCTTTTTTTCTTTTTTGAACGGGACGCCGCATTGCCTGAATTTTTCCAATGACCGTTCGCGGTCCTTCGCCCGCGGCACGATGCTCACACCGATAGAAAACGAAACCGGCGACTGTTCGGGAGAGATCTCGGGAAACACCGCATGCTCCCGTATTCCCACGCCGAGAACGCCGCCGTTATCCACCGTTTTTAGATCCAAGCCGCCGAAGTCCCTCACGCGAGGCAATACTATTGTAATCAAACGCTCGAAAAAATCAACCATTTTCGCCTTCCGCAAGGTGACACGGAGTCCGACGATCTGGCCTTCCCGCAATTTAAACCCGGCGATGGATTTTTTCGCGCGGCGGATCTGCGGCTTCTGCCCGGTGACCGCGGCAATGTCGCGGACGATCTGCGGCAAAGCTTTTTCTTCGAAGTTCGGCTGCTGGCCAAGACGCCCGACACCGGCATCCACGACGACCTTCTCCAAGAACGCGCGGATTTCTGCCCTCTGATTATTCTGTTGTTTTTGATTGTTTGCCATATCTTAATTAATTAGCATTGAGAATATAGAATTTAGCATTGAGAACAGAGAACGGAATTTGGAATTTAGATTGTTCTTTTGTATTCATTCTCTATTCTGAATTCTGAATTCTATTTTACGTATTGGCCTGGCATTTCTTGCAGTAACGGACTTTTTTATCGCCCTCCATGCGATGGCCGACCCGCGCCGGCTGCTTGCAGTTTTTGCACACAAGCATCGCTTTTGAAGCCGGAAACGGACGCGGAACAAGAACCATCTGCCCTTTTTCTCCCTGTTTTTTCGGTTTGGATCGCTTTTTGAACATATTAAGCCCGTCCGCGGCAATCTTCCCCGTTTCGGGAAAAACCGTAAAAACAGCCCCCGTCTTGCCACGGTCTTTTCCAGAAATTATTTTGATGGCGTCTCCTTTTTTTAAGTTCATGATCGTAATGTTTTAATGGTGTAATGTTCTCAATGGTGTAATGAAAATGCTCACTATAACGAGACCGTCCTCGATCGATAGAACATTACAACACTATAACTCTTTAACTTTTTCATACGATTTCTTCCGCCATAGTCATCAGTTTTTCGTATCCTTTTTCCTTGAGCTCGCGGGGAAGCGGTCCGAAAATACGGGTCGCAACCGGTTCTTTTTTAGCATCAACCACCACGGCCGCGTTCTCGTCGAACCGGACATACGAACCGTCCTTGCGGCGCAGAGCGTTTTTGGTACGCACGATGAGAACCTTAACGATGTCTTTTTTCTTCACTGCCTTCCGGGGTTCCGCGGTCTGCACCGAAGCGACCACGATATCACCCACGCCCGCATACCGCCGCCGTGTACCCCCGAGTATCCGAAAACACCGCACGATTTTCGCGCCGCTGTTGTCCGCAACTTTTAAAATGGATCGTTCCTGTATCATGATGATTGATTGTTATAACGTTGGAATGTTTTAATGTTGCAGTTGTAATGGAAAATGCGGCACGGGAACATTATAACCCTACGGCATTACAACCTTTATATCTTTTGTATTATTTTCCACCTCTTCTCCCTCGACAGAGGCCTTGTTTCCTCGATAACCACTTTGTCGCCGGCTTTGTATTCGTTGTTCTCGTCATGCGCCTTGAATTTTTTCACTACCTCGTAATATTTGAGGTACTTGGGATGCTTTTTTGAACGCGTAACCGCAATCACGCGCGTTTTCGCCATCTTATCGGAAACGACGACGCCCGTGATCTTCCTTATTTTCTTTTGGTTCGTTGATGCGGTCATGATAATAAGTCAATAGTTAAAAGTGATTGGTGAAAAGTGAATGAATTCGCAAAGCGAATATCTGCATTCTTAGTTTTTCACTTTTCGTTTTTCGTTTGTTTTATAAATGTCTGCATCCGCGCCACATTCTTCCTGAGCGCGCGAATCTCGTTCACATTCTTCACCCTTCCGGCCGACAAGTCAAATTTAAGCGCCCGTAATTTCTCAGATCCTTCGCGCGCAAGATGCGCGAGATCACCGGCCGTTTTGCTTTTTAATTCTTGCAGTTCTTTTTTCTTCATGATAAAAATCGTCAGCGATTAAAAAAATATTTTAATTTTCTTATCTCTGTTCTTTACTGATTACTTTGCATTTAAAAGGAAGCTTGAACGATGCGAGGCGCAACGCCTCTTTTGCCGTTTCGGCGGGCACGCCGTCAATCTCAAAAATAATCCTGCCGGGCCTTACGGGAAAGACATAATGGTCGACCGATCCTTTGCCGCCGCCCAAAGTTTTTTCTGGTGCCTGCAGCGTGATCGGCTTGTCCGGAAAAACGCGTATCCAAAGGCGGCCGCTCCTTTTGAGAAAGTTCGTGATGGTCTTTCTCCCTGCCTCGATCTGCCGCGAGGTCAGCCACGAAGACCCCATGGCTTTGAGGCCGAACTGGCCGTAATTCAACTCAATGCCGCGTGTTTCAACCTTCCGCTTTTTTGAGCGTCCTTTCTGCCACTTTCTATGTTTTACTTTTTTGGGAATAAGCATATTGATTGTTGTAGCGTTGTAATGTTCAGGCGTTCTCATGCCGCATTTTTCATTACAACATTATAACTTTTCTATCCTCGTCTTTCTCTTTGTAATTTTTCCTCGTTTTTCTTTTTTTCTTCGTTCGCGAATATCTCTCCTTTATAAATCCAGACTTTTATCCCGATAGCACCGGCGGTCGTACGCGACGTCGCCGTGCCGTAATCGATGTCGGCGCGGAGCGTTTGAAGCGGGATGGAACCCTTGGCAAGCCATTCCCGCCGCGCGATCTCGTTGCCGTCAAGCCGCCCGGAAAGAAATACCTTCACGCCTTTCACGTCCCTGCTCTGCTGGACCTGCTCCAGATATTTTTTCATCGTCCGGCGGAACTTCATCCTTTTTTCAAGGTCCCACGCGATCTGCTGGGCGACATACTGCGCGGAAACTTCCGTGCGCTTGAGCTCTTCCACGTTCAGATTCAGATTGACCGGCGCTTTGTTTTTCCTCACTTTGCGCAACGCGTTCGCGACCGCCATATTGAGCTCTTCGATTCCCTTGCCGCCGCGGCCGATGACGAATCCCGGACGGGCCGCCTTGATGAACACGCGCAAACTCCCCTGCGTGCGCTCGATCTCTATCGCGGCGATGCCGGCCTCGCCGATATTTTTGTTGACGACCTTCCGGATCGCTTCATCCTCTTCGAGATATTTCCCGTAGCCGCCCTTCAAGAACCAGCGCACCGGCCAGTTCCGGACGATTCCCAATCTGAATGAATTTGGATTTATTTTTTGTCCCATGTCTTTAGTGGCATTGAGAATAAAGAATTTAGTGGTCGGACTCGGAATTCTGTATTCCTACTCCATTCTAAATTCTAAATTCTCTATTCATTAAACTTTATCTCCTCTGTTTTGCCGCGCGCTCGGGTTGAACACTTTTTTCAAAAACCCCGATTTTTTCATCTCGACGTTTTCCTTTTCCGCCAATGTTCCGGTTCCTTTTTTGACGGACGGCGCTCTTTTTGACCTGCTTCCTTTATATGATTCCTGACCGGGTACCGGTTTCGCTTTTTTCGGAACCACAATGGTAAACCGCGGCTTCAGATTTTCATTCACGCCAAGCACAAGCGTCACATGGCTCATCACTTTATGGATGGGCGAAGCACTGCCGCGCGCGCGGGGTAAAGACCTTTTCAACATCGGTCCTTTGTCCACGCGGATACTCTCGATGAAAAGATGGTCAACATTCAGCCGCTTGTTGTTTTTAGCATTAGCGACCGCGGAACGCAAGAGCTTCAGGAGCGATTTAGCCGGGCGCCGGCGCTGCACCAGAAGCTGAGCCTCGGCTTCGTTCACGGTAAGTCCCTTGATGAGATCGCCAACGCTCCGCACTTTGCGCGGCGCAATCTTCAGATAATTCAATTGTGCGGTTTGCTTTTCCATGATTTGTAATATTGTAATATTTCAGCGTCGCGGCGTTTCCGATGTTATATTTTTCGCGACACCATTCTCGTCATTTTTTCTTTGCCGCCACTGCCGCCGTTTTTTGCGCGGCCGCCGTCTTCATCTCGAGATCCTTCTGAATCTTACCGCCGTGGCGGACGAACTTTCTCGTCAAAGAAAATTCTCCGAGCCGGTGGCCGACCATCTCTTCGCTTATCTTCACTTCTATGAATATCTTCCCGTTATGGACCCCGAACGTATATCCCACCATCTCCGGAGCGATTTCCGAAGCGCGCGACCACGTCTTGATAACCTCGCCGCTGTCGGGCTTTATTTTTGCAATCTTCAAAAGAAGCTTCGGATCGACGTAGGGGCCTTTTTTAAGTGATCGTGACATGATAATAAGTGAAAAGTTTAAAGTGAATAGTGAAAAGTGAAAAGTGAATGAATGCGCGGAGCGAATATCTTCATTTTTAGTTTTTCGTTTTTCGCTTTTCGTTTAATTTATTTCCGTCTTTTTATGATAAGCCTGCCCGACCGCTTCTTCTTATCGCGCGTCCTATGGCCTCCCGTAATATTGCCCCAGATGTCTTTCGGCTTTCTGGTGCCGCGCGGCTGGCTTCCTTCGCCGCCGCCGTACGGATGGTCGACGGGATTCATTGCTTTACCGCGCACCGTCGGCCGGATGCCAAGCCATCGTGAACGGCCCGCTTTCCCGATCGTGATCAAATTCCATTCCGCATTTGAAACCTGCCCCAACGAAGCAAGACACTCGCACGGAACGCGGCGCACTTCGCCCGACGACATTTTCAGATCGGTATAATTGTCGGCATTGGCAAGCACTTCAACGTACGATCCCGCGGAACGCGCGAGCTGGCCGCCATGTCCGGGAATCATTTCCACGTTAAAAACACGATAACCCACCGGAATATTCTTGAGCTTCATCCGATTGCCTGCCGCAAGCGGCGCGGACTCCCCCGTTTCGATTACCGTACCCGTCGCAAGCCCTTCCCATCCGAGAATATAGCTCCGCGTCCCGTCGGGATATTTTATGAGCGCGATGAACGCCGTGCGGTACGGATCGTATTCCAATGTTTCAATGATCGCTTTTTCCATACGGTTCTGCTTGAAGTCGATCATGCGATAGCGTTTTTTATTGCCGCCTCCTTGATGGCGCACCGTGATGCGTCCCTGCGAATTCCTTCCGGCGCGGGAAGAAACCTTTGCCAAAAGCGGCTTCCACGGAGCGACTTTGGTAAGTCCCCGGTAATTCGAGGTCGTCATATGCCGCCGCGACGGAGTGGTAGGTTTATAGGATTTCATGGAATAAAGTGAAAAGTTAATAGTGAATAGCAAAAAGTGAATGAATGCGCGGAGCGAATACCTGCGTTTTTCGTTTTTAGTTTTTCACTTTTCGTTTAATTATTGTATCTCTATTTTTTGCCCTTCCTTTAATGTTACGATCGCTTTCCGATATCCTTCCTTTTTCCCCTTCATGATGCCGCCGAAACGCTTCCGCTTCGCCGGACGATTCGTCACATTCACGGAAACAACATCCACTTTATAGATTGCATGGATCGCTTTCCTGATCTCCGGCTTCGTCGCATGCGGCTTCACGATAAAAACATACTGGCCCAGCGCGCCGAGATCGGTCGCCCGTTCCGTCACCCACGGTTTTTTTATGATAAAAGAATCAATCATGATGTTATAAATTATTCAATCCTTGGAATAGTGGCGCGTTTTAAACTTTGTAATGCTTTTCGATCGTTGCCACCGCTCCTTTTTCCATGAAAAAATTCTTGTGGTTCATGATGTCGTAGATATTGAGCGAGTCGGCGTTCAACGCTTTCGCTTTCGTGAGGTTCGCCGAAGCGCGGAAAAGGTTCTCGTTGCCGGTATTCGCGACCAGAAGCACGTCGAATTTTTTTGCGTCCTTTCTCATCCCCAGAATATTCCGCAATGCCGGCGCGAGTACCCTTGTCTTCGGCGCTTCAATCGCAAAATTCTCGAAAACTTTTATTTCGCCTTCCTTCATTTTCTTCGAAAGAACCGCAAAGACGGCGAGCCGCTTCATCTTCTTGTTCACTTTTTCGGAATAATCCTTGTCGTTGCGCGGGCCGTGCGATACTCCGCCGCCGACCCAGATCGGCGACCGTGTGGAACCGTGCCGTGCGCGTCCCGTTCCCTTTTGCCGCCACGGCTTTTTGCCGCCGCCGCTCACCTCGCCGCGGGTTTTCGTATGCGCCCACGGACTCCGGGCATTCGCGCGCTGGGCGTCAAACACCTGTTTCACGAGCGCCGCATTCCATTTCGCGCCGAAAACACGGTCCGGCAATTCCACCGTACCTACTTTTTCGTTCTTTAAATTATAAACGGCTGTTTCCATAAAAATAAGTTAAAAGTTATAATAGTGAAAAGCGAATAGTTTAATGGATGCTTCACTTTATGACTAATATTTTTGATTATATTCATTTTTCACTATTATAGTTTTTCACTTCTTCAATATTTCCACCACGGTTCCTCTCATGCCAGGAACGGCGCCGCGGAGATAAATCAGGTTTTTCTCTTTATCGATGCCCGCAATTTCAAGGTTTTTTATCGTCACGCGATCCATGCCCATATGGCCCGCCATCCTCCTTCCCTTGAGCACGCGCTGGAATGCCGTGCTGCCGATGGAACCCGGTGCGCGATAACGGTTTTTCTGGCCGTGCGATTTTGGTCCGCCACCGAACCCGTGCCGCTTCACCACGCCCTGGAATCCGCGGCCCTTGCTCGTACCGCTCACGCGGACTTTATCGCCTTCATTGAAGGCCGAAACATCCATGGCATCGCCAACGGCGAATTTCGCGGTTTCTTCGCTTGAGGCGGATTTGAACTCGCGCTTTTTCCTGCCGGCAGCGACCTGCACCGCGTCGTAACCGTCCCGTTCCTTGGTCCGCACAATGGAAACTTTATTCGGCTCGGCGACAATAACCGTCACGGGAACCACCTTCCCGTCTTTCCATAGCTGCGTCATTTTCGATTTTTTACCCAAAATAAACGGCATTGTTGTATAATTAAAATTTAAAATTAAAGAGAAAAAATA
>DAICZW010000011.1 GCA_027310965.1 bacterium | reverse complement strand
GTCCAGTAGTCCATCATATAATTGTGGAGTAAGATTCTATACGAGCTCTTCGTAATCACGATTGCGAAGAACCTATTTTTATTACTCTATCCTATATTAATTGGAATTGCTTAAAAAGTTTGACAAATTGCTATCGGGGGAGTACGTTTTAATGGCAGTGACCGTCCGCCGATGAGCGGGCTTTTTTTAAAAAGAGGTTCCGTTCCGTGGCGGTTCGATGAAGATTTAAAGGGCCGCTTTTAAAAACGGCTTGCGGGAAAATATAAATATAAAAAAATGCTGAACATAAAAGAATTAACAAAAGCGCTGAAGCAGGTCGCGGAGGAAAAAGGATTGCAGCCGGAAAAAGTCATCGAGGTGATCGAGTCATCCATTGCGGCGGCATATAAAAAAGAATACGGTGAGCGCGGAGAAGTGGTGAAATGCGAGATGGATCAGAAGACCGGCGAATTGAAATTCTGGCAGGTGAAGACCGTCGTCGACGAAACCACGGTGCGCTTCGTTGAAGAAGGAGAGGAGGAAATCGAAGAAAAAGAAGAGCGTCATAAAAGGGGAAGTAATAATAAAGATGAAATATTGGACGAAAACGGCGAACCGAGATTGCCGCGCTTCAATCCGGAGCGGCACATCATATTTGACGAAGCGAAGAAAATAAAAAAAGACGCAATGCTCGACGAAGAACTTGTTTTTCCGCTTGAGACGCATGAGGATTTCGGAAGGATTGCTGCGCAGACGGCAAAGCAAGTCATCCTTCAGAAATTGCGTGAATCGGAACGGGAATCGATCCTCGCCGAGTGGCGCGGAAAGGAAGAGCAGATCGTGAGCGGCATCGTCCAGCGTTTCGAACGGGGAAATATTTTTGTCGATCTCGGGCGAACGGTCGGCGTCATGTTCGCGAACGAATCAATCCCCGGAGAGCATTATCGCTCGGGCGAACGGCTGCGTTTTCTTGTGCTTGCGGTACAGGAGGACACGCGTTTGCCGGGCATCGTGCTCTCCCGCTCGCATCCGAATTTTGTTATTGAACTTTTCCGGATGGAAGTACCCGAACTCTTGGAAGGTGCGATTGAAATACGGTCCATTGCGCGGGAGCCGGGGAATAGGACGAAAGTCGCGGTCGTATCGCTTGCCGATGGCGTGGATCCCGTGGGTGCGCTCGTCGGCCAGCGGGGAACGCGCGTGATGGCGGTAAATAACGAGCTTGGCAACGAGAAAATAGACATCGCCGAATGGTCGGAGGATCCGGAAAAATTCATCGCGAATGCGCTTTCGCCGGCGAAAGTGGAACGCGTCGAGATCCTTCCCCGCCGCGAAGCGCGCGCGTATGTTTCCGAGAACCAGTTGAGCTTGGCGATTGGAAAAGGCGGCCAGAATGTGCGGCTCGCCGCGAAGCTGACGGGATGGAAGATTGACGTGCGGTCGCAATCGCATCCCGAGGAAGTGCAGGACGGCGGTGTTGCAGACATGTCGAAAGCCGCAGAGGTTGAAAAGGAGGCGGAGTGAGAACCGAATCAGAAAATTTCTCTATACGATCATCCTTATATATGGAGGCATGCCCACAAAGTTTTTTCCGAAAAATTTTAGCGGGCAAGCCGGAGCCTGCCCTCGGCAACGATTGAGAGCGGACGATGACAAGAATAGGCAATAGCAATAACAGATATTTTTTGATATATTTTGATGTATAATAAATATAAATAAACTATGAATATCTATAACCTTTGGGAAAACGTTCCGCTCGGCGATAAAGCGCCGGAGACCATCAACGTTATTATTGAGATTCCGCGGGGAAGCAATAATAAATATGAATTCGACGAGCGGCTCGGGATTTTCAAACTGGATCGCGTGCTCTATTCGCCGTTTTACTATCCGCTTGATTATGGTTTTATTCCGCAAACGCGGTCTGAGGATGGCGATCATCTTGATGCGCTTATTATAGGAAGCGAACCCGTTGTATTGGGATGTCTCGTGGAAGCGCGCCCCGTGGGTCTTTTCCGGATGATCGACGGCGGAGACCCCGATTTCAAAGTTCTTGCCGTCCAGGATAAGAACCCGCGTTTCGAAAAAATAAAAGACATTACGGATGTTGAGGCATGGAACCCGCATCTTTTGAAGGAGATAGCGCATTTTTTTGAAACCTACAAAGAGCTTCAGGGAAAAAAAGTGGAGATTTTGGGGTGGGATAATGCCGTGGCGGCGAAAGCGGAGATTGCGAAAGCGGCAACGGTGTATAAAGAGGATCCTCTTCATAAATAAATCCTCGACACCCCTGCGTCCGGTGCGCTTTTATGGTCTTGTGTTTTTATCAAAAAGTTTTAATGTTGTAATATTCTACTGATGCGAATGGCTGATGCGACGTAAAAAATAAAGCGCATCGCATTCGGGCATTGCACTGCAATCTTACAACATGAGAACACTATAACAACAACATGGATACCGAAAACCAATATCTTATTCCGACCGTCATCGAAAAATCGCAATACGGCGAGCGGGCGTACGATATCTATTCGCGCCTTCTTAAAGAGCGCATCATATTTTTGGGCGGGACCATCAACGATGCCGTGGCGAACACGGTGATTGCCCAGCTGCTGTTTCTCGAACACGAGGATCCAAAAAAAGAGATCAAACTTTATATCAACAGTCCGGGCGGATCGGTGACGGCGGGAATGGCGATTTACGACACAATGCAGTACGTGAATCCGGATATTGCGACGATGTGCGTCGGTATTGCCGCATCCATGGGCGCGTTCCTGCTCGCGGCGGGACAGAACGGAAAGCGGTTTGCTTTGCCCAACTCGGAGATCCTTCTCCACCAGGTGATGGGCGGCGCCGAGGGACAGGCGATAGAGATCGAGATTGCGGCGAAACAGATTATCAAGACCAAGCAGCGCCTCAACCAGCTTTTGGCGAAACACACCAAGCAGTCGCTTGCGAAAATCGAGCGGGATACCGACCGTGACTTCTGGCTTTCCGCGGAGGAAGCAAAAGCGTATGGCGTGATCGACGAGATTATTAAAAATCATAAAGATGAGCGATGACAACATTTCAAGGCAGGCATCTTATTATTGATGCGTACGAGGTGGACAGCGGACTGCTTGAAAACAAAAAAAAGATGAAACGGCTTCTCGATGAGATGCCCGGACAATTAGGGATGCGTATATTCCGCAAGCCGGTCATCGGCGAGATAAGTTCCCCGCAGTATCCCACGACCGGTCTGTCGGGTTTCGTGATCCTTTATGAAAGCCATATTTCATTTCATACGTGGCCGGAAGAGCGGTATGTGGCAATCGACGTTTATTCCTGCCGCGATTTTGATGCCAAAGAAGCGGTGCGGTATCTCAAGGAATATCTCGGGACGAAAAAACTGAAAGTGAAATCGATCATACGGGGCAGGTAGGACATTCGCATGAGAGCGGTGCCAAGCGTGCGTTCGTGCTAAAATAGGCATGATGGAAAACAAGAACGGACAGATAGAAACATTGCTCTCGCGGAATATCGAGGATGTCATTGACCGCGCCCATCTTCAAAAACGGCTCATCGGCGGCGAAAAATTGCGCGTGAAATTCGGTATTGATCCGACGGGAGCAAATATCCATATCGGCCGGGCCGTCGCATTATGGAAACTTCGCGAGTTTCAGGAGCTGGGCCACAAAATCGTTTTGATAATCGGGGATTTTACGGCGCAGATCGGAGACCCTTCCGACAAACTGAAAAAACGCCCCTTTTTATCCCGCGCCGACGTCAAGGAAAATCTTAAAAATTATCTCCCGCAAATCGGAAAAATTCTTGATATCAAAAAAGCCGAAGTGCGTTACAACAGCGAATGGCTTGCCAAGCTCGACCTCCGCGAAATTTCAGAGCTCGCGGACATTTTCAGTTTTCAGCAGATTTTAGAACGCCGCAATTTCAGCGAGCGGTGGGAAAAACACGAAGAAATCAGTTACCGCGAAGGGATGTATCCTTTAATGCAGGGCTATGATTCGGTGGCGGTCAAAGCGGACGTGGAGATAGGAGGCGCCGACCAGCTCTTCAATCTTTTGGCGGGACGGAAGGTTCAGGAGCGGTATGGTCAAAAGCCGCAGGATATTATGACAACCGCAATGGTGGTCGGTTTGGATGGCCGCAAGATGTCGACGAGCTGGGGGAATGTCATTAATATCGAGGATGAACCCGATAATCAGTTCGGGAAGGCAATGACATTGCGCGACGAACTGATTCCGGAATATTTTGAAAAAACGACCGATGCATCCATGGAGGACATCCGGAAATTCGAGAAAAAATTAAAGAGCTCGGGAAATCCGAAAGAGCTCAAAGAGCTTCTCGCGTTCGCGATCGTGAAGCGTTATCACGGCGCCGGCGCGGCGCAGGCGGCGCGGGAAAATTTCGAGAAATTATTTTCGCGGAAAGAAATGCCGGACAATCTTCCGGAATTGAAATTGAAAACAGACGGCATATTGAAAACAGGCGGTTTTTCGGCGCTTGATATTGTGCTCGCGGCGGGCATTATGAAAAGCAGGAGCGAAGCGCGGCGGCTTATTGAGCAGGGAGGGTTCGAGATTGCGGAAAAGGTTGTTAAAAATGCCGCGGAAATGGTGCGCGTGCGTGGCGGCGAGGCGGTAAAAATCGGGAAGAAGCGATTTTTTAGGATCAGGATATAGCGGCGATAGATCTTTGAAGCTGGTTTTTAAAAAAGGGGTATCAACCGCCGATCATTCGGTTGACGGAATATTAAGGATCTGATAGTTTAAATACAGAGAACGGATTTTCCGGTTGGAGACTCGGAAAATCTGATATATCACCTCCTTATAAAGGCCCCCTTCTCTCAAAGGGGGCCTTATTTTTTTAGTTGGTTTTACCGCGCACGTTTCAAAGAGTATAATTATTCAGGGGAATTTTGAACGGTGTCACGTGTCCCGCGGACGGCGTATGGACTGCGTCACCGAGAGAAACAAGGCAAACCCGAAATTTTCAAGGCGGAATTTCTTTGATTATGTTTAACCCTAAAAAGCGCATTCTTTATTTTTCCAGGGAAACAGTTCAGCTTGCCATGGCGAGCGGTTCTTTCCAGTCGCAAAAAATAGAACGCGAAAAAGGAACTGCCGTGGATAAAGGAAACGCTTGCCACGATACTCATTGGTTTTAAAAAAACTTCGGCAACGTTTTTTCTGTCATTGTCGACGATGATCTGACGTTCACGTTCGGCATCACGATTCCCGCCGATACCAAAGAAGAAAGGAATTTCGTGCGCATCAAAGCCGCGGAAGACGTTCCGGAAGAAATCGGCGACTTCGGCTGGGATTTCAAAGAAGTGCTCGAGAGCGCGGATAAAAAAAATAAAATCGTCCAATTCGCCTCGCTTGATAATCAATTTTATAAAGATCTTTCGGCGGCCGTCAAAGATTCCGGTATAAAAATAGAGGCGGTGGAGCCGATCGCCTGTTCCTTGGCGCGCCTGCTCGAGAAACGCCCGGAGCCGGTGCTGGTCATCCATAAAGCGATAAAGTTTTTGACGTTCCTTTCGTATCGCGGGCTTGTGTTTTTCGTGGAGAGCTTCGACATCGAACCGACACAGGAAGAGATCGTGAAATTTTCCGAGTTTGTAAAAGAAAAATTCGGTTTTTTCCCGAAGGAAGTTTTTCTTTCGGGGAAATTCAAGATCTTAAGCGAAAAAACTTCCGCGTTTGCGGGATGGGATGTCGAAAAAGGGGAGCTTGATTTTTTTCCGGGATGGCGGTGAAGACCGATATCGACAAAAAGGACGAAACCAGCTTGAATATCATATTAAACGCCGTGCCGCTACCGGAGGAAAATCGGCTTGGCAATAAAATTGTCGGCATTTCGGAGATCGTCAAAGAACCGTGGGCGGGGCAGTACGAAACTATCGGAACGAACGGCGAAAGCGAACATCTGCGGGGAAAACTTGTCACCTCCGTCATGCTCGGGCTTTCTTTGCTTGTCCTTGCGGGAAACGGATGGATATTGTATCAAAGAAACCAGGTTGAAAAAATAATGAACGGCGCTGCGATTATGGCATCCTCCGCAAATGTTTCCATTCAGACTCAAGGTATCCCCATGGTTTCAACCACTACCGCGGACGTTTCTTCCGCCGCCGAAATATCCGCCGCCACTACTACAACTACCGCGTCTTCTTCTTCGCCCGCGCCGGATCTCGCGGCTTACAGCATTGAGATTTTAAACGGCAGCGGCGTTTCCGGTGCGGCGCAAATAATGCAGGGCATTCTTGAGAAAAATGGATTTACGGTGGCGGCCACGGGGAATGCTAATAATTTCAACTATGCGGATACGGTAGTGAGTTATAAAAAAGATATCCCCGGCGCTTACCGCGCGGCGCTTGAGCAGGCGTTATCAATGGGATATACTATAAGCGAAGGATCTCCTTTAAGCGAGATCGAAAGGGTCGACGTGAAGATAATTATTGGAAAAAAATAGGCTCCACGTATTCTTGCGAGGTATCGGTCTCTGCGGCAAGACCAAGAGATATTCCGGGAATGCGTGGGAATAAAACAGCAATCTTAAAATGAAAAAAACAGTTGATGATTTAAAGGGATTCACCCTTATCGAGCTCTTGCTTGTTATCGCGGTGATCGTGGCGTTGGCGGTAACCGTCTTCGTCGCTTTGAATCCCGCTTTGCGTCTTGCGCAGGCCCGCGATGCGAGAAGGACGGCGGACGTGGATGCTCTTTTGACCGCGACGCATGAATATATTCTGGATAATAGTGGAACGCTTCCGACTGGCATTTCCACTTCGACCGACACCATGATAGGAACATGCGCAGCGGGTACCGCTTTGGCCAATACCGGTGGCGGCTGTGATGTTGCATCTGGCACGAATTGTTTTGATGCATCGACAACGTATGCTTCTTATTTAAAGGGTGCGCCGATAGATCCGTCGGGCGGCACGGCATCGGATACCGGTTACGCCATTACCGTACAGGCAAGTACCAGTATTGTTACGGTGAAGGCGTGTAATGCGGAAAAACTGTCCCAGATCTGGTCTTCCCGTTAATCAAAGAGGGCTTTCCGCATCCATTTAATATCAGCCGGGTATTGCCCGGCTGATATTTTATTTTATCTTAAAGCGGATTTCTCGAATCCAGAAGGTGGGGATTCGTCTTAAAATTTAAAATAAATATCGCCCAGCGCATCCCCTTGCGCTTTATCGGGTTTTATTATACTTTATTGGCAGTATTTTAAAAATTTAAAAAACTTAAATTAAGGAGGATTTATGGATATTAAGGAACGTCTCGGGAAGGTCCGTTTTTTTCCGGTGAAGCCCGACCTTTCCGCTCTCAGCGACAAAGAACGCCGTGCATTACGGCATTGTGTCCGTGCGGCAAAGATTATGACCGACATCTATCTTCGCCAGGTTGCCCACGGTAATTTTGAAATGTATCGTGCCATTTCCTTACGGAGCGATGCCGAAGGAAAAGACCTTGCCCGCTATTTCGGGGTGCAGGGATCTCCATGGGATCAGTATGTCCGCAACGAACCGTTTGTTCCCGGCGTCGGTCCCAGGCCGAAATTCGGATCGTTCTATCCACGGGATTTCACGAAAGAGGAGTGGAATGCATGGCTCGCGGCGCATCCGGAAGACAGAGAAAGGTTTGAAAGTAGCTATACGGCGATCGACCGGCGCGGGAATGCGCTTATTGCGTTTCCGTATGCGAAAATTTACAAGGTTTCTCTCCGAAAAGCGGCCAACGAGCTTTGGTCGGCGGCGAAGGAATTGCCCAAGGGGAATCTCCAGTCATTTCTTAAACTGCGCGCCGAGTCGTTTTTCAATTCGAATGACTATTTCAGTTCCGACCTTTCCTGGGTCGACACAACCGGAGATCCCTTTGAAGTGACCATCGGTCCTTATGAAGTATATTTCGACGAACTTCTCGGTTTGAAAGCCGCATTTACGGCGTTTATCGGCTTGCCTGACAAAGACGCAACGGCGGCGCTCGCGAAATTCATACCCGTCATCCCCGATTTCGACCGCATATTGAGCGGAGAGTTCAACTTCAAACCGAAAGACGCCGTGACTCCGCTTGAGGTGGTCGCCGACGTCTACCGCGGCGGCGAAGCGGCATTCGGTTACAGATTTATCGCTTATAGCCTGCCGAATGACCGGCGCGTGCACGAGATCAAGGGTTCAAAGAAGGTATTTTCAAGCACGATGATGCGGGCGAAGTTCGAAGCCCTGAATCGTCCCATTGCCGAACGGATTCTTGCTCCGGAAGATATGGAATATTTCAATTTCCATGCAAGGATGCTTTTCGTTCTTGCCCACGAATTGTCGCATGGTTTGGGTCCGAGCATGGTCAGAAACGGCGACCGTGCAGTGCCGTTTGAAGTGAAGCTTGGCGATTTACATTCCTGTATTGAGGAAGCAAAAGCCGACATGCTTGGCGTGCGGCTTCTCGGTTACTTCCGCGAACGCGGCATCATTGACGACGCGACGGTTGCCGGCTGTATTATTTCGGAGGTTTCGGGATGGATGCAGAGTTTTAGGCATGGTTATGTCGAAGCGCATGCCAAAGGCAATCTCATGCAGTACAATTGGCTCGCGGAATACGGCGCCATGCATTATGACGCGAAGAGCGGAGTGTTTCGCATCGATTCCAATCGCTCACTCGAAAAGATGATACTTTTGAGCGCGGAATATCTGAACCTTCAGTCGGCCGGCGATTATGATCGCGCGAAAACATTTATTGATCGCTGGACAGTCGTTCCTCCCGAGCTCCACAGCATTGTCGAGCGGTTGCAAGATATTCCGCTTGAGGTTGCGCCCGTGTACGACGTACGTGATTTGATATAATTTTTCCTCTTTTAAGAGGATATGGTTCAGGCCCGGATATTTTTTCCGGGCTTTTTTATTTCTTGTTTCCTTTTTTTGTAATATTCTTGTGCCCTGACGTTCTCTGAATCAAAACCCCTGCCCGACTTCCTATTTACCTTGAAAGACGTGGGTTCTGTGTTCGACTCACGCGTAGGTTCGATAGCTATAAAATCTTTTCAACTTTGATACTGCCCCCATAGTTGGAGGTGGATTCATCGGCGATTCCCTTCCATATTATCTTCGTTTTTTGAGTTGTTTTTATGATGAGGGGCGTATCGGTATATATCTGTGATAGTAGCTTATTGAAGGCGTGGGTTGTAAATGGCTTGTCGTAGATTGAGTGCGTACATTTATAGGCCGCTAAAAACTTAATGAATGCTCTGTGGAATCCATTGAAGGCAAGCACAAAGTGCATGATGGTCTCTTTGTCTCCGGCGAGAATTCTATCAATGATGTCTTTAACCGCATCCATGTCCTCAATTTCTGCATGCAAGGCCCAGTCGCAATAAAATTTCAGCACTTTATATTCTTTTTTGACTCCATCAATTTCAATCAATTTCCGAATCCGCGAGAAGATATAAACGACTTGCCATTTTCCAACTTGTGCCCTCGGAGGGAATCGAACCCCCATCAAGACCTTAGAAGAGTCCTGCTTTATCCATTAAGCTACGAGGGCATTAATGCCGTCAACGCATTGATTCTAAAACAACAATAAGATATTGTGAAGGAACTCGTTATAGCCGGGCACTGTGCTTTACGGCGAAAACGGGCCGTAGTATACCGGTAGTACGTCTGCTTTGGGAGCAGATAGACTGGGTTCGATTCCCAGCGGCCCGACCAAGCAATGATTTTGATGCCGAAAGGATCAAAAAATATTATTTACTAAATAAAGCTCCCCGTCTGCTTTGCCGCGGGGAGTTTTATTTTCTTTTGTGCCGGACCCCAGAGTCGAACTGGGCACGCCTGCCTCTTCAGGGCAGCGCTCTACCGATGAGCTAGCCCGGCCTATCCACCGCTTCCAGCGCGGAGTGGTTTTTATCTTATCGTATTTTCGCTTTCGTCGCAATATTTTTTCAGTCGGATGAAATTTTGAATGAAGCAAGGAGCAAAGGCGACTATCTTATCATAATTAAAAACTCCCGCCGGCGGGAGTTTTTGTTCGCGATGCTTATGGCGAGCCTATTTCTTCATCTTCAGCATAATTCTTTTCTCTTCCGGCTTTATGGCATCAATGACGAACATATACGATTGTCCGGAAATGATCGCTTTTTTCATTTCATCCTGCCCGCCGAACTCGGAAACGTGCACCATGCCCTGGAAATTATTCGGAAGCGCGACGACGGCGCCGAACGGATTGAGCTTATGGATGCGTCCTTCCACGACATCGCCCTGCCTGAACTGGTCGCCGACTTTCTCCCACGGATCTTCTTTGAGCGCTTTGAGCGAAAGGAAAACACGGCCTTCTTTTATGTCAATGATCTTCGCTTTGAGCGCGTCGTTGATCTTCACGAGGTTTTTCGGATTTTCAACGAGCTTGTAGTCAAGTTCCGAGATGTGGATCATGCCTTCAATGTCGGGATTGTCCGCGAAACGGACGAATACGCCGAAGTCCGCCACGCCGGAAACGATGCAATCAACCGTTTGCCCCGCGGCATAGGCGGAAAGCAATTCTTTGACGTTCGTGGAAAGCACTTCGCGTTCGGAGGCGATGATCTTATTGGTTCGCGGGTTTACGTCTATTATTTTCACGCTCAGTTCTTCGCCGATGAATTTTTTGAGTTCTTCCGTGATCTTCGTGCGGTCGCCGTCCTGCACTTTGGGATAATGTTCTATCGCAAGCTGGGAAACGGGGAGGAACGCCTTGATCTCGCCCGGAAGCGCCGCCATCAATCCGCCGGCGTTTGCCGCGATGATCTTCGCTTTGACCACTTCGCCCGATTCCATAAGATCTTTCGCTTCCTGCCAGATTTTTTGTTTACCGGCTTCGGAAAGCGAGAGTTCGATAAGGCCTTCTTCGCCGTCAAGCATGACAATCTTCGCGTGCACCGCATCGCCGGTTTTCATGGCGCGCAGCGTTTCTTTTGCATTTCCGATTTCGACGCCATAAACGATGCCCGTGCCGAAGCGGCCCAGGTCGAAATACGCCTTACGGGAAAGCTTTTTAATGAGCGTCGCATCAACCACGGTGCCTTCCCGCGGCCAGTCGGTCGCCGTCAGTTCGGTTTTCATCATCTGCGCCAGCGCCGTCAAAACCGTCTTGTTTTCTTCCACTTGTTGCATGAAAGCCATTATAAAGGAAGTTTGATTTTTAGCAAGAGCAAAGGCAAGCCCCGTCGACAAAAATTTTGAACTGCCATTCCGGACCGTCCCGATTATCGGAAAAGCTCGTCAGAAAAAGGTCTTTCTTGCCTGTTCTTGGTTGAGTCCGCCATTTAAGGCAATGTGCGCGAAAGATAAAATTGCCGCTGGAATTTTCGCCGCTTCTTTGGTATAATGGCTCTATTATGATCGTTGCATATTTTGGGAACGGGTGTTTCAGATTGCAGAGCGGGGATACGGTCGTTCTCGTCGATCCGGAGAACAACCGCCTCAAGGCGGATATAACACTGAAGACGCTGACGTCCACCGCGCGGGAAACGATAGCGGAGGAATTATCCGCGGGCGCAATCGCTTTCCCGGGAGAGTACGAGACGAAAGGCATTATGATTTCAGGATTTCCGGTCGCCGAGGAATCGACGGAAAAATTTCTGAAGACGGCCTATGTCGTTGCATGGGACGATATGAAATTCGTTTTTTTGGGACATCTTTCGCGGCCGCTCAACGCAACGCTTATGGAAGAATTTTTCGAGGCCGACGTTCTTTTTTTGCCCGTAGGCGGCGGACATTACCTTGAGCCGGAGGTTGCGGCGAAGATGGTAAAACAGCTTGAGGCGAAGATCGTTGTTCCGTGTTTTGCGAAGAATCACGACGATTTTTTGAAGGCGCTTGGCAAAAAAACGGATTCCGTCGAAAAATTCGTTTTCAAACAGAAAGATATTGCGGGAGACAAGGGCCGCCCCGTGATAATAAAGGAGAGTTAAATGGAATTTCCGCATTTGAAAAAATCATAAGACAATATTTCAAACTACAGCGGCCTGTACGTAAGTTCTATTAACATAAAAACATAAACGGCACCATGATAAAAAATTTTTTGGAAAACATTCGCGCGGCGGACGAACCGACGAAACGGAAGGTCGCTATCGTTGTGACCATCGTTTGTATGGTTATTATTATTTTCGTGTGGCTCGCGTATTTCAATCCGTTCGTTGCCGTCAGCGCGCCGCAGGGAACACCGGCCGCCGGATATCCTTCCGCGGGGCAGTAGCGATGAAGATTTTATCAGTTGTTTTCGTCCTATGGAGTGGGCGAAGCCGCCGCTCCATAGGGCGAGGATCCGCGCTTTATGAATTTTACGATCCGCGATTTATGATTTAAGATTCAGGAAATAAGATTGGAAGCGGAGATCCTCCTCTTCAGGAGGACGACAAAAGAGATCAAATTTATTTAAAATCATGGACGCCGAAAAAAGGGAAATAATCACCGAGCTGCAGGAATCCTATCTCGACTATGCGATGTCGGTGATCGTTTCGCGCGCATTGCCCGATGTGCGCGACGGCATGAAGCCGGTGCATCGGAGGATTTTGTGGGATATGTGGGACAGCGGTCTCGTGCACAGCGCGAAGTTCAGGAAATCGGCGAATGTGGTCGGGCAGGTGCTTGCGCGTTATCATCCGCACGGCGACACCTCGGTCTATGACGCCATGGTCCGCATGGCACAGGATTTTTCTCTCCGGTATCCGCTCGTGCAGGGGCAGGGGAATTTCGGATCCGTCGACGGGGATCCTCCGGCGGCGTACCGGTATACGGAAGCGCGGCTCTCGAAGATCGCCGCGGAAATGCTTGTCGATATCGACAAGGAAACGGTTGATTGGATGCCGAATTACGATGCGACGCGCGACGAACCGAAGGTGCTTCCGGCGAAACTGCCGAACCTGCTTTTGAGCGGTACGGTCGGCATTGCGGTCGGCATGGCGACGAGCATTCCGCCGCACAACCTGAACGAAGTATGCGACGCGATTCTTTATCTCGCGGAACACCAGGATGCGACCACCGAAGATCTTTTGCAGTTTGTCAAAGGCCCCGATTTTCCGACCGGCGGCATTATTTATGATATAAAAGCGATCAAAGAAGCGTATATCACCGGCCGTGGCGCGGTTTTGACGCGCGCGAAGACGGAGATCGTTGAAAAAAAGAGCGGCAAACAATTCGATATCGTGGTTACGGAAATTCCGTACCAGGTGAACAAGGCGGAGCTCGTGAAATCCATCGCCGAGCTTGCGCAGGATAAAAAAATAGAAGGTATCCGCGATCTGCGCGACGAGTCCGACCGCGAAGGGATGCGGATCGTGATCGAGCTCAAGAACGACGTGGCGCCGCAGAAAATTTTGAATTGGCTCTATAAACACACTGACCTCCAGAAGAATTTCAATATGAATATGCTGGCGCTCGTGCCGCAGAGCGGCGGGCTCCAGCCGCAGCTTTTGTCGCTGCGTGATTTTCTTGAGGCCTATATCGTCCATCGGAAGGAGATTGTCCGCCGACGGACGCAGTTTGACCTCAGAAAAGCGCAGGAGCGCGCGCATATTCTCGAAGGCCTCGTCATCGCGCTCGATGCCATCGACCGCGTCATCGCAACCATCAAGAAATCGAAAGACAAGGAAGAGGCGCATGCGAATCTGATGAAGCTTTTTAGACTCTCCGATCTTCAGGCGACGGCGATTCTCGAGATGCGGCTCCAGACTCTTGCGGCGCTGGAGCATAAAAAAATAGACGAGGAGCTCAAAGAAAAGCGCGCGCTGATTGCCGGGCTGATGCTTATCCTGAAAAGCCCCGCAAAAATTTTAGGTATCATCACGGACGAAGTGAAGGAGCTGAAAGAAAAATACGGCGACGAACGGCGGACGCGGGTGGTCACCCATGCGCCGGAAGCGGTCGCGGACGAAGACCTTATTCCCGAAGAGGATGCGATTGTCACGGTTTCCGGCGGCGGCTATATCAAGCGCCTTCCGCCCGAAACGTTCAAAGTCCAGCGGCGCGGCGGCAAGGGGCTTATCGGGTCGGATGTCGCCGATGACGATTTTCTTTCGCAGTTTTTCAGCGCAAAAACGCATGACAATGTCCTTTTCTTCACCGACCGCGGCCGCGTTTTCCAGACGAAAGTGTACGAGATTCCGCCGGCGACGCGGACATCGAAAGGAAAAGCGATCCAGAATTTTCTCGAACTGCCGGCGGACGAAAATGTGAACGCAATCGTGAATTATTCCGAGAAAGGGGAAAAGCGGAAATATCTTATGATGGTGACCAGGCAGGGCGTCGTGAAAAAAACGACGCTCGACGATTTCACGAATATCCGCCGCACGGGCATCATCGCGATTTCATTGAAGAAGGGCGATCATTTGCAGTGGGCGAAACTCACCGACGGATCGAGCGAGGCGGTACTTGCGACGCGGCAGGGGCAGTCGGTCAGGTTTAACGAAAAGCAGGCGCGGCCGATGGGCAGGACGGCGGCCGGCGTCCGCGCGATAAGATTGAAAAAAAAGAATGACGAGGTCGCCGGATTTGATATAATAAAAGAAGGAGCGGACGCGAAACTGCTGGTTGTCATGGAAAACGGCTTTGCGAAACAGACGCCGCTCAAGGATTATAAGGTCCAGAACCGCGGCGGTTCGGGCATTGCGACCGCGAAAATTACGCCGAAGACGGGATTGCTTGTTTCCGCGCACGTGATCACGGATGAGGCCGAGATATTCGCGCTTTCGGCGAAAGGACAGATGATCCGCACGGAATTGAAAACGGTGCGGGAGACGGGACGCGCGGCGCAGGGAGTGCGGATTATGGACATGAAGAGCGGCGACCGCATCGCGGCAACCGTGGTGATTTGAAGAAGTGAAAAATGAAAAACTAAAAGTGAAAAATGAAAAACTAAAAGTGAAAAATGAAAAACTAAAAGTGAAAAATGCGGACATTCGCTTTGCGAATTCATCAACTTTCACTTTTTACTTCTTCTCATGCCCAAGTTCACCCAAAAACAAATAATGATCCTCGCCGCTCTCGGCATTATTGTCATCGGCATATTTCTTTTTCTTTTTTTCGGCGGCAGTAAAAAACAACAGGCGGCGCCGAAGATAACATTGACCGTGTGGGGAACCGAGCCCTTGAAAGTTTTCCAGGACCTTATAACGTCTTATGACGCCTATCGTCCGAACACGACGGTTACCTATACTCCTATAGATCCCGCCGATTATCAAAGCAAGGTGCTGTCCGCGCTTGCGGACGGGAACGGCCCCGATGTTTTCGAGATCGGGAACCGCGACCTGCCACAATGGGAGCCGGCGCTTGCGCCCATGCCGACGTCGACCTTCGCGGCGGAATTCGATCTTGCGAAACTGCAAAGTTATTTCCCGGACGTTGTCGGGCAGGATTTTGTTTCCGACGGACAGATCTACGCCCTTCCGCTTTCCATCGACACGCTCGCCATGATCTATAACCGCGATTTTTTCAATTCCGCAGGAATCGCGACGCCGCCCGTAACGTGGGATGATTTTGAAACCGATGTGACGAAGTTACGCGTGTTGAATAGCCAGGGCCAGATCGTCCGCGCCGCGGCTGCTTTGGGAGGCAGTGAAACAAGTATCGCGGACGCGCCCGATATCCTTTCTCTTTTGATGCTGCAAAACGGCACGATTATGACGAATGCCGATTTTTCTTCGGCTGAATTCGCGAGCGATATGGGCGCGGGAAGCACCGGCCTCGCCGCGTTCAATTTTTACCTCCAGTTCGCGGATGCCGCGTCGCCGTATTACACGTGGAACGACAATATGGGAAACGCCACCCAGAGTTTCATCCAGGGGAAAACGGCGATCATTTTCGATTATGAATCTTCGCTTGCGGCGATAAAAGCGAAGGCGCCGTTTTTGAATATCGGCATCGCCGCGATGCCCCAGCCGAAGGATGCGACGATTGCGGTAAACTATCCGAAATACCAGGGACTCGCCGTTTCGAAACAAGGGCAGGTGCTGCCGGCATGGGATTTCGTCCTCTATTTGACGGCGTATGCCGAAGGTGAGAGTATTTATCTGAAGGATACCGGATTTCCGCCGGCGCAGAGAATCGCGATAAGCGCTGCGGAAAGCAATCCCGATCTTGCGACGTTTGCTTTTCAGGCGCTTACGGCGCGATCGTGGTACGAGGCGGACAGCGGCGCAATCGACGGCATCTTCAATACCGCCATTCAATCCGCGCTTTCCGGATCGGTGAGTTCCGGTCAGGCGCTCCAGATTGCGCAAAGTGCCGTAAGCGCGCTGATGCAAAAACAATGAAAATAAACATAAGCTTACTTTCTCGAGAAGATGAGAGCCTACGCTTTTCCGTCGTCCTCCTCAAAAGGAGAATCCACGCTTTAAGAATTAAGTAGAAGAAAGAAGATTAAAAGCATGGATCCTCGCCCTGTGGAGTAGGCGAAGTCGCCACTCCATAGGGCGAGTCTTCGCAAGGACGACGGAGGGGACGCGGCAACGACCGATTAATAACGCCCTATCTATTTGTAAAAATGACAAAAAAATATATCTTTTATCTCCTCGCGGCCGGCGTTATTCTTTTCCCGTCTTTTGTCTTTGCGGCCGCGCCGAGCGTTTTTCCGACGGGATTTTGGGGGCCGCTCGTGTCATGTACGGGAAATGGCGGTGGCGGGCTGCCTTCATGCGCGAGTATGTGTGATCTTATCCAGACATTCGAGAACGTCATTTATTTCGGTATTTCCGTTGCCATATTCATCATCGCACCGATCCTCTTTGCGTGGGGCGGTATTATGTATATGATCTCGCGCGGCAAGCCGGAAGGCACCGGCGCGGCAAAGAAGATATTGACCGGCGCGCTTATCGGCGTCCTTATTGTCCTCGGCGGGTGGCTTATCGTGAACACGTTCGTAGGTGTGCTTGGCATATCCGGCATTGGCGGATTCGGTTCCGGCGGCACATGCACGTTGCAGGTGTCGGCACCGTCGTCCGGTTCGTCCGGTTCGGGAAATAATAATAGCGAGCCGAACCTTAATTTGATAAATCCCCCTCTTCCTTCCACACCATCCGGTTGTACTGCCGATACCACCACGGGAAAGTGCGTTAGTAATAATCCCAATGTAACATGTACTGGTTTTCCAAACTGTACCGCTGTATCGCTTAATTCGACGCCATACGTTGCGCCTGATTGCGAGAAGGTTAATGGTAATTGCGTAGATCTGCACAGTACCGGGGAGGGTTGTTCAATAGGTTGCAGCAATCCGCCTTATTGCGGTTTTAATAGCGCAGATAAGTGCGCAGACCTCAATAATACCGGAGAGGTGTGTATAGTGGCTAACGATGGGAGCTGTGTCGACAGCGGCAGTAAATAACTTTTTCTTATGAGATTTTTTCGAAAAATATTTTTTTCGACAGCCGCCGTTTTTGCGGCGGTTTTCCCACTCCTTGTTTTCGCGCAGACGACGATTAACTATCAGATTCCCGGAGCGCAGGCGTATTCGGCGACCAATCCCTGCACGACGATCATTAACTTCTATTGGTTTGCGCTTCTCGTAAGCGGCATTCTTGCTTTCGGCGCCATCGTCTGGGGAGGGATCAAGTACGCGATGGCCGCGGGAAATCCGTCCGGCCAAAGCGAGGGCAAGGAATGGATCATGGGAGCGCTGCTGGGAATCCTTCTTTTGGCGGGTTCGTATTTTGTTTTGAATATCATCAATCCGGCGCTCGTAACGTGCACGCTGCCGACGCTCTCGGCGTTGCCGCAATTCTCGGCTCCGTCGAGCGGCGGTGTAAATAATGGGGCGTCGAGCGGTGGCGCTCCGTCGGTGTCATGTCAGTCTCCGTCGACTGGTCCTTGTTCGAATCTCCAGGCATACAGTGGATCTTCTTGTTTTGGGAATTCTATTAATACAGCAGCAGGCGTATGTAACGTGGAGAGTAATGGTGACCAATATGCAAAAAGCGGAACGGACTTAGCCGCCGATGGAAGTCCCGCTTCCATCGGATTATTCCAGATAAATATCAGCGCGAATCAGATCGGCAACTTGAATTGTCCTGCCGCTTTCGAATTTCCGATTACCGGTACGACCATAGCCGAGGGAAGAAAGCCGAACATTGTCGATCCATCGTTGTATAATGAATGCGTCGCCGCCGCGGAAGATCCGGCGACAAATATCGCCGCCGCGTGTCAAGTATTTCGTAATGGAGGATCGAACTACAGCCAATGGGGGCCGTCGACAAGAAGTGCGTGCGGTTTATAAAT
>DAICZW010000010.1 GCA_027310965.1 bacterium | reverse complement strand
ATTCAACACGGCGAGAGAGTGATAGTTATCTCCCTCAATCAAAAGATTCACTGGTTTCGTTTTGTCTGTTTCAATTTCCTTATTTTTAATTTCTTTTAAAACTGGAAATTGCTTTGGTACAAAATTTTCTGGGACATTCTCCCAATTCACAAAAGCGTCGATTATCTCTTGCGAGTTCTTTTTGTCCCAAACCAACCCGTACTTTTTCTTCTTCAAAGTTTCGAGTTCGTCTATCAACTCATCCTTCGTGTAGCTATCGTATTTATTACTCTTGGCCATAGTTTTTGGCTAAATTTATTTCATCAATTCTTCAATCGGTACGCCTACGGCTTTTGCGAGTTTTGCAATGGTCGCCAGCGTCGGATTCGTCTTCCCATTTTCGATATTGCTTATAAATGCCTTATCCATTCCAAAAGCACTCGCAACCTCGCCTTGCGATACGCCTTTTTCTTTTCTAATACGCTTCAGATTCCGGCCGAGCTTTTCAGCTTCGTTGCTCATGTCTGTAAGTATATCGCTTTGTTGTATTATACGCCATTTTTTACTGGTTGTGATATACTACAACTATGACCTACTTTCTCTACGCCCGTAAATCGACCGATGTCGAAGACAAGCAAGTGCGATCCATTGACGACCAGCTTGCCGTTTTGCGGGCTTTGGCAAAAACAGAGGGGATAGAAATTACCCAAGAGTTTATAGAAAAGCAATCAGCCGAGCACCCCGGCCGTACCGTCTTCAACGGCATGATCGACCGGATACGGCGGAGCGAAGCGCACGGCGTCGTCTGCTGGAATCTTGACCGCCTTTCCCGCAATCCGGTGGACAGCGGACAGGTAAACCGCTGATCCGTTTAAAAACATCCGCTCAATATACATCCTTGATGCGTGGATGAAAAATTATCCGCTACCGGATAATTTGGTTTATTTGAATCGCTCCACCTTCACGCCAAGCAGGCGGATCGCTTTGATCAACGGATTCTCGCGCCGGTCGAGGAATGGCATAAAAAGTCGTAGGGCTTGAAATTGAATTGTTTTCAATGCTACAGGGCTGGATGCCTTCACTGGTTCTTTCAGTGTCACGATGCGCGTCTTCGTTATGAAATCAGAAAATCGCACGGTGATGCCGATGCTGCGGAATGTCGTGAACGGCATGCCGTCCGCGATCTCGCGCAACAACCGACGATGCACGTTTTTCGCAAGCGCAGCAAGCGCGGCTTCAAGCGCCTTCCGATCTTTCAGCGATCTATTCACGGGAATATCCTCGTTAAACGTGGTCTGTTCGCCGATGGATTTCGGTATCCATTCGAGAACGATCGGCGCATCGTCACGACCGCGCAGTTTCAGATAAAGCTCCGCGCCCCATTTGCCCATCATCTCAATAAGTCCGGCTTTGGTCATCCTTTTTGCGTCACGCACGGTGCGTATTCCTCGTTTCATAAACGCCGCCTCGCTCTTCGGACCAACGCCGGGTATCACGCGGACGCCAAGCGGTTCAAGGAATGCCTCGGCATCCTCTTCGCGCACCACGGTCAATCCGTCCGGTTTTTGCCGATCGCTCGCAATTTTCGCGATAAGTTTGTTCGGACCGATGCCTACCGATGCCGTGAGCCACTCTTTTGTTTTTATGTCGTTTTTTATTTCGCGGGCGACACGTTCCGCCTCCTCGTACGAACCGGCGAACGAAAGGTCGAGATATGCCTCGTCAACGCTCGACTGCTCCACAAGGACGATACCTTTGGAATCCGGCAGCACGTGCCGCCGGACGATCTCCATAATACGTTCCGATACCTCGCCATATTTCCGCATGTTCACATCAAGGAATACCGCAGGCGGCAATCCTTTCTTTCGCGCGGCCTCGGAAAATCGCCACGCGGTCGATATCGGCAGGGCGGAACGGATACCGTAGACCCGTGCCGCATAGTTTGCGGTGGAGACCACCCCGCGTCCCTTGCCATCCTCCGGATCAGAGCCGACGACAATAGGCCTCCCTGCAAGACGCGGATTGTCTCGCTCTTCTATGGAAGCGAAGAAAGCATCCATGTCGATGTGTCCGATGATGCGCATAGAGATATGATACACCCTTTTACGAGATGTAAAGTTATACTTCACTCCTCGGAAAAGATCGCCAATAATCGACCGAAAGCTTGAGGAAAAGCGCATTTTTTGTGCGATATAGTTTTTATTGCAAAATATGCAGAAAATTGGCTTTTTCCTACCGTTTTTCTGCCGTTTTTAATGCTTATGCGCGTTCATTATTGAATATGCCATTTATATAAGCTTTTCCTTGTTATTGCGCGTATTTTATTGCCTTTTTTAAGGCTATAAAAAGGCGAAAAAGGCGCATATTCTGAAATGCGCTCTATTCAGCGTGAAATGAAATAGGGAAAATACGTATTTTTCGATGAATATTCCGTTATGTTTTTAACCATATTTCAGCCCCTCTTGTATGATGATTTTTTGCGTATGACGGCGCCGTATTGATCAGTATATGCCGCGTGTTATATTGAAAAGCGTGACGAGCGCATATACGCAAGAAAAACAGCGATGATATGCGCAGGAAAATGCCATAGAAAATTGAGTTTAGACACAATTCGTGCCGATTTTGCCGCATTTTTTTGCTATTTTCCTTTTGGGACGCACAATTCCCCATCCGGCGCCGAATCTCCTCACGTGGCCCCGTGTGGTTGCAAGGTTTCCCTTATGTCCATGTTTATGCGCATAAACTGGTGCCTATGAGAGAAAATGGCAAGGGTATGAGTTCAAAGAACGTAAAACAAAATTATGTTTGTTTTTATGCAAATAAAAACAGCTCCGATATTCTCGGAGCTGTTTGACTATATACAGAATTCGTGGTGCTTTACCTTTTAGCCCACTGCGACGCTCTGGTTCATAGAATTTGAGATTAGTAAATCCGTCTTTCGTTTACACGAACAACCATCGACGACTTACTATTTCTTCCATTGAACTTTACTGGCATACCCATGATCACTGCAAGATGGTATAGGTCGTCGTCACCCCGGAAGGGGGCGTGTATTGCAAGACAGAATCGGAGATCCACTTTGGCTGATAGTAATACGTCGGGTCGGTAGTGGTTGCGACAAGATAGCTTTGTTTTGTGAGTAAATTGTAAATATAGAATAAGCTGATTTTTCCTGATTGCATCGCCTGGTCGCGATATTGTTGGTCGATTTCAGAGCTGCCGGTCCAAGGCGCTGCATTGGTGCGATAGGTCACCATTCCGGTATCAGGATTAAAGGCGTCACCGCCCATCGTTGTTATCGGGGCAGCGAATGTCTGGTACGCCCAGTTGCTGCTGTCGACCCTTACAAAGCCCGTAGTATTCGCACCTTGCGCGAAGCTAAACCAAAAATAGCGGCCATCAATGCTCCAACCGCCGACTTCAAAGCCGAGATCAGCGATGATATTCGGGTTCTGTTTCGCAATATCAGAGACGGGAAGAACAAATACGTTTGATAACCTATTCAAATCTTTTATTACTAACGCGTAATCAGAAGAACCTTGATATCCTCGTTCTAATGCAATGAAAGATTCATTCGGACTTACCCTGAAATCATAACTATAATCGATGGAAAGCGTGCTGGTGGATTGCCCCTGAAGAGCCTCGAGAACAAATAAACGATTCCCTTTCCCGCTATAATCATATTTCCATAACTCAACTGAAAATCCGGGGAGAGGTTCCCAGCTACTTTCATTAAAGTTGAATTGCCTAACGACATAGAGCCCACAAGGATGTAATTCATAGTCATGATAATTTTGCGATATCACGTTTTCAATCTGAAGATTAGAAATCTTCACGCCAGTTGATTTGTCATCAATTACAACAGTACCAAAATCAGGATTTCCTTTACTTCTTGTGGCCGAATAACTCGCAACTTCATTACTGGTAAGACATACCCCGCTGCCAACATTTACTTGGGTAGTTGATGATCCACTTAATACAACCGATGAGGTAATCGCAGCCGGAAGTGAAATCAAGGATTTCGGTCTTGCCATCCAATAATAAGCCATGGCACCTACAACCAAAAAACCTACGATCACGAAAAAGACAGTTTTTCTTTTCATCTCAGTGAAACCAACACTGTATAGCTATTTCCATCATCCAAAACGACCTTGATCTGCCATATGCCGGAAGTCAGCTGCTTTGTATTGAAGTTATAAATATATTGATTATCGGAACTGTCGTAGCGAAAAAGATTGCCGGTATTGGCCGTTGAAACGGTGATGGTGATAGGCGTGGAGCCCGTAATGCCGTTCTGAATATTGGTTACGACAAGTCGAGCAACGGCAGTCGAAATAAAGTTGCCGTTCGCGTCGGTGAGCTGAAATTTGACGGGAAGAGTTCTGCCGAGGTTGTAGACGCCCGATCCATTGGCCAGTACGGGAGGCAGAAAACCGCCGAAATGATATTTAACGTTGTAGTTGACGCTCGTGCTCGTGGCATTCCCGGCGGGATCGGACGCAGTGACGACAATCGCGTGGTTGCCAAGTTGGTTTTGACCAAACGTAAGAGTATACGGCGACATAATCGTGGTACCGTCCAGCGTTGAGGCGATACTAGCTACCGGACTGTCGGGATCGGTCGCGCTGAAGATGAATTGGGTCGATGAAGAATTGAGGAGATATTCCGGTGAAACGGCGCTGTGCGAGATGACGGGTGGCGTTGTATCCTGCGGCACGAGGGCGATATTCTGCGGTTGTTGCGGCGTGAAATTCAAGTTATAGCCGTTCTCTTTATCCGGCGTCGTGCTCCCGACAACTACCGCAGTGTGCGCCGTACCGCTCGCATCGTACGATAAAGTTTGAAGGGTGTAATCCCCCGATCCGGTACCGATTACTTGGATATTGTAGGTGCCGTTTACTGGATCTGGGATCCATGCGTATTTGCTTTCCGTCGGCACGGACGGATTTGCTTGGCTGCCGTCGCTAATGCCTTCCGAACCGTATACTCCGCCATTCACGCCGTTATACGTCGTATTTGTGATTGGATTTATGCCCAGTTGGTTGCCGTTCGGATCGGTGATCAAAAGTTCGGCGGGAGAGCCAAGATTCATGTAGATGCCTTGCTGCGCGATATGCGATGATATAAAGTTTGCGCTGAAAAGGCGGAGGTTTGTCCAAGCATTCTGATAATCATGTGTTGTGGTAGTATTCGCGACATTATCATTCAATGTTTTCGTGAGGTAGAAATCAGGATCTTTGATCGTGTAGGTCGTGGCGAGTTGCCCGTCAGCGACGATATAATGGCCGATGTTCCGCTCATAAAGGATCGTTGGCTCATCTTGGCTCAAATATTGATTTAACGTGCTCACGGCTTGACCGCTCGTCAACCCGTCAAAATGCAAACCTATGCCAGTGGAAAAATCCTGGGCATATGCTGCAGCTTGAGGCCATTTGACGTTGCCATGGGAATCGTAACCGGCCATTAGATTGCCGGTGCTTGTCGCTTCGAGCCAAGAATTAATCGAACCAGGATTTATGTCCTGTCCGTCAATTCCTTCCATGATTCCATAATACCGAGCATTCATTACGAAAGAGGTGATAGCGCAACCACAGCTTCTAATGTCTGGGCCGCAAGCACCAGGAGAAAGAATGCCCGTCCCATTTGCATAGATCTGCTGCGACCAAAGACTTGTTTGAACGACAGAGGGAAAATTCGATGGAACCTGTGTCAATAACGGTACGGTATGCACCACAAAATCAACATTCCCCGCCGTTCCACCATATTCCTGCCAATCGGAAGCGGCATTCGTAACAGTATCCATCGCTCTTGCCTGCCAGTGATATGAGCCGTCAATCAGGTTGGGAATAGTCATTGAAGCAATCTGTCCAGACATAACTGGTCCACTCATGGCCATAATCGGATTTGAAAACCAGTTGTTCGGGTCAGTGCTGGTCGAAAGCTCGAATTGAAGCTTAAGGTTATCCGTAGACGATGATTGCGGAACACCTTCAAGGACGATGGTATTTCGGTCGTCGTTCCGCCTTTCGCTATCGTAGTCGTCGCATCGGATTTGTATTGAGCTAGCGAGGAAGTTACCACTGTGGGCGGCGCGGTTTTATTCGCAACGATGTACGGATAAAACTGATAGTAATTTTCAACACGTCCCGATCCGTAGATGAATTGATCGTACATCGCCTTGCCGAATACAGTCGTTCCCCGAAGGACGACAAAGCCATTTTGATATTCATAGCCAGTGTCAAGGCGGTAATAACGGTTCGGATTGAGAATAATGTTCAATCCACTAATGAGAGTTTCATTGGTTGACGTGCTCATTATCGTCGACAAAAAACCAGAGAATAATGGTGTCGAGGCGACCATACTGGTATAGTTCGGATCGAAAAATTCTGAAAGGGTGATATACGAATCACCTTCTTGATAATAATTTCCGTAATTCACCGACGCTTCAAGAATCAGATCGTGGATCGTGCCGCCGAATCCTCTCCCCAACTGGTACCAGTTATCGCTGTACCAGCTACCTATGGAAGAAGCGGCATCGCCAGCTTGGTTAAAGGGCACTGGATGCGTATTGATCGTAAAGTCAGTCGAGGTTGCGCTCGAACCGAATTGTTTCCACGTTGACGTCGCGTCGTCAGAATCCATTATTCTTGCCTGCCAATGATAATTGCCGTCTGGCCCCGTCCAGCTTGTTGTCGCGTTACTTGATACAAAAGGGCTGGTAATGGTCGGGATTCCGGTGAAATTACTCCCCGCCGGTTGCACTTCCACCTGCAGCTGGAACGTACTCGTGTTTATCGATTGGAGAGCGGTCCCGAAAACAACGGTTGGTTCAGTTATTATCGATCCCTCCGCGATAATTGTTGTTGCATCGGATTGGTATTGATTGAGCGACGCGATAGAAAGCGACGGCCACGTTCCGTCATAAGAAAGAGTCAGTCCCGTGAAGGAAATCGTGGACGCCGAAGGACTGCATTCGACACCAAGGCTGACGCGGTAATATCCGGACGGCAGAACCCCCACGTCCCGGGTGATGTCCGTTCCCCCCGTCTGATAAGAAGTGTACAGATCTGCTGTTGTCCGCGCAGCGATCTGCGACGTATAGCCAGGATCCGAGAAAACTTGGACTGTGAGGAAACCGCCGTTATACGCCACGCCGACAGAACCGAAAGTGGCAGAAACATCGAAATCGTTCCCATACACGTACCCAATATTGAGGGAGGGGTATACCGAATAGCAATTGCCCGCCATTGAGAGCGTGCTACTCGCATAGAGCGTCGCCGCGTGCGTTTTCGAGACCGCTAAAAAACCAAAGGTGAAGACAAAGACACTGAGAATAATAACGAATGGTTTTAAAACGTTATTTTTCATTAAGTTAACAATACCACATCATGTGGGGCCGCGTCTATGTGAGCGTAATCTGACCTGCCTGCACTTTTTGATATAATACAAACGTAAGAAAGCGCATCGTGCAGTGGATGAAGCGCGCGTCATCGAATCGACGCATGCGTACCATTCCCACGCGGTCATCCCGTCCATATCATCATCCGCATACTCTTGCGCAAAAGATGGTCGATGTTGTAGCCCCTCATACCCCTATTACGCGCGGGCATATATGCGCAAAGAAAACGGATAATGGCAGAGGCGCACATTATGTTATAGAGAATTGAGTTTAGACACAATTCATGCCGATAGTATCGCTTTTTTGCTCTTTTCCATTTGGAGCGGAGAACCTCCCGTCCGGCTCCGAATCTCCCCACGTGGCTCGATGTGGTTGCAAGGTTTCGATAAGGGATATGGATTCAAGATGCGTAAAAACAGCTCCGATATTCTCGGAGCTGTTTGACTATATGCAGAATTCGTGGTGCTTTACCTTTTAGCCCACTGGGGACGGACGCGTCCCCTTTTTGACGCGCCAAAGCGATAACTTTCGCCTTAAACGCCCCAATTCATTCACCCGCACTGGCCGCCTTGCCAATGTTGCGCTAAAACGGAAACTATGGCATCATTTTAATTAGCATTTAACTTGAGCACAGAAAGGAGGTGAAAGCAATGAAAATTCCCAAAAAGTTCTCGTGGAAAGTCACTGCGGAACAGAAGCCTGCACCCGGCACGATCCGATGCCAAGAACAGTGCAGTTCCGGCAAATGTAGCGGCAAGTGCAATAAAGATAAATAATTGCACTGCCACGCCAAAGAAGCGCAATGATCGTCATTGCGCTTCTCTTTATTTTTGAGCAATTCTCAGTATTTCCATGGAGCTTAATTTCATAATATCGCCCCAAGATAAATTCGGTTTTTTGCGGATCAACTCTTTCACTATCCAATATCCTATCGAATATCCCGTCCAACGTTTATACTTTTTGTTCCCAAACAATACGTTTCGATGGACGGTATCGTTTTTCGAAGAAAGTAATTTGTCCAAGGATTCCAATGCATTAAAAGCTCCTTTTCGGGTGAGGACCACCGCCCACGGAGCCGGTGTCCCGCCAACAACCTGCTCCCTGAAATTTTCCGCGAGTCCTTCAATGATCATTTCGTCAAGAAGCGTATAGTTATTCAAATGGTCGTAATGGCGGTAATAGAAAATCGTGTGATTCAATTCATGGGCGACGGTCTTCGCCAAGGCCTTCAACGACCCCATATTAAGCGAAAGGAAGACGTGAAAGACGCAACTGTACGGGGCGACTCCCATGACACCCTCAAACGCTGCATCCTTTTTTGTCGGCAAATAAGGAAAAACGAAAACGTAATTCTTGGTGGGAATAGGAAGAATGGCGCTACATTTGCGGATAGTCGCTTCGATTTGTCTTAGGACTTTCTTTTTTTGAGATTCCGATAATGGCTTATAACGCGCCGCATCCGCGTCGCCCAAGTGCCGCATAATGTTTTCACGCAGACTCTTTTCGTCCCGATGTCCCGCATATGCGATACTGCCGCTTTTTCTCATCATATCCAATATCAAACCAGCAAGTTCTCGCTTGTTTTTTACGCCGCGTTTTTCGGGAAAATAAAATTCGATATGCGCCAGATTTTTCATCTGGCTTTATTATACTAATAAAAAAAGGGGGCGGGAAGTTTTACTTCCCGCCCCAGCGATCACTCGAAGGGATGCGGAAATTTCGTAAGCTCCCCATAGGAAAGCTTTTTGTTTCCGATTGCTTCGGCAATCGCGTAAATGCGTTCCATGCCTGCCGGTTCTTGCCGATAACCGAACGTCATCGGCACCATGCCGGGCACGACGGAACGGATGATGTACAAGTCGCCGTTGCCGCCGTACTCATCCGAGAGATGGAGTGGAATCACAAAAAGACGCCATCCCTTGTAGGCAAATCGATCAAGGAGTTCATTCCATGAATGGGCGACGTTGCCGCCGATCTCGCCGAATGAAATACGATCTCCGCAATGAACCAGGAAATCAGCATTGCGGAAATACTGTTTCTGTCCGTAGAGCCTTCCGTGGTCAAGCGGCATCACGACTTCATCGGGTCTCGTCGGTTTCGCCGGTCCGTTCTGGAGGCGCGATAGCACGGACGCTTCGACTTCCATCAAGGCGTGGCTCACCGCGTGCGCGATGTCAAAACTTGCGCACGAAGCGCAGGTAGTAAACGCAAGTTCCTTGTTTTGAGCAAACACAAATGCCACGGGCGCGCAATCGAGCGAGTGATCCTTGATCCACACCTTGAAGCCAAGCGATTGGAGATCGGCAATCCTCTTTCGGATATCGCCGGGAAATGTCTTCTCCTCTACCGTAGGGAGCGCGAGCTTGCACAAGTAAGCGTTCATGAAAGCATCGCGCTCGACAAGTTCAAGCGTGGCCGTCTCGATGGCCGTTTGTTCGTCGGGGTGCGCGGCGCATCCGGATGAATTTGCGAAGGCATAATACGGCGTATCGGGGAAGTACGGAAAATACACGTGATCAGCAAGAATATATGCCTTTGATCCCGTCACGGCCTCGTACCCCTTTGTCCATGCGTATTCCCTGTTTTCATCGAAGGGCGCGAACGGAAAATATTTCACGCGATACTGCGCCGGATGGAACTTGATGATATCTCGCGGATCAACCGCCGATTCAAGTTCGCCGAAACGCGCACGAACCAGATCGGGAATACGCCCGCATGCTGCCCACTCTTTCGCTTCGGCAACGGCCTTGGTAAGCGCTATGATCGGAGATGCATCTCTTCCGTGCGACCAGCTGCGTTGAGCCGACACTCGCGCCGAAGCGATAGCGAACGATGGACAGTACTGGCCAGCTACGGGGATCGCCCATTCAACCTCCAGCGTCGATTTCGGAACTACAATATCCAATGCGTTTGCCTTTTCCCCGAATGCGATCGCCGTGAGCGGCCGATATCCCAGCGGCAGATCGATTGCTTCTCCAAGAAACTTATCGACGAACCCGCCGATCTCAAGGGTGGCAACATCGTGCTCGACTGCCTCAAGAAGAATGTTTTGAGCGGCATGACCCGCTTCGAGCGGCACATACAGCATGCTCCGATTCCCGTATTTTTCTCCCGTTATGGAGAATGACCCGCTGATCACGATAACTCCATGGATACCTTTCAAAATGCCCGCAGGGTTAAGAAATGAACGCGCGAACTGCAATACGTCCTTCGAAGCAAGCTTCAGTCCGACATTCCCAGAAGAGTCATAGCACACACGATACACCGAGGGTTGCAGCTTGTCTGTTTCGGTAAATAAAGCGACATGGATAAGAAGCGGATACAACGCGCCTGCGGAAGGACTCGTCCTGTGCGAACTACCATCCTTCGTGGCATACTCTCCGTATGCGCTCCAGAGCATATTAATGATGCTTTGAAACGGCACCGGAGCTCCCGAAAAAGAACGAGTGGATTGACGTTGAGCGATCAGCGATCCGTGCGAACTTGTTTTCGCCCTGTAAGGACACTTGTCCGAATCGGAACGATGCCGTTCGGTTGCAACACGAACAAGTTCTACGACATCCTTCTCACCGATAATCATCGGAAAACGCATCGGATTTTCTATGGCTTTCCATGCTTCTTCGCCGAGATTGCGCGCGTTAATAAGAAGGTTTTTTTGAAACATATCCTCAATAAGCCCTCTCATCGATTCCTCGTCCCATTCTCCTTTGATGCGTTGGATGACCTCTTCGAAGGTAATGCTCCCGTCACAGAGTTCGACAAGCTTCCTTATAAGATTGCCGGGAGCTTCCACGATAACCTTCTCATCGAACGCGTGGAATATGGTTCGGTGACTCGAGATTACCGCCGGTACGTTGAACAACGGCAAAGAATTTGCTCTCATGGCTTTTCGCCTCCTTTTTATTTTGTTTTAAAAGTACTGCTCCATAGAAACCATCATTGGTTTTCTGTTACATATATTGCCACAATTCTTATATTTACGCAAGACTGTTGGTTCAACCGCACGATCCAGGAGGAATGTCTTGATCGCATTCCGAAGGAATGCAAATCCTATCGGAAAGCCATCAAGATTTACCTCGCTTACTACAACGGAGAGCGGAGTCACATGGGTATCAATTTCCTTACGCCGTTCAAAAAAATCGCCGAAACTATTCCAAGCTATTGACCAGAAAACGCTTTTACTTTTTCTTGTCAAGTTCTTATAATTATAAGAATGATCACGTTGAAATTCGTCGCAAATAAAGACTTCGTCCTGCAACACGCGCTCAAAAGCCATTCCGATTATCTTCCCTTTTTAAAGCTGAAAAGGAAGGTTTGGGATACAAATAAGAATCTCTATGAGGTTCTGTCCCAGAACTTGGAACCGCTTATTTTTGACGATGGGCTTACGAAAGGGCTTTCCATGGCATTCTCCAATCTAAAGGGTAATCTTTCCGCAATCTATGGAACCGCCGAGTTCAAAAAGATATTCCGCGAAGCGGAACGATATGCGATGACCGTAGAGAAACAATGGAATAAGAATTATGATTTTTCCCTTTTGCATCTTACCGACATAACCAAAATAGATCTATCCAAGATCAATAAAGAAATAAAAGTGTATGTCTCGCATCCGAAGCTCTGGCGCGGAAGAACGTACGTGGAGAACAACGCCATCGCATGGTCTCATCCCGACGAATGGAAAAACTACGCGACGGTATATTTATGGCATGAAATAATGCATCATATTACCTCGGGGATACCCGTTGCGCCGCATTTGATGCACGCGCTTATCGAACTTTCCTGCGATAATGAACTGCGCATCCGATTGAATGACAGTAAGAAATATTTCGAGGAAAACGATATTTTAATGGGACATAAGTATCTTGCCGGCTTGAACAGAAAACTCCTTCCCGATTGGAAGAAGTATCTGAAAAATCCAAACGAGGATATATTCCAATTCGAAAAAAGAATGCGGAAAAAATTTCACAGAGAAGGGCTTTTAAAACCACGATCTAAAATTACCGAATGGGCCGACTGGCATTAAAAGAAGATAATAGCGTCCCTCGTAAAAGGGACGCCATGTTTTGGTCCCGGCTTACGCCGGAATGCAGGCGGGGCCGCAATCGGGACCGCACTGCGGAATGCAATTGCTCTCTGAGGAAGATTCGAGAGTGACCTTCGTCAACTCCATCCCCTCGCCCAAGATGTCCTTTTCCATAATGAGCACCCTCCCCCGCTTTCTCTTTTGAATTAGGACAGTCGGTCGCCGAAAAATGCGATAATATGAGAAAAAACAATGATCAAAAAAATCATGGAAGCAACTGACGGAAAGCGATCGGCGCGAGATCAAAGGATTCTTGAAAAAGAAATATACCCTCCGTTTTATCGCGGAGCTGATGGAACGAAGTCCGAATACGATTGCGCTTGAAGTCCGGCGCAACAAAGTGAAAAGGCGGTATAGCCCGAAGAAAGCGCAGCACAAAACGTATGTCCGGAGAAAGTACGCGCACTATCAAGGGAAGAAGATCATCGATCATCCCGAACTGAAACAGGCAATCGTTGCCCGCCTGAAGGACGGACAAAGACCGGGGAACATCGCCCGACGCGTCACAAAACGAGAAAAGCATCTTCCTTCGATATCGAAAGATGCCATCTATCGATGGCTCAAAAGCGCTTCGGGAGCGCAGATGGCGAACTGGCTTTGGGTACATAGGAAAAAGAAACGGCGTCCTCGAAGAGGACGCCACCAAAAGCTCAAAGACAGGAAATTCATTGAAAAACGCCCGAAAATAGCGGACAAGAGAGGAAGGGTCGGCGATATTGAATTCGATTTCATCGTTTCGGGAAAATCAGGGAAAGGCATCCTGCTTACCGCGGTTGATCGAAAAATACGGAAGCCGTTCATCGAGAAAGTGTTTCCGGTTTCAATCAGAAATTTTGAAAAGGCGTTTCTCCGTATCAAGCAGCGTTTCCCCGAGATGAAGACAGCAACCACGGACAATGATCTGCTTTTGCAGCATCATAAACATCTCGAGAAATTATTGAATATTACCATCTATTTCTGCCATCCCTATCATTCATGGGAGAAAGGAAGTATCGAGCATCTGAACGGCGTGATTCGCGAAGATATTCCGAAAGGAAGCGATCTATCAAAGTATTCAAAAAGATGTATTAAAAAGATTGAAGCAAAACTCAGTCGGCGACCAATGGGATGTCTTGATTCATTCACGCCGGACGAAATGCTCGCGAAACACCGGAAGAAAAAAAAGAAAAAACAAAAAACACCGCCAAAACGGGGTGTCCTAATTCGGCACTTCCGGTGCCAACTTGGAACCGCTTATTTTTTGCCGATTTTGTATAATTGGCATTTTGACCCTCTCTCAATTAGGAGTTTATTTTTGTACCCCTATACCCTTATTTTACAGGGTCATAGGGTATCATTTCGTGCAATTCGCATCTCATATACGAATACGAAAACCCACTTTCAAGACGCCTATTTCTTTCTTGGTTGATTGACCCCAAGGTCCCGACAGATTTTCTTTGCCAGGTATCCGTTTATTTCAGTGTGCCGTGGCACGGTGGAAACGCTTTTCGTGCGAGGGTTGAGGAATACCGTATGCCGTCCGCCTTCCCGGACTTGGACGCAGCCCTCCTTTAAAAGATGGCCAACCAGATCCTTCCGTTTCATTGGGTAAAAAGGTTTATGCTCCGATTGCGATATTTTCCCGGATCAGATCTTGGCCATAATTCTCCGCAGAGGAGATGGTTCGATTGACTTCTAAAACCAACGAGAGAGCTTCCTTCAGATTCTCTTTGGCTTCCCTGAGCGTCTTGCCCTGCGTGTTGACGCCGGGTATCTCTTCGATCCAAGCGAGATATTGCTTCCCCGCCTTGCGAAATACCGCCGTGAATTGTCGTTGCGTTTTTACCATATCGTTTACAGTGTAGCAGTCGCAGTGGAAAAAATCAACGCACGTTATAGCTCATTGAAACTGTTACCGAAATAGGAGTGGATAGCTCATAAATGGGTTACCGTAGTCATCATGACTATGGAAACCAAAAACAGCATATTCGAGGAGTATAAAGCGGCGTATTGGCGGAGCGACAGAAAAGAAAAAGGAGCGATATTGGATGCGGTCTGCCGGGTGGCAAAGATGACGAGAAAAGCGGCTATTCGGAAATTCAGAACGATCCAAAGAAAGGATCCGACTCATGAAGACGGACGGGGACAGAAAATCGTCTACGGCGCCGATGTCGATGCGGCGCTCAAAACCGTCTGGGAGGCCGGCAACCGCGTCTGCGGAGAACTCCTGCATCCCTCGGTCGGAGAATACGTCGACATCCTCATGCGCGACCTGGATGTGGGGGGCATCACGACGCGAAAGCGACCGCGAAGCTTCGGCTTGATGAGCGTGGCGACCATGAAACAGAGGATCAGCGGATTATTGCTCATCCTGCCGTGAACGGAGAAGGCAAAGCAAAGCTCAGCGCCGAGCACGCAGAGCTGAATCCGCTCATCATGAAAATCGAGATTGAGAAATGAGTTTGGAAGTTGTATGATATCCAAAAGCGCTACGGAAAATCCAGAAATTGAGTCGCCGATTTCGTAACAGTTTCTTATAAGCTATAGCGCACCCATGGAGACCCCGTTTTCTCGACCCGTATGGCTTCGTAATGGCATTTCCCGATTTCTGCAAGATTTTTTATTCTTTCACCGGTTTCGCCATCGCCGCCTTGAACGCCGCGATAATGTTCAGTTTTTCTCTCACGGCCGCCATATATTCCTGGTCGTAAAGTGCGGTTATGGCATCGTTCTGACAGTGACCCCTATTGACCCCTTAATATAACCCTCTTCATATTTTCCGTTGGTTTCTCGCGGGTCGATACTCGCAATTTGAGCATTTCTTCAAAAAGTTCGCTGTTGGGATACGAATGAATAATGAATAAAAAAATCAGGATTGGTATCGTTATGGGCATTATTTTCCTCGGCGTTATCGGCGGCGTTTTTGCATCGATAAACTATCCCCGCGTGATCGTCATTGACGGCGGCAACGACCCCGCTACGGCGGCGCTTTCGGCAACAACAATGATGAATACCGTAACAACGCCTTCCGATCTCGCGCCGCAGCCGTCGCTCGATATCGCCGCATATAACGCAAAACTGCTTCAAGTGGCGAATCTTAAAATCATCAAGCAGGTGACCTTTATTAAGGGGACAAAATTCACTCCGACATCGACTATCATCACGACATCGACCCTGCCGGTCGGCTGGCCCGTAAAAACCATCTATCCCGACGGCGGCGCGTTGCTGCCATTCGACCGTATTGTCGCCTATTACGGTAATTTCTATTCGACGCAAATGGGCGTTCTTGGCGAATATCCGCCGGCGCAGGTATTGCAAATGCTCGCGAGTACCACGCAGGCATGGCAAACTGCCGATCCATCAACGCCCGTGATACCCGCGCTCGATTATATCGCGGTTGCCGCTCAGAATAATCCTGGACCGGACGGCGATTACCGCCTCCGCATGCCTCCGAGCCAGATAGAGAAAGCCATTCAGATGGCGTCCCAAATGAACGGCATCGTGTTCCTTGACGTGCAAGTCGGATTAAGCGATGTGCAAAATGAGATTCCGCTTCTTGAGCCGTATCTTAAGTTGCCGCAGGTAAATCTCGCGCTCGACCCTGAATTTGCCATGCATAACGGCGAAAAGCCCGGAACCGTGATCGGCACCATGGACGCATCGGATATCAATTACGCGGCTGATTACCTGGCGAATATCGTCAAAGAAAATAATCTGCCGCCGAAAATTCTCGTGATACACCGCTTTACTCAGCCCATGGTGACGCATTATCAAGATATAACCCCCTTGCCGCAGGTGGAGATTGTCATGGACATGGACGGCTTCGGACCGCCTGCGCAAAAGATAAAAACGTATGAAGATTTTATCGAAAGCGAACCCGTGCAATTCACCGGTTTCAAATTATTTTATAAAAACGATACCCGTGCCGGCCATCTCATGACGCCCGCCGAGGTTATGAAACTCAGCCCTCAACCGAGTTTCATACAGTATCAGTAATCAGTACTATGGTTATAGTGCCCGGAAAATGCCCCGTACCCGGCACACGTGCGTACGTCCTGTATAATAAGACGCTGTACCATGAAAAAACAATTTTTTCTTTTTTGTTCATCGCGGCATCGGTATCACGCCCTTCCGCAGCATGATCAAATACATGCTCGATACGAAAGACGCCCGCACGGCAACGCTTATTTATTCCAATAAGACGGCGGAAGAAATCGCCTACAAAGACATTTTGGATCGCGCGGAGAACGAACTGGGAATAAAAACGGTTTATTGCGTTACCAGAGAACAGGCTCCGGCTTCCGGAATCTCGGCCGGACCCTTGCGTCCCGGCATCATTGCGCGGGAAATCCCCGACTACCGCGAGCGGCTCTTCTTTGTTTCCGGCCCTCCCGCGATGGTCGCCGCTTTCCTGGAAATACTCCGTGCCATGGGCGTTCCGCGCCGAAAAATAAAAATCGATTTCTTCCCCGGCTTAGCGTGATTAAAAACATTCATCCCGGTTACTTGCTTAACCTGCCGTAACCCGAAAGGGAAAAATGAAACTCCCCATCAGCTTTACTGGCAGGGTTTTGTTTTCGGCATGGATAAATAACGAAAGGTCAAGGAAAAACGACGGGGTTCCCATCAACTCTGACTCGTTCCCGTGAGCAGTTTCTGGATGATGTCGCTCACGTTGAAAAAATTCTGATAAGTGTCGGAAAGCGATTGCAAAGACTGCTTGATGACGCCGAGCGTCTGGTCGGAAGACAATGATTGCACGATCGCGCTGCGCGCCGAAGCGTTCTCGTTTTTCGCGGCGGCAAACGACGTCTGCGCCGCAGAAAAAGCGTTCGCAAGGTCGCTGTTGTTCGTCTGGGACAAGAAAGAAACCATCGGCGTTATTTGCGCCATCCGCGCCGAGGCGGTTTCAAAAAGATTCTGATTCTCCGACCATAAAATAAAATTATCGACGCGGCCGGCGAGCTGGACATAGGTGCTCGCGCGCCATGAAAGAACTTCCTGCGCGATTTGTTCGGTCTCTTTTATCCCCGAATCGTTGAGTTTTCCAAGTTCGAGATTGTAATAATCGATGGCAACGTCTATATTCCCCAGAAGCTGGCTTTTAATATTTTCATCCGCCGCGCTTACGGAAGCGCCCGCCATGGTCGCCCGCAAAGATTGGGCGTCGTTTTTTGCGCACGTGATCGTTTTTGATAAAAGATTTTTTCGCGCGGCAAGCTCCTGGTTTATCTCGTCAAGATAACCGAGGTTGGGATTCGATTGGATTGCCTGGATCGCGGCGATGTCATCCTTAGAAATACCGCAGTTGTCCGCTGCGCGCGCCATAGGCAACCGTGCAAAAACCGCAAAACCGAATACCGCAAGCGCCGCCACAGCGGCAAACCTTATATTTTTCATAATAATCCATTATAGCACAAAAACCGCCTCTGTCATACTGCCGAAAAGGACGATTCATACTTCTCATCTGTCGTCCTCCCAAACCAAAGAGAAGGATCCATGCTTCCAGTCTTTCCATTCTTCATGCTTCCATTCTTTTTTCTTAATCCTTACCTTACCTTAAAAGAACGGCCGATGGCAGAGAAAATGAAATTTCTATTTCGTCAGTTCTTCAAGCGCCTGGTCGATGGAAAGGGTCGATGAGGAGAAAGATGAGGAGAAAGATGAGGAGACGTCATTCGTGCTTGAGGGAACAGAAACAGTGGAAGTTGCGGGAGCGATGCTCGATGCTTTGTCGTTTTTGTCTTTATGGAGAGAATCGGCAATTTTCTGCGTCGATTCCGCGACCGCGGCGGGCTCGGAATAATTCAAACTGGCAAGATTGATCTGCGCGTCGATTGCCTGCGCTTCGGCGCGAAGCACCTTCGGATCAATCGCGGAGAACCGGACGGGAGCGATTGCCGTTCCGGAAAATCCTCCCATGATAAGCACGATAAAAAGCCCCGCGAGCGCAAGGGCGGCGCCCGTTTCGACGAACCGGAAAATGAAGCGGCGCGCCTTGAAAATCCCCATCGAGGTCTGGCTTTCAAACTGCGATGACGCCAAAACGGCGCGGCGCGAGCGTTCGGTAAACGCCTCGTCCGGTTTTATAAGCCGGCACTGTTTTAATATTTCAAAAAGTTCCATTGATTTATAGTTGCGAAACCGCATCGCCGATATTTTTTAATTCCGGTTATAATTGCGCGATCGAATTGCCCAATATTTTTTTCAATTCTTTTATCGCGCGATGCTGCATCAGTTTTACGGCGCCCTCCGTTTTCTTGAGCGCTTTCGCCGTATCGCGCAAAGAAAGATCTTCCACAAATCGCAGCATAATGACATCGCCATGCTCCGGTTTCAGTTTTTTTATCGCGAGAAAAACTTTCTCCACGGCAAGCTTCACCGAAACATCGACCGGATCCGTCGCCATGGAAGGCGTGAAAAGCTCCGGTTCACCGTCATCAAGGCTCGCATTATTCTTCTTCGAACGGTAATAATCCACTACCTGATTCCGCGCGATCTGATAAAGCCAGCTTGAAAAAGGATGTCCGCGATGCTTGTAGTTCCTGACATTCTGCCATGCGGACAAAAAAATCTGATGGGTGAGATCCTCGGCCTCCTCACGACGCCCCGTTTTGACCAGCGTAAACCGATAAATCATCGGCTGATAATGATCATAAAGAACGCCAAAAGCCGAGGAATCTCCCCCGACGGCGCGATCTATAAGTTTTTCCTCGCCATCTATCATGTAGAACGTAATAAAGCTTGTTCTGGTTACGACCTTCGCTTATAAGAAAGCGGCCTTCTTTTCCGTCGCCCTCGACCCGCGATCGGGTCGAGGGCAGGCTTCGGTCGAGGACCTGCGCTTTGAAATCTTCGGATCGGGAGCATTTTCCCCTCTGTTGAGGGG